>CAZJFS010000113.1:0-14008 GCA_964545075.1 uncultured bacterium
GAGAAATTTTCCAGTATTTTGCATCAGCGGTAGCGGTTTCACTAAATTCAGGAATTGAATTTACTTCTTCGACAACATGCTTTTTAACTGACCTGGCATATGTAACTTCGGCGTTAGCGCCTGTCGTTACGTCGAAATTATTTTTTTTATCGATGTTTACATACGAAAGAACTTTTCCATTAGCAAGTCCCATCATGTTGGCTACGGTAGTTTTCGGGGTTACGACAAGGTTGAATTTAGCAAATTTAGTGATGTCGTTTTCAGTGTAAGAGATCGTATAAATTCCAGGTTGAGTGAAATGCGGGCTGTCAACCTTTACGCCGTTATAAGTAACGTTGAGATTGGGGTTCTCGTTGTCCAATACTTTTGTAATTCCGGTGGTATAAACAGCCGTCAGTTTGAGGTTGAGCTTGGCTTCGAAAGTGCCGCCTTCGAGTATCGTAGCGGTAACGGGTTCAACTACAAGTCTGTCAAAACCGGGGACTTTTACATTGTAGAATACCTTTATTACATTCGAATGAGGCATACCCTGTTTAAACGCAATTGCGCGGATAATCGAAGGTTTGTTTATAAAGAACTTGCCGGTATATAATATTCCGGTATCCTGAGTTAGAACAAGCGGAATATAATATCCTTCCGCGGGCTCAACGACGTATCTTATTGAAGCGCCGGGAGTATCGCATTTTATTTCAATTTCCTGAGTAGCCGTAAATATTACGTCAAATTGAGGAACAGGGAAAAATTTAGGCGCTATGACCGGCGAGGTATACATGTTATTTATTTCATTGTTGATCTTCGTAAGATCGACAGGCGCCGTGTTTCCGGTTACGATCGTAACTCCGCCGATAACGACTTCTTTCGTAAACCTGACTTCGCCTATTTTTACTTCCGCGGTATTTGAAGCTTCAACGGGAAGCGTATTGATTACGTTCTGGCGGGTATTGATGATGTTTGTAACCGAATTAAAGCTGTTTACGGTTATCTGATTTCTTGCGTTTATAACCGTCGGCGTAGTTTCGTTCGCCTTGAGCAGGAGTACCAATTCGTTCAACATTGATTTTAAAGCGTTTATTTCAGCTAAAGCTTTGTTCAGATCGGTTTTCAAGCCAGTGATGGTCGTATCGTAATCGGCTTTTTCCTGAACCGAAGTAGGAATCGTAGGAATCGAAACTTCACGGGTGTTTGAGCTGATAGTGCTGACTATGGTCTGGGCATTCGCGGTAGATTCAGCGTCAATTTTAATGGTTCCGGGATATACGGTATTGATCTTCGTCTCATCCGTGGTATCGGTCTTGATCATTTCGCTGCGTTTTTTAGCCTTTCCCATGAAGTGCTTGAAGAAAGGAATGTTTGTTTTGGTATCGATAACCCTGATAACTGGATATACATCGCCGTCAACATAAGGTATCACTATAACGAACGAGTTGCCGGTAAATGATTTTTTCACGAAATTTATCTTGGTTTCAGTCGTAGCGTTTACGACGTCGATATCGCTATTTTGGTTCGTAATCGTATCTATAGCTCTTAAAGGAGCGTTTAATAACGAAGGAGCTGCCGTCGCCGCAGGAGTTTCAATAGTGCCGGAAACTTCAACGCCGGGAGCCGCCGTGGTAACAACCGGTGAGTCGCTACCGCCGCCGCCGCCACCGCACGCGGAAAGAGTAAGCATTATAAAAAGGATTCCCATAAGGGCCACAAGTTTTTTGAAATTAGGCTTAACCATTAACTGTACCTCCTGAATTTTTTTGGTATTTTAAGCTTTTTATAAAAAAATAAAACAACCGGCAATTATAAACTAATCACCGATTGTTTTAATTATATTCATAAAATTTTAAATTCTAAGTTTTTAATAAACAAAATCTTCTCATTTCTCAGCAAATTATTGAATTTATATTTTAAGTGAACAATCTGAGGCAAAAATCAATGTTCTCATTATACATAAGTCATTATTAAAAGTCAATATTTTTTTTAGCCTGTTTAAGATCGGCGGCATGGCGTAATTCATCACGCTTAATATCACGCCTTATTAAACAAATGGAATAGTGATTTTTTCAATCCGAATATGTTCAGGCCAAAAATATCCTGTCGAGCACTTCAAAATTACCCGTTTTAAAATAATCGCCAAGATGCGTTCCGCTGCCCGTTATTGCGGCAAGGCCTTCCACGATATGCTCTTTTTCTATACCCGCGATTGAAAGTTCGCCGTATGAAATAGCGATCCCGAGTTTAGCGAAGGCCGTCCTTATTTTTTCGTATATGCTCATATCGCGGGTCTGCTCGCCGTAAATGAAAACGGCTATTATCGTTCCAGCGGCGACAATCTGGCCGTGAGTCGGGCGCAAACTCGTATATTGTTTTTGAAGTTTTAAAAGCGCGTGATACAGGACGTGTTCTCCCGCCGCGTTCAAGGCGCTGTTATCGCGTTTTACCATGACCAGGGAAGAATCGTGCAAAAACCTCGCGAGAGCCCTCACCGAAAAATCGTTGTAACCGTCGAATTTTTTTATAACCCATTCAAGAGCGTCGAAGCATTCACGAACGTTAGCGATCACTTTATCGCGCGACATGTCGCCGCTCTTATATTGCAGGTCGATGGACGCAGCGACCATCGTAAAAAGATCGCCGAACCCAGACCTGCACCATTTTACGAGCTCGGATTGAGGCATTTCCAGAAGATCTTTCATGCTGATAAGGACCTTTTCAGGGAGCGTGGTTTTTTCAAGCGTGTTCACGCCGTTATATTTTATGACGCTCCTGTCGAGGCTTATGCAGGAAGTCGAAAGTATGGCCGGAATTACGATTATAGGTTTCCCTCCGGCGCAGGCGCGGCCAATATCGAGCGCTGCGCACCCTCCGACGGCGATTATGCGGCGGTATTCGCGGCTTTCTTTTATGATCGGTATCTGCCCGGAATCGTTATTTCTGACCACGACGATGTTTTTATGTCCCGAAACTTTCGAAAAATTATAAGGGTCGGTGACCAGCAAAGTTTCGTTATCCGCGATACGACCGACGATGGAACATATGCTCTCGTCAAGAAACTCGAGGTCCGGCATTTTCAATGAAATTTCTTTCATTCCGTCAATCCTCCAGATATTCCCAGGGTTCCGCCGCCGGCTCGGGGTTTACGCAAAAAGGATTCGCCGGGCTTCTTCCTGAAATTTTTTCAATCTCCATCTCGAAATTTATGCCGGAGCACCTGCCGCCGTGTTCAAAGCACTTTTCGCAGCGTTCGAGCAGGAGCGAAAGCCATTTCCGGAATCCGTCCAGTTTTTTCGAGCCGGCCCAGATATCGATAAGGCGGTCTTTCGGATATTCGCCGAGCTTGAAATTCTCGCCCTGATAGATCGAATAATGGTGGGGCCAGTAGGTTCCGTCGGAGGCTATGGAAATTGCGACGTTACCGTAGGGATATGTTATCCTCGGGAATTTAACATTATGCGCCATCAACTTCGGCGAATAAAATCCCGAATGCGAAACGTGTATCCCCGGATAATTTTTCCAGAGCTCGCGGACCGCGGCGGCGGATCTGGCATGCTCCTCGAAGTCAAGCGATATTTTCAAATTATCGGCGCCTCTGCCTATGGAGCGCATATAGAACAAATTTATCGCGACGCCGTATTCACTCACGAGATCGAATATGGCGGGCATTTCGGCGGCGTTGTTCTTCGTGAGTATGGTATTGAACCTGAGCCTGACGCCGGCCGCCTTCATCAATTTCATCGTTCTTAAAAGCTTTTCAAAACTTCCGGAGCCGCGAAGGGCGTCATGCGTCGCGCCTATGCCGTCGAGACTGACCGTAACCTGATCCAGTTCAAGCCCGGCTATCTTTTTAACGACGTCTTCCGCGTCATCATAGGTCCCGTTCGTTTGAAGCGAAACGGCGAACCCGAGTTTTTTCGAACGGGATAAGATTTCGTACCAGTCGTCCCTCAGAGTGGGCTCGCCGCCGGTAAAACGCGCGTTGATGACGCCCGTCGAACTCATCTCATCCAGCGCTCCGAGCCATTTTTCAGTGGACAGTCCGGCGCCCCTCTCGTTCGCGGCGTTCGTGAAACAATGCCGGCACCTAAGATTGCATTCCCTGGTAAGCTCGATATATACCTGTATGGGCGATGACACGATATCGCAGCGGCCGTGAGCCGCCATCATCGGTATGCGGCGTCCGACTTCACGGGCATCGTTATCCGAAAGACCTTCCGTAAAGCGATAGCTCATGGTATGCGTGTCGAACCAAATGCCTCCGAATTTTTCTTCGCGAAATATTATAATAAAATTCACTCTCACTATAACGAATTTAAAATGCCTGGCATGCCATCAGCGAGTATAAGAGAAGCGATATCATGCCATTTCAAGCAGGGGCGCCTTATCAATTTACCTTAAGCGCCGCTATCTCATCCGGGCATATATATTCCATGGCGTTTATTTTCTTATATGCCATTTTAACCAATTCCACGAGCTGCGTGTTATTAAGATAAGAATTTATGTTTACCGCCGGAACGCTCGAATAGCGTGAAAGTTTTTCATCGGAAAAATCTCCGGGCGCGTCCTGTTTTAAACTATCCGCCGCCGTTTCCTTACCTCGATAGATCCGTGTCTTCCATAATTTATCCTCAAACCGCTTTGACATCTCGGTTCCCGCATATAAATTCGTAATGAAAAAAGTGCAGTCGCGCATATTGTTTTTTTTCAGATCGACCGCGAAATTTATGGTCTCGGCCATTTCCTCAAGCGTCTCATCGGGAAAGCCGATCATAAAAAAACAGCGGCAGTAAATATTATATTTATGAAAAAGCGCGACGTTGAGCATTACGGTGTCCAGATTCAAAAATTTTTTGAGTTCCTTTTGCTTTTCACGGCTTCCGGTTTCCACGCCCATCGAAACGAAATTACAGCCTGTTTCAGCAAGGCGCCTTATTTTTTCCTCGTCGAGATGATCCGCCCGGCCTATACAGCTGTAATTGACGTCCACCTTCGATATCGCGTCAAAAAACTCCAGGACCCAGTTTCTGTCGGCGAAGAATGAGTCGTCGAGAAATCCTATATTGATCCTCCCGAATTTTTCCCTGTGGAATTTTATTTCGTCGATTATTCTTCCAACCGAATGGCGCCTGACTTTTTCAGGCCATAAAAAAGGCGACGCGCAATAAGTGCAGCGGTACGCGCAACCGCGCGAAGTCGTCATAAAGACGGAGCGCGGGACCGCCAGCTTCTCTTGAAGCTCGAAATAAGGGTTCATATCGATAAGAGAGTAATCCAGAAAAGGCAATTCATCCAAATTTTGAATATATTCATGCTTCGCGTTCACGAATACCCGGCCGTCTTTTTTATAGGCAATTCCGTCTATATCGTCATATTTACCGGGAGCGGCCGTCAATATATTGAAAAGCGACATTTCACCTTCGCCGATAACGCCGAGATCGATAGCGGCCGATCCCATAATCCGTTCCGCCGAAGCTGTCATCAGAGGGCCGCCGCCCGCGATCATGATCGAAGGCGCGAGTTTTTTGACCTCGCGGCATAAACTGAAAACGGCTTCATCGCCGCCCTGATAGATGGAAACGCCAAGAAAGCGGGGACCTCTGGCCGCGATCATTTCTGCCGCGGCGCGAAGCCCCATGTTTTTACAGCTGGAGTCTATTATTTCAGCGCGAAGCCCTTTCGAGTTAATATATGAGGCAAGATACAAAAGGTTAAGCGCCGGTTTTATATCCATGCGCAATTTCGTATCCCAGGCCAGCGGCGTCGCCAGAAGAACTATGTCCGGACGGGTCGGTAACATTTAAAGATCATTCGCTCCCGAAAGTTTTTTATACTACATGCTAATTATAACATAATTGAAAGTTTTGTCAACGGGGTCCGGGATTGATTTTTAAACCTTAATGTGATAAAATAAAGGCATTAGAAATTCATATAATTTTTGGAGGAATCAAATTGGCTTCCGATTACACCGAACTTAAAAAACACGCTAAATCCATCCGCAAAAATATATTAAAGGCGATATATTCAGCGAATTCAGGGCATCCGGGCGGTTCGCTTTCATCGGCGGATATCATGTCGGTGCTCTATTTCAAGCACCTCAATCACGATCCGAAAAATCCCTGGAAAGAAGACCGCGACAGGGTCATATTCTCGAAAGGCCACGCTTCGGCTCTTCTTTACTCGACCCTCGCCGAATGCGGCTATATAGAACCCGCCGAAATCGAGACTTTCAGAAAGCTGCATTCAAGGCTTCAAGGCCACCCCGTCTACCATAAAATTCCGGGCATCGAAGCCACGGGCGGACCGCTGGGCCAGGGCTTCTCCTTCGGCATAGGCGTCGGGCTCGCCGCAAGACTTTCAAAACTCGATTATAAAACTTACATTTTAATAGGCGACGGCGAAATGCAGGAAGGGCTCGTATGGGAAGCCGCCATGGCCGCGGGCCACTACAAGCTTTCAAATATCTGCTGCATCCTCGATTACAACGGCCTCCAGATCGACGGCGACGTTGAAAAAATCATGCGCGTATCGCCCGTAGCCGATAAATTCAGGGCCTTCAACTTCAACGTCATGGAAATTGACGGCCACGACTACGCCCAGATAGACACCGCATTCGCTCACGCTAGAACGAAAAATGACAAGCCGACCATCATCATCGCCAAAACGATAAAGGGCAAAGGCGTATCTTTCATGGAAAACGATTACACATGGCACGGCAAGGCGCCAAATAAAGAACAATACGAAAGGGCTATCAGCGATATAGAAAAGATGGAAAGCTAAAAAAACGAACATGATAAAGTTTTTATAAAGATATTTTTACTAAGGAGATATATAAATGGCTGACTTAAAAGCGACAAGAAACGGGTACGGCGAAGCGCTCGTTGAACTCGGAGCGAAAAACCCAAGGATCGTCGTTCTCGACGCCGACCTTTCAAAATCCACTATGACATACATGTTCGGCGAAAAATATCCGGACAGGTTCTTCAACATGGGAATAGCCGAACAAAATCTTATGTGCACCGCGGGCGGCCTGTCATCATGCGGTTACATCCCCTTCGCTTCGAGCTTCGGAATATTCGCGTCGGGCCGCGCTTACGAACAGATCAGAAACACCATCTGCTACTCGAAATTAAACGTCAAAATAGGCGCGACGCACGGCGGAATAACCGTCGGCGAAGACGGCGCGACGCATCAGGGCCTTGAAGAGATAGCCCTTATGAGAGCGATCCCCAATATGACCGTCATAGTTCCGGCCGATTTCCACGAAGCGAAAATGGCTACGATAGCCGCCGCCGAACACGTCGGACCAGTCTATTTAAGGCTCGGCCGCGATAAGGTTCAGACAGTTACTGATTATACGAAAACGCCGTTCGAGATCGGAAAAGGCTGCCTTTTAGCCGACGGGACCGACGTCACTATCATCGCCTGCGGGCTGATGACCGCCCAGGCCTTGGAAGCGGCGGCGGCGCTTAAATCCAGCGGCATCTCGGCCGCCGTCGTGAACCTTCCGACGATCAAGCCGCTCGATAAAGCGCTCATTCACAAAATGGCTCAAAAAACTCGCGCCATAGTCACATGCGAGGAACACCAGGTAGCCGGAGGCATGGGATCGGCCGTCTGCGAATATCTTTCATCCAATATCCCCACTCCCGTAAAATTCGTCGGCATCAACGACACATTTGGCGAAAGCGGAAAGCCGAACGAACTTCTGGAGGCTTACGGCCTCATGGCTAAAAATATCGTGGACGCGGTCAACGAAGTTTTAAAGCTTAAAAAATAAGTTTTCATATTCAGGTTCTTTTGACAATCATTATTTTGCCGAATAATATGGTGTGATGGCATATAACGATAAATGCCGTCGCATCATATTTGATTTTTTAGGAGTTTTATATGAAAGCTATCGCGCTTCTTACAATTTCAAACGTTTTCATGACATTCGCCTGGTACGGGCATTTAAAATACAAATCATCGCCGCTGTGGACCGCGATTATCGCCAGCTGGCTGATCGCGTTCGTAGAATACTGCTTTCAGGTGCCGGCCAACCGCATCGGAAGTTACGACTTTTCAACAGCCCAGCTTAAAACCATACAGGAAGTAATAACCCTTATTGTTTTCGGCGTTTTCTCGGTGACATACCTGAAGGAGGAATTCAGATGGAATTACCTCATTGCGTTCTCATTTCTCATCTGCGCGGTTTACTTCATGTTTAAAAAATAGCAATAAAAACCGGAGGATCTTTTTATGAAATATATATGCATTTTAATATATTCCATGGCTATAGTATCGCTCTGCTGCAATGGCGTCATGGCTTCTGAAAACGTCGATTTCAAGATCCTTCACGGGAAAAAAATAATCCTCGACCCGGGTCATGGCGGCTCGGATCCAGGCGCGGTGCGTTTCGATACCCGCGAATCGAAGTTGAATATCGGCGTCGCGAAAAACCTCGAACGCTATCTATCGCTTTTCGGCGCGAGCGTTACGATGACCAGAAACACCGACAGCGAAACCGTTTCGTTAAACGATCGTTTTGATATTTCAGAATCCTCGAACCCGGATCTTTTTATTTCCCTTCACCATAACGACGCAAGCGAGAATTTTTACCAGAAAAAAGAATTTAAAAACGTAAGTGAAGTATATTACGGCCTTATAAACGATGCCGGTTACAGGAACGAACTGCTCGGAATGTCTTTCGCGCGTGAATTCGAATCGTTATACGGCGTAGGGGCCGTCAATTTAAAACCAGGCTATTTCAGGGTAATAAGAAGCAAAAATATTCCATCCGTTCTTATGGAACCATTTTATATGGGCGACGCGAAGCTCTCCGGAATATACGGGGACGATTTTTACCTCAGACATGAAGCGATGGTTTATATCAAGGCGATCGCCGGATATTTCAATTCGATAAAAGACGGCGACGATCGGAAACCTCCTAAAAAAATAAATGAGTTTTCGGCGGAAACTTTCGAGATAACGCTCTCGGCCGGAAATAGTTCGAACTATCTAGGCCTTCTCTCCGACGTTTTGAACGCTTCAGGGCATAAGAGCGCCATATGCTCCGATAAATTTCTGAACGGGAATCATATCAGTGAATTTTATATCGATAAGCTAAAGTTCGCCGCGCCTGGTCTGGAACCGGAAATGATAGATAATTACATCGAAGCCATTAGATCGAATTCCTGCTCGCCGAAAGTTCATTTTTCAGTTAAATTCGACGAACACAGGCCTTGCGCGATATACCATTATTATAGAAGCGACAACGGAAAAAAGTTAGCCGGAATGCTCTCGGAAAAACTCACGGCCGCGGCTAAAACCAAGTTTTCCACCGTGCCGGATTCCTTTTACATCCTTTCCTCGACGCAGGCGGTAACAGTTGAACTGAATTTAAATCCGTGTCAAATCAATTTAAACGATGGAACTTCAATATTCGCGGTCAATATGGCGGTTTATAAAGCCATATCTGAATATCTGGCACTAGCGGAGAAAAAATAATGGAAAATCAAAGCGATATTTTTAAAAATACGGAATTTGAAAACGATACGTTCAATGAAATTTCGGCCCCCGGCGAAGATTTCAAATTTAAAAAATTCACTTCGTGTAATTTTGAAAAGTGCGATTTTACCGGCGTCGACTTCACGTCCGCGCTGCTTTCGGACTGCGGCTTCACTGACTGTAATTTAAGCCTCGTCAAATTCGCGGGCGCCAAGCTGCGCGGAGCGAAATTTCAGACGTCGAAATTAATGGGCGTCGATTTTTCTCAATGCGACGCCCTTCTGCTGGAGCTTGGTTTCGCGAAATGCCAGATAACCAGCTGCAACTTCTGCGACCTTAAAATTAAAAACACCGATTTCAAGGACAGCGAGATTAGTGAAAGCGATTTTATAAACACGGATCTTGCCGGCTCGGACTTTTCTTACTGCCGCTTCAGGGAGACAAATTTTCATAGCGCGAACCTTACAAATGCCAAATTTATCGACGCGCACGGCTACATGATCAACCCTCTCACAAACAAGATCGCTAAAGCCGTATTTTCAATGCCCGAGGCCATGTCGCTCATCCAGCATCTCGGCATAATAATAAAATAACATGCCGATAAGGCTTTGAAATATCCTTCAAATGCTGAAACACGCGCCTGAAGATTTTTTCGCCATTTTTATCAGATCAGCCGGTTCGATTATCAATCCGATCTTGCCGTTCCCAATAAACGCCCCGCTCGAAACGCCCTTGACATTTTCAAGGTCTGAACCGGGCGGTTTTATAACCATCCGCCGCTGGCCTATTATATCGTCCACCAGCAGGGCGTAAAGCGAGCGTTCTTCCTCTACTACGACAAGAAGGCCTTCATTCGCCTTTTCCACGCGGCCCTCGATGCCAAGTATATCATGCGTTCTAAGCATCGGTATTTTATCCTCTTGCAAACCAGACGTATCTTCCTTCTGTATAAAAACGCAGGCGTCATCCAACGATGGTTTTATCGTCATTTTAATTTTCCGCATCGGTATTATGAATTTCTGATCGCCTATCGTCACGATCATGCCGTCCATCATAGCGGGAGCGATCGGAAATTTTATAGTGAATTTGGCGCCTTCGCCTTTTTTAGATACAATCTCTATAGTTCCTCGAAGATCTTCTATCGATTTTTTAACGGCGGCCAGACCGGCCAACCGCCCTGGTAAATTTATAAATTCTGACGCCGTTGAAAATCCCGACATAAAAACGAGATCGAATATTTCGCCGTCGCTCAATTCATCCGTAGGCCCGATGATCTTGCTTTTAATCGCATTCCTCAATATTTTTTTGCGATCCAGACCTTTGCCGTCGTCAGTCACTTCCACGACTACATTTCCGCCGCTCTGGAACGCCCGCAATTCTATTTTTCCCGCTTTCGGCTTTCCGGCTTTTTCGCGTCCGGCGGCGTTTTCGATCCCGTAGTCGATGGCGTCTCTTACAATGCTCGTGAGCGCTTCGCTTATCGAATAGAAGGCATTGCGGTCGATCTCGATTTCATATCCGCGGGCTATGAAATCAACGTTTTTATTCGCTGCGCCGGCAACATCGCGAACCAGCAGCGCCAGATTTTGAAATATGGGTTTGAAGCAAGCCTTGCGCGCCGATATGCCGGCATCCTCAAATTCACGGAGCGCTTTTTCCGCAGCGCCGGAATCCGGACCGGGTTCATGAACCGCTTCCGCATAACTTTTTGCCTTGAAGGCGAGCATTTCAGCGCAAGGATCGGGCCCGAATGCTTTGTTTTCAACGTGGCGTTCTATTAGTGAACGCAGCGCGTCGAACGAACCGATAGCCAGCGCGGCGCATTCGTCGTCAAAACTTGATTTGCCGTCGCGAATCTTTTCGAAAACTGTTTCGGCGCGGCGGGTCAGATCATTTATACTATGAAGTTTATAAAAAGGCGCGCTTTCCCTGATCACGTGAAATGCGCTAAAAAAGGCGTTAATGGCGTTTTTATCGCGCGGAGCCTTTTCAAGATTTAAAAGCGCGGCTTCGGCCGCCAGGAGATTCTTCATGCTTTCATTCACGAATACGTTCACACTATTTTCCTTTATCATTTTGCATCCTTCAGCGGCCTTTTTTATGGCCGGCTTTTCTATTTCAATGTGCGATCTGGCTGAATCGAATAGCCTGTTAATGGTTTCAAGAGCTTTTAAAATTTCATGTTTTTTCATTTTATTTTTTCTTTCCAATATGTCTTCGATAGTCGATATGATCTCTTTTAAAAGGCAATTCACGATATCGTCATTCCATAAATCGACGATAGTTTTTAAAAAACTTGAAATATCCTCCAAAGTTTCGATAGAATCCAGCTCTATCCTGACTAAAAGAGCGGCGGCATAATCAATGGAATCTATTTCGGGTATGTTCCCGGCTATGATTTTATTCATGATAAAAGCCCAACTCCTTTTTTTCATTTTCAAACTCATCAAAGCATAAGCCGTGCCAATTTCTCCGAAGACACCTAAGAAGACATTGAAAATCAAAAATATCAGCATGATATGGCCGGAAAGACAAGCCGGAAATTTTTTAAAAAATACTTTTAAAAAACAGCCGGAATTAAAAAATCGGATAATTATCCCGCTTCCGAAATGTGAAACTGGAAAAATTATCCGAACATTACATACTACATGGCACCTATGTGCCCCGACTGAGAACCGGCATTTTATAATTGAGATTTGACGCCGCGTATGATATAATTCACAATCAGGCGTTTTAATAAATAACAGGTTTTGCGTTTGAAGGGTACAGCCATTTATATTCACCGTACGGTCAGAACTCGTGAATTTTTTATAAAATATTTTTTAAAAACTATTGACCCTGACGCGACGTCATAGTTTATGATGATCATCGGAGGTGAATAAAATGTCATATACGGTCAAAGATGTGGCGGAATTATCCGGGGTAAGCATAAGAACGCTCCACCACTACGATAATATTGGCCTTCTTGCGCCGGCCGGAAAAAGCGAAGCGGGCTACAGGCAATATTCGGATGAAGACCTCGAAAAACTCCAGCAGATACTCTTCTTCAGGGAACTGGACTTCGCCCTCGCGGAAATAGCTTCGATCATAGAAAATCCGGACTTCGACAGAAGGCAGGCGCTTATCGGGCATAAAACCGCCCTTGTCAGAAAAAAGGAACGGCTCGAGGCCATGATCAGATCGTGCGATCAAACCATTAAGGCTATCGAAAGGGGAAAAAATATGCAAAAGAAAGAGATGTTCGACGGTTTCGATGAAACTAAAATAGAGGAATATAGAAAGGAAGCGCGGGAAAAATACGGAAAAAAGGAAGTCGATGAATGCGAGGCCAGGACGTCGAAATACACTAAAGGCGACTGGAGCGAAGTCAATGCGCTCGCAAACGATATCTATGAAAAGATCGCCGGGTTTATGCGTAAAAAAATATCGCCTTCGGCGGCCGAGGTCCAGAAACAGGTGGCCCGCCACTTTTCAATGATAAACGAGAAATTTTACACCTGCGCGCCCGAAGTTTACAGGGGCCTTGGCGATCTTTACGTCGATGACGACAGGTTCGCGTCCTTTTACGATAAGTTTGAAAATGGCCTCGCCAAATACATGCGCGAAGCAATGCACGCCTATTGTGACGCTCTGCCTGAAAAAAATTAAATACGGATAGAAAAGCATTTTAAAACAAGAAAAAATAAAAAGGCCCTCGCGCGGGCCTTTTTATTATAAATCACTTCAAAAATTCGGCGATGCGGGCGCAATAAGCGTCGGGCCCCGCCGTCATGAAAAGATCGTTATGTCCGGCGCCCGGCACTATATATTTCCGGCGCGTTGAAAGACCTTTAGAATCAAATAATATATAAGCGTTTTCAACGCTTATCTCGGCATCGTCAGCTCCGTGGATTATAAGCCAGGGCGCCTTCACCGATACCGCCTTTTCAACTGAAGGCAGATAATTCGGCGTGAACGGATAGAAAGCCCAGAGCACTTTATTATACCAGACATGGCTGCGGACGGACGAGAACGTCGATTCGGTTATCAAGCGGTAACAGTCGAATTTTGACGCCAGATAAACCGCCGCGGCACCGCCGAGAGATCTTCCATATATTATTATCTTATGTTTTTTTACGCCCGCTATATTCAAAAAATGATTGTAAGCCGTTTCAGCGTCGGAGTAAAAATTGCCGATAGATGGGCTCCCGGTGCTTTCGCCATAACCGCGGTAATCATATAAAAATATATTCACCCCAAGCTTGTTGCCGGAATAGGCGGACTGATACATCGCCGCGGAAATATTTTCAGCGTTCCCGTGAGCTACGAACATCGATATTTCAGAGGTTTGGGAGCACGTTATATACCAGCAGTTAAGTTTCGCGCCATCGGCCGTTTCAGCCACGCTCCGCTCATATTTAAAACCGATATCGGAAGGCCGCGCGATGATCCTTTTCGCGAACAGCGGAAAGAACACGATGCGATCGGCGAAAGTTATAATCAGTATAAGCGTGACGGCATAAGCGAATATCAGGCTTTTTAAAAGGAAAAACAACCT
>CAZJFS010000114.1:0-13906 GCA_964545075.1 uncultured bacterium
GTGTAGAATGGCCCGCGAAAATTTGAATTTACAATATTGTTCCGAAAGCAAGTTATGGCATAAAGAAGGCGCGGCGACAAAAAAAAATAATGAAATGTCTACATATTATTCAATAAGAAACATGCTTTTTTTCACCAAAAAATTTCATCCTCTCATGCTGCCGTTCAACATTTTATTTTGCTTTTTATATACGCTTAAGGTTATATTCATAGAAAAAAATTTGAGACGGGCTAAATTCACGCTAGTCGCGGTGAAAGATTTCTGGATTAAAAAGCGTGGTAAATATAATATTTGAACTTATAAAGGTTTCAAAAGCGTGCCATAAATTTCATCGACTATTTTCATACATTTTTCAACGCTGAAATTGTTTTTCACGAACCTGATCCCATTAATCCCCATTTTAAGACGAAGCTCACGGTTTTTTATAAGGCAGGCAAGAACGTCGAAAAACCTGCCCTTCTCTTTCAGTGGGATTATAAAGCCGGTTTTACCTTCCAAAACGACTTCAGGCAACCCGCCCGCATCGGATACCACTACAGGAACTCCCATCGCCTGAGCCTCAAGTGCAAATACGCCGTAACTTTCACTTATCGAAGGCATCAGGACTAAATCGGTATTTTTCAATATTTCCACTACTTCATTCTGGCTTGCCAAGCCCTTAAATTCAACGTTCTCTTGTATGCCAAGGTTAGCTATCGCATCCTCAAACTGTGGTTTCAAAGAACCTTCTCCCGCAAGCGTCAACTTTATATTGACATTTGGAAAATTTTTTTTCATTGTCGCTATCGCTTCGAAAACGAATAAATGATTGTAGTACTTCTCCAGACTTTTCGCATAAAAAAAATTGATTGTTTTACCTTCGATATTCTTTGACATTAAATGATTTTCATCGCCATTAAAAATGGAAGTATCGATTCCAAACGGGGTAACATATATGTAAGGCTTGTGGTCGCAAGTTATTAATTCCGAGGTTTTTTTCTTGAGAAATTTCGAGGTGGCCATTATTTTTGTGGCCCCGGAAAGTACTTTACTAATAAGCGCCCTATGTATAAAAGATATATTCGCAAATTCGATAATATCGCTTCCCCATGTAGAAATAATTAACGGAATCCTGCTACTGTTAATTGCAGCCAAAAGGCCATAAGAAGTAGCATAGTGCGCATGTATAAGATCGGGTTGCAAAGAATTTATTATCTTTTTTACAAGAGAAAGATTTATCAGGTAGTCAAACTTTGTACCGGTATATCTATTGAGATAGTTAACCTCAATATTTCCATGGCGTTCTCTAGAGTATGCGCCCGGTCTGGCTGCAGAAATGACGGTGAGTTGACATTTATCGGCGAAATATTTTGTGAATTTGGCAAAGTGAGGCGAATTGAGATCGCCCAGATAGATTATTTTTTTCATATCAACTAAAATTCTTCATAAATATCCGCCAATTTATTAATAGAAAATCATTATATAAAATTTTAATTAAAAAGTCAAAAACAATTGCATAATTCCATCAAAAATGTTATAATGCATCCATAATGAATGTCTTGTTTATATATTCTAAAAAAAACGGCTATTCTTATTTTAAACCCCTGCTGAACAGGTCCCAGATTCAATTTGGTATTTCATATTTGTCTTCCTACATGAAAAGTAAAGGTCATAAAACGTCACTTCTCGTGCTTACCCGATATACGCCTATAAAAAACATCGTAGAAAAAATAGAAAGTTTCAGGCCGGACCTGATATGCTTCACCGCAGTATTCTCTGAATATGCTTTCATAAGTGAAATCGCAAGTTTTATTAAACATAAATATCCGGACATTTATTGCGTCGCTGGAGGCGTGCATGTTTCATTAAACCCGGACGAATGCGTTAAAGACGCCTTCGATGCAATATGCATCGGTGAAGGTGAAGAGCCCTTGGCTGAATTGGCAGCCCAACTTTCACAAAAATACAAACCCGCCAAAATTTCAAACCTGTGGATTAAAACTGAAAAGTGCATTGAAAAAAACTCGACTCGCCCATTTATAGAAGATTTGGATTCGCTACCATTCCCCGACTCGGCGATGTGGAACGAATGGATGGTCGAACCGGAATTTCAGGAATCCACGACAATAATGCTGGGGCGCGGCTGCCCTTTTTTATGCTCATATTGCTCGAACCACGCCCTTCAAAAAATATCCGCCGGCAGGTACGTCAGATATCGTTCTTCCGATAACATTGTCTTAGAGGTCGAATGCGTTTCGAGGGAAAATACGCATCTGAAAAAAATTTATTTTGAAATTGAAACGTTCACGGTCAATAAATCGTGGGCTTTAGATCTCTGCGAAAAGCTGAAAATATTCAATGAAGGCCGTTCGCAGAAGATCCGCTTCGGAGTCAATATCAGGGTCACTCCCGGGAATGATTTCACGGAATTATTCCCGGCCATGAAAGCGGCCGGTTTCGATTTCGTCAACATCGGCCTCGAATCAGGAAGCGAAAGGATCCGGCGTGACATATTAAAAAGAAATTACAGCAATGCCGATATATTTAAAGTTACATCCCTCGCAAAGGAGAACGGCTTAAAGGTTTCATTTTATATCATGATAGGCATCCCCGATGAATCATTGGATGATTTTCGCGAGACTATCGAGATAACTAAAAAGTGTTCGCCGGATTATCATTCGCTTAATATCTTTTTCCCATATAAAGGAACTACGCTTTATAATTATCTTGATGCCAATAAGTTATTACCGGAAAAATTCGATTTCAATAATGAACGCACAAACGTATGCATTGAATCGCCCGGTTTCACCAAAAAACAGATACTTCATTATTATTCATGGTTTGATTATTACGCTTATTCACAAAATAGGTACGAACCGAAAAATTATCTGTCATGGTTTTACAGTAAAATCAAGATTTCTCCGTTGACGAATTCGCTTAAATATATAATGGGAAATAACCGGTTTCTGCTCAATATCATGCTGAAAGCCAACCGTCTGTTTACCGATAAAAAAATATAAACGCCAGCCCGCTCATTTTTCCGCCTTCCGATAGGCCGTGGCGTCTAACTTTTTTATCGGCGCTGCGGTCTCGTCATCATTGAATTTCACTTTTTCTTTCATGGCTTTATATCGCCTTTCGCATCATTATCAAATTCCGTGCTTTACGTTTAGGCAGCGGTTTTGAAGACGCGTTCGCCGGATCAAAAACCGGCATTGCCCTGAAGAAACCGCTGCGTGAATATATCGCCCGCCGTTTAACCGGCGCGCCGGCATTAATCTTAGTTATACCCAGAAAAAGGAATGAAATTTAAAGAACCGCGACCGGATAAGAATAAAAAACAACGCGGCCCGCCCTGCGTATTGGGGAGTCATGCGGCTATATTTGGCTTCTGTAAAGCTCAAATTCCATATTTTCATTTATCTTGACGACGTCCCTCATGCCGCGATGAAGTATCTCCATATCCCGGCCGGGCTTATCAGCCCTGAATTTGATGGTTTTAGTCAGAGCGCTGAAATTATCGTCGGAATTTATAAAATAAAAAAGTTCGCAAACCCTGAATGGCGCCTTGGCAAGGCTCACGGAATTGACCATGGTCGTGGACTCAATCACGATCCCGCACTCGGGGGAATGCCATCCGAGAAAAGGTTTCTGGGATCCGCGGTAGAACGACGTCGTGACCCTTTGAAGCGAGTTCGTTATCATCACGATCCGCGCCTCCGACTTGCGGCTCCGAAGAACGACCGGATGCGAATGGAAGAACGAATTCGAATCCGCGGTTACCACGTCGGGCGACAGGTGAAAATATATCTCCGCGTCCAGAAGCGCCGGACGTTTACGTGAGCTTAAAACGTCGTCGACGACGAGAAGGTAATACGGCTTGACGAAGAACATCATTCTTCTTACGGATGCTTCGAGACCCGCCGCTTCATAACCGTCATGAGTGCATGAAAAACTCGCCTTATCCCTGTCGTCGGAAAATTTAACGTTATGCGGCATAGGCATTTGCAGTGTCCCCGTTTCGTTATCTGCGGAATAAAACGCCGATTTGCCGAGTATTATAACGTTATGCGCCCTGGCCGATCTGAGATGATCGCCGTACCTGCTTCCGCCATGGATAAGCGAGGGCCCCGCGTCGCATATGAAATCCGTGCCCCCGTGATAAATCCCGAACGACTGCATGTCCGCATGTGACAGAGCGCTTTCCCATGGCCCTTGCATCTTTTCCGAAGAAAGCCGGGTGCCGGCGTCAAAGATTATCCGCGTCGCCGAAGCGGTATCCGAATAAGGGCCGTAAGAGCTGGATGAAACATAATATCCTGATTTTTCAAAGGCCGTTTTCATTTCGCAGACCGAAAGGACTGAAAGTTCCGTGAACTTCGAAACGCCGGATTCGCCGAACATCATCATTATTTCGGAAACCTTATGGTTGGCCGTAAGATATTTGAGCTCCTTTTCGCCGGTGATAAAGGACATGAGCTGGAAAAGCGGAAGCAGGTCGAGGCCTTCCCTATAGCTGAACGGAAGATGGAATTGAGGAAAATGATCGGATATCATGGGCAGGCGACCGTCCGGAAGCGCCATGGCTTTTAAAAAACCCGCGACGGAAAAGATTTTATCCAAAAAAAACGGATCGGATGAGGCATTTGGCGAAATAAACGCGTGCCCTGAATTTCCGGCCTTGAACGACGAAGCCAGAGCGAACGTCATTCCCTGATAAATGGAGTAAAGCGCCGGCAGCGAGCCGTCAATGTATGAGCCTTCGGAATTTATAAGTTCGGAAAGGTATTTCCGGATTTCGCCAAAAACTTTTTCGGTCAGGGGCTGCCTCCCCTGAAAATCAGGATTTAAAACGAGAAGTCCGTATACCGGCAGCAGGCCCATGAGTATCTCGGCGGGGCACGGCATATTATCATTAGCGGACAGGCAGAGGAGCGCGTATCCGACCTCGGCCGCCACGGCGGGCATAAAATCCTCGGCTTCAAAAGGATTCCCGGACGGATCACAACCCTTAAAAAGTTCGCGGCAGAGCACCCAAGACACCGCTCTTTGAGCTACGGCGGAAGGGCTGGCGTATGATATCCCGCGGCCCACCGCGGTCCTTTTCCGGAAGTCGCCAAAAATCTCAAAAGCCCTGGCCGCATATTTCGAATCGGAAGTGAATTTAAAAGCCAGCCCGAGCGTTACCAGAAAGGAGTGCTTTGAAAAATGAAAACCGGCGAGAGGGGAGCCGTTATATTCAGTTTTTTGCGCCGAAGCTTTCCAGACCGGATAAGGGACTATTTTGCGATAAAGGGACTCTGCGTCGAAATCAGGCCACGTTCCGCCGTTAAAATCGTCGTTAAAATCAAATTTCTCCCCGGCGTCAATGCGCCTGTTCATAAAATCAAAATGACCGTCCGCAATCAGACCGGCGCGCTCTATCACTCCGGCGACGAAATCGGGATCGAGCTCCCTCAGCTTTAAGTGCCAGGAGGCGTCGCCGGAAAAAAAGGCGGGAATATAAGGCTGTTCGTTTTTAACGGAAGCATCGCGCTCTTCGGAATGTCCGCCTGACACTGGCTGATGATCCGATTCGCGAGCTGGATTTTCGGCCGTCGCGGCTAATGATCCGCCGCGATCCACAGAGTGATCTTCTTTTTCCTCGCCACCCGGAGAGCGCGCATCAACGTTGTCCGCAATCGTATTTTCATCGGCGTCGTCCGCTTTCACGGAGCCATTATGTTCAGTCGCTCTTTCGTCCGGACCGGCCGCGGGAAAAGCCAGCGGGAACCTCGTCGAAACGGTTTCCGCGACTCCACGTATCTGAAAATACCCGTCGCGCCTTCCTTCATCCGAAACCATAAGCCCGAAAACCTGGCGGTTTTCAAGCATGAACCGGCCCGTCCACCCGGCAAGGCAGGCGGAAGTTCCGGAAGCTTCATCCGCCGGAAGGCTGAAATCGGGAATTTTATTCAACACGACGGCCCTCGGCGACGCCTCGAAGCCACCGACAAAATAGACAAGCGGCTCAATCTCATAGCCAGCGTAAAGACTGATAGATGAAAAAACCACCGCGCCGGGATGGCCCGAAAGCGGCCCGGAAACGCGGAAAATGACCGGCCGGCCGAGCACGCAAGGAAATCTTTCAACCGCCGAGCTTACCGTCGCGTCGCGCCATTTAAAGCTTCGCGATGAGGCCAGAAAGCCGAAGGTCGAAAAAGCCTTTTTTAAATGGTCGTATATCTCTATTTTAAGATAGCCGAAATCGGAATCGAAATAGCTGAAAGCCAGCGAAAAAAGCCGCGGCGTTTTTTTCGCCAGGGAGTACCGGAGATAAGTCTTGCGGAGTATCCTTTTAAACAAACTGTACAAATAATTTCACCCGTCCAGAAAGATCCGCGGCTTCCGCGGAAAAATATATTCAAATTCTTGAATATTCAGGGATGTATGAGCCGTCGCCGATAACCTTCAGCATGCCGCCCTCTATCGACGCGAAAGGCATTATCTTGCAATTCTGGCCGATTATCGAATTCACTATCTTGGCGTTCTTTCCGATAAAAGTATTGTCGAGTATGATCGAACCCAGTATCTGGGCGCCTTCCTCGATTATGCAATGATTTCCGATCACCGAATGGTCGGTCACGGTCGCATTGGCCTGGATTATGGTTTTATTGCCGATCGCCGCCATCGAAAGCATTCTGACTTTTTTGCTGATGTTGACTTCCTCGCCGTAAAAAACGGTCCCGACCCTTTTCATATCCGATATCCTTATGTTGACCCGGTCCTCGAGAATGTCCTTGTTGGCCGCAAGATATTTTAAAGGAGTGCCGATATCTATCCAGTAATCGTCCGGAGCGGCATATGCATAAAACGGAATTTTATTTTCGAGCAGGGCCGGGTAAAGCCCTCTTTCCAGAGAGTAGTTGACGCCGTCCGGTATCATATTGAATACTTCGTTGTCGAAATAGTACGCGCCGGCGTTTATCATGTTGGTCGTAATCTCGCTCTGACCAGGTTTTTCTACGAAGGCTCTTATCGCTCCATTCTCGAAGGTTTCGACAAGACCGTATTTGCTCGGATCGGAAACCGGCACCAGCGCCACGGTAACTTTAGATTTTTTTGACTTGTGAAGCTTATAAAGCTTTTCAAGATTTATGTCGGTGAGAACGTCTCCGTTTAAAATAAAGGCGCCTTCCCCCTCCATATACTTTGACGCGAGCTTAACGGCTCCACCCGTTCCGAGAGGTTCCTTTTCAAGAGAATATGTGAGCTTCACGCCAAAATGTTTCCCGTTCCCGAGCGTTTTTTTTATATAATCGCTCAAATGCCCTATAGCAAGGACTATTTCAGTGACGCCATACATCTTGAGAAGTTCTATCTGATAAAGCATAAAAGGCTTGTTCACTATCGGAACCACGGGCTTGGGTATATTCGTGGTAAGAGGCCTCAGGCGGGTTCCATAACCGCCGACAAGAATAATTCCCTTCATAAAGAACACTCCCCCTTAATTCACAGTACGGCATTTTTTTATCGTTGCTTTTCTGTTTTTCCGTATTGATATTCAAGGCAATATAATAATAAATTAAATCGCGTTTGTCAACAAGTGTTGACGATAGTCCTTTTTTATTTATTTCCGCTATTCTTTTTCTCGATGCTTTAACCTTGGTCCGCCGCGCAAAACCTTCTTGACATTTAAACGATTATAAAGTAAAATTTACGGGTTAATCGGCCTATTATAAATCATATTAATGATGGAGAACAAATTGTCAGACGGCAATGGCTTTAAAAAAAATCAGATAATAACCTTTTTCTGCGACAAGATATTAACGCATGGCCCCGAAGATATTCCGAATCTGTTTTCAAGTTTTTACGATCTTCTCGAAAGCTTCGCGGTAACGCCTGAAAAAAAATTTTTTCACGTAGACTTTCTGCAAAAACTCTCCTCCGAACACATAAAAAGCGACTCGCCGAACAAGGATATTGTCGAGTCTTTTTTTTCTTTTCTGAATTCCGATCCGGCTTCCATCAAAATTAAAAGCAAACCCGGTCCGTACCTCCAGGCCTACTGCGACGACCTTTTAAAGTTATTCGACGCAGCCATCCGCGAGAGCATGTCTTTCGACGCCAGGACTCGCGACGGGCTTCTATCCGCCATAGCGTCGAGAGTAAAAAGTTTCGCTTCCGTCATGACCGGAAAGATAGGCGACCTCGAAGACGGAGGCGATAAGCGCGAAAAAAGCGAAGAAAACGTTTCCGGAATATGGCGCCAAAAATTTTCGAAAAATTTCACGGTTTTCATGGACGGATTGCGTTCCTATTTCCAGGGAGCCGAGATCGCGGATTTCATTGTAAAAACAAGCGATCCGGCCCGGCCGGAAATGATTTCAAAGAATGATCAGATAAGTTCTCTCGCGGGACGCGAGGACATTTTTTGGCTGGATCTCGCTTTAAAAGCCAAAAGTTCAAAGCCCGAAATTTTTCCGATAGAAGGCGTCCGGGTGGCTGCGATCAAGATAGATCGCTTCAACAAGTTGGCCGACATTTATCCCTTTTCAAACCTGGTTCTTATAAGGACGCCAGAAGATGAAAGCCAGGAACGCCGGGGCCTCATTTTTATCGAAATGGCCGCCGCGCGCCTTAAGGCGGCCGACCTGAACATCGGCGGAGAATTCGAATCTCTGGTTCACGAAATAAGCTCGAAAATAGCCGCGTCCATACCGGCGGCGGAAAACCCTCCGGAAACGTTCGAAGAATACCTCCAATCGCTGATCGGCAACATATGCGCCGCCACTGCTTCAAAATACGGCGCAGCCATCATCGGCGGCGGAAAGAATGCCGTTTCAATTTTAAATACGGACGGTCCGGAGCCGGGACATGAAAATAAAGCCCGGATTGAATCGGCTTTAAATTCCGGAGAATACCGGCTGGCGGTTTCCACGTCCATAGCCGAAAAACGCATAATGATCCTCGACGGGAAATGCCGCTCGTTCCACGGAGAAAAGGCTTTCGGCGGTTCGGCGCTTATAATGCCAATATTCGAAAACGGCGTGAACGTATGCACCTTAGTCTTTTTTCACGACGAAAACGGCTTTTTCGATACGGCATCCAGAATCGCCTTTGAAACGGCTTCGCGTATCATATCGACGGCGGTCATCGCGGCGCGAAATTACTTTGAAATAAAAAGATCCTTCGTCGCGATGCGGAACAGCCACGAAAGCACTAGAAATGAAGTGAAAATAAGCCTGCTCGGAGAAATAGCCAAAGGTGTCGCGCATAACTTCAACAACCTCATGGCGGTAATACTCGGCCGCGTCGGCCTGCTTCAACGTCAGGCCAGCGATGAAAAAATAATTTCATCGTTAAAGGTGATAGAAAACACCATCAAGGAAGGCGAAGTCATCATAAAACGCCTGCAGACCTTTATTCCCAAACATTCGCCCGCGTCTTCCTTTTCCCTCGTCAACGTCAACGAAGCATTGAGCGACGCCTTAAGCACAATAAAAACTAAATGCCACGACGAGGAATATTTCAAGAATACGTCCCTCGTCATCAACTTCGAACCCGGAGAAATCCCGGTCACGTTATCCAGTTATGAAGAACTTCAAGAGGTCTTCATGAGCATCGCCTTCAACGCTCTTGAAGCGATGCCCAAAGGCGGAAAGCTTTTCGTCAAGACGTCGCTTTCAAACGACGGAAATATTCACATATCTTTCCGCGACACGGGAATAGGCATGAGTAAGGAAGTGCAGCAAAAGTTATTCATACCCTTCTTCACCACCAAGGGACAGCTCGGCACCGGACTCGGGCTTCCGTATTCTTACGGCATAATCTTGAAGCACCACGGCGATATAAAAGTTAAAAGTTCAATAGGAAACGGCTCGGAAATAACGGTTATATTACCAGTGGCCTCGCGCATAGCGAACGACGCTTCGGCTATCCGGGAAAACCGCTCCGCAACCCGTCCCATAAGCGTCCTCATCGTAGATGACGACGAGAAACTTCGCGCGGCGCTGGAAGATATTATCAAACTGCTCGGCCACAGCGTCCGGTGCGCATCTTCCGGCGGAGATGCTCTTGAAATGTTGAAAAACGACGAACGCGGTTTTGAAATAGTCTTTACCGATCTTAAAATGCCCGATATATCAGGATTTGAAATAGCGAGTTTCATAAAAAAAGATTTCCCGGACATTAAGGTCGGACTCATAACGGCTTACAGCCAGAGCCTGGATAAAAGCGAGATCGAAAATGGGGTTTTCGACGCCATAATCGGCAAGCCATTTAATCTCGCGATGATAGAGAACACTATAAACGGTTTTATAGACCGAAAGCCAGCTCGCTAAAGGCGGAATTCTTTTAAAATCACGGAGGAAGAAATGAAAAAAGAACTTATTTTAACCGTTTTATTCGCGTGCTCGTTATTTTTCCCGAATGTTCTTTCCGCCGCTGGAGATATCAAGGCCGGAACTCTCGTATATGAAAAAATGATAGCCGATTTCGGGATGACCGAAAATTTTCCGGACACCATATTTCTGCCCAGGACGGAAATCGGCGAAAAAGAAATTCATACGATAGACGTAACGCCTTATCTGAAACCAGCCTCATCCATAACGATAAAATTCAACGATCCCCTTTCGTGCTTCGACCTTTCCCATAGGGACGGCATCGTCAAATTCAGCCTTTCACGTCCGGTCTGTTTCAACATGGCGCCCGCCGATTACACCATAGGCGTTAAAAACTCAAAGCAGGGAAGAGACGTTTTCTTTTCGGGAACGCTTATGGCCGTAAAAAAAACATACAGCGCGGCGATATCATTCGACTTCAGAAACTATCCGGAGCTCGAAGAAACGGATGAGGTCTATATAGCCGGCGACATGAATTCGTGGAACGCCAAATCCATGAAATTGAAAAAAACGGATAAAAAGGGAATATATAAGCTGTTCATTCCTGAAATAAGTAAAGGCGCATATAAGTACAAATTCGTAGCCGGCGGAAAATGGTTATGCGACAACGCTAACGTCAACCGCGAAGATGACGGCTTCGGATCCTTCAACTCCGTTTTAACGATAGGCGAAATACCACGGGTCGCGAAGCTGTTCCCGGGAGATTTCTTCTACAGGCCGGACCGCGTAAGATTCACCGTAAGATACGCCGGCGCTTATAAAAAACCTGCGCTTTCATGTTTTTATAAAGGCGCGGCCGTCCCATCGGAATATATCAGCTTTGCGCCTTCCTCGTCATCCTTCGAAATCGACTTCCCGACATCGATTTTCAAGGGACGCGAAGCATCAGCCGCCGCCCTGAAACTTTATTGCAGCTATAGTTCACCGGAAGGAAGGGTTCTCGAACTATCCGATGAAAGAGTTTTTTACCGCGCGAACTCGCGTGTATCGCCCTCCGCCTTCCGCGATTCGATAATTTATTTCGCCATGACGGACAGATTTCAGAACGGCGACATGTCCAACGACCGGCCGATTAAAGAAAAGGGGCTCGACGCCAGATGCAATTACCAGGGAGGCGATTTCGCCGGAATACTCAAGGCCGCGCGCGAAAATTATTTCAACGGGCTTCTGGTCGATCTGCTCTGGATCTCGCCCGTGCTGGAAGGGCCGGAAAAAGCTTACCGCGACTGCCTTCCACCTCACAGAAAATTCTCCAACTATCACGGATACTGGCCCGCAAAGCTTGACAAGGTCGAACCGCGCTTCGGCGACTGGAAAACGCTTCGCGCCCTGACGGAAGAGCTCCGCGATAAAAATCATATAGAGACCATTATAGACGCCGTATTTCGTCATGTAACCGACCGCAGCGCAACGTATAAGGATAACAAAGACCTTTTCCTGAGCCTTTACCTCAAGGATGGCTCGAAAAACATAAGGCTTTTCGATAAATTTCCCGAAAGCACATGGTTCGACGAGTTCCTGCCCGCCATAGATTATGGAAAAACCGAAAGCGTTAATCTTATGGTAAAAGCCGCCGACGCGTGGATCGAAAAAACCGGGGTTCGCGGATTCCGGCTCGACGCGGTAAAGCACATCCCGTTAAACTTCTGGTCGGCGCTGCTCACGGGCCGCAACCAGTTCTTCACGGTCGGCGAAACCATCGACTCGCGTGAAAAAATAGCCTCATATATTTCAAACGACCTTATGACCGCCCAATTCGATTTTCCTCTTTATTTCGCCATCCGCGACACGTTCGCAAGAGGAAACATGGATTTTAAAAAGTTCGACGCCGAAGTTGAAAAATCCGAAAAAATTTTCTGGTCCAATCACAAATTAACTTCGAACCTCATAGGAAATCACGATTTCCCGAGATTCATGGCATACGCCGACGGCTGGCTGCCGGCCGACGGAAAGACGGATGAAAAAGAACTGGGATTCACATCTCCGCCGAAAGTGCGCGACCCCAGAAATTACGCCAAACTCCGTCAGGCTTACGCTTTTTTAATGGCGTCAAACGGCGTTCCGCTTATATACTACGGAGACGAATACGGCGAAACCGGCGCCGGCGATCCGGATAACAGAAGAAAAATGAGATTTTCGGACGAATTGAATCTTTTCGAAAAAGAGAATGTCGAAACCCTGAAAAAACTCATATTAATAAGAAAACAGCATCCGGCGCTTTTCGAAGGCGTCAGGGAAACCATAGCCGCCGAAAAAGAAACATATGTATTCGCTAAATCCCATTTTAACGAAACGCTCGTCATCGCTTTCAACGCCGGAGCGAAGCCTTCATATCTCGGCTTCAAGCTTCCTGAAAGCATCGCCGGAAGCCGGAAATCGGGCAAAATGATGTGCCTGTACGATCTGTTAAGCGGCGAGAAATTCATGGTAACCGACTCCGGAAAATTCGGATTCGGAATGAAAAGCCACGGCTTTCGTTATTTGATGCTTTTAAAATAGATTTTAAGGAAAGGTACCCTTCCATATGTATATCGAAGTGATCTCGGCTTTTTTCGGAACGCTTTTTTTCTCGATAATATGCAACGGGCCGAAAAAATTTCTGTTTCTTTCAGGATTAAACGGACTTATCGCCATGCTCGTTTACGTGATCATCAAACAGAATTTCGCCTCGCTCGTCTTTTCTAATTTCGCGGCGACATCGGCGGTGGTCATATTCTCTCATGTAATATCGCTTCGAAAACGCGTTCCGCTGGATGTTTTTCTGGTCCCCGGAATTTTCGTCCTCGTTCCCGGATCGGCCATATTCAACACCCTTTTTTCATTCGTATCCGGCAACGATGCCGCCGCCTTCGCCGCCCTTAAAGAAACCCTTTCGATCGGATTCAGCATCTCCATGGCCATATTCATATTCGTTTATCTCTTCGAACTCATTAACAGTCAGCAAATCGACATGATAAAACAAAAGGGCGAGGCCAGGTCCATGTCCAACAACGAAAAAATATTCCAGACTTCCGTAAGAATCGGCGAGATTATGCTTAAAAGCGGCGCCGAAACGCATAAGGTCGAGGAAACCATAAACACCTTCTGCTCCTTCAACGGTATGCCGCGCATACAAAGTTTCGTCATACCTACCGGTATAATCGCCACTTTGCTTTATAAAAAATTTCATCCGCTTACGGAGCTCGTCAGAATAACCGGCCGCAGCCTGAATCTCGGTAAAATGACCAGAATAAGGGAATATCTGAACGAATATTACGACGGGTTATCGGGATTCGACGAATTAAACTCTAAACTTCCCCTTATAAACGGCCTCGTTATATATACAGGGGCCGAAACCATATTCGCATCCGCCTTCGCCGTTTCCTTCTTTTCCGTCCTCTTTAACGGACGGCCGATAGAATTCGCTTTAAGCTTTTTATGCGGATTCCTATCGGCTTTCGTCATCAGAGGCCTGTCGGTGCTGCGTTTCCCGGACCAGCTCATCAACCTCATCGTTTCAGCCTTTATGGCGTCGCTTTCGCTTTTGATCGTAAAAGCGTCCGGCT
>CAZJFS010000115.1:0-13784 GCA_964545075.1 uncultured bacterium
TTCATTCCGAATAATTTTATCGTCTTCGCGTTTATATTGGCGAACCCGTCGAACTTAGGATTGCTTATCTCGCCCTTTATAACGCCTTCCAGATCTATATTTCCGGAAACTTCCCTGAACACGTTCTTCGTGTACAGTTTGAGCACCTTCAGATCGGTTTCGTCTAACTTGACTTTCAGTCCGACCTCGCCGGAGCCTAAAAAGTCTATAAAACCTTCGACCGAAAGCGAATGATCGTTCACGCCGACATGAAAGCTTTCAAACTCGAGCCTGGTTTTCTGGTTTTTTATTTTTATGGTAGAGGTATTCTTTATATTGAGGGTTTCGTATTTAACGTCAATATTCTTTATTTCAGCGGTTGTTTTTACGTTTTCGAGGTGCTTGAAATTGCCGTTCAAAACGACCGAGCCAGAAATTTTTCCGGCCAGTTTTGAAAAAATATCCAGATTTACGAACTTTTTAACCTGTGAAACGCTGACCTCGTATAAATTAAAGGCGAGGTTGAAATTGTCGTCGGCATCGATATTGCCCGAATTCAGAATAATGTTGTCGTCGATCTTGAAATTGGCGAATTCAAACCCCGAGCCTTTTTTCACCACGACGCCCCGGACTTTTTCAACCCCCACAGCCGCGCCGCCGACCTTGACCTGTTCGACATTGACCAGAAATTCGACCTTCCTGGAATCGCGGCCGCCCTCGAGCTCAAAGCTGAAAGCGGCAAGCCCGGAGGCCCTGGCCTGAAATTTTTTTAATTCTTCGATATTTGAAGCGTTAAACACAAGATTTTTCCCCGAAAAATCATACCTGCCGCTTGAAATATTATATTTACCGGATATCTCGTTTTTATGCTCGGTTCCTTCCGCCAAAAGCCTTATGGAAGGAAAAACGATTTCGCCGTTATGCATCCTGAAATTAACGCCATCCACGGTTATTCCTTCGGAAACGATACGGCAGCCGGATATTTCGGTCGTTCCGCTCACGTCATAAGAATTAACGTCATGAAGTTTTCCGGAAAAATTAAAGGCGCCTTTTTTAACTTCAAAATCTTTTGCGGCCGCAAGCGTAAAATCATGAAACTTTCTCATGGCTGCGGTTTTCAAATTTTTCACTTTTATATTCCCCGAAATCCGTTCGGAAGGAAGTTCAAGTTTTGAAAAGGCCGATATTTCTCCGCCGAAACATGACGCACGGAGATCGTTTAATTCAACGCTGCGCGAATCGACGACGATCGAAAATTTAGCGTCGGCAAATTGCGTGTTTTTATAGCGGATGCCCGGCGAATTAAGGTCCAGCGAAAAGACCGGCTCGAAAACGTTACCTGAAAGAACCGCGGTTCCGTTGATTTCAGCCTCGGCCGAATCGAATTTTTCCGGCGGAAGCTTTATTCCGTTTCCCGAAAACAACATGTTCATGCGACGGGTTGAAAGATCCACTTCGCCGGTTATCGCAACGCCGGTTCCGTAATATTTTCCTGAAAAATCCTTGAAGTTAAGGCTCAGTTTTCCGGAATTAAGCGCTACGGTGCCGTTAATTCCCGTAAGAACGGTTTCGCCGATGACTGGCGTTTTAAAGACGACCTCGGCCGACGATATCTTGAAATCGGCGTTGCCTATAAGATATTCAGAGCTTTTCTGGTTGAGTTTCGAAAGAAAAAGCGTGAAATCATAATTGCAGGAATATACTCCGTTGAATTTTATGTAGTCGCCGGAAATTGAATTGAGGTTGGAAACCAGTCCTTCATTGATGAGGGCGTTTCCGCTCAGAAACAATTTTTCGGTGTCAAGCACGCCGTGATAGCCTATTTTTTCAAGTTTAAGGAAATCGTCAAGATAATCAAAATTGCTGGCTATGTTGAATTTTTTAGCCGAAGAGTTATCCGGCCATAGCCTTCCCGAAAAATTACGCAGGTTTATCGTACGCACCTCGCGCGCGAAACCTTTCTCACAAAGCACGAATTTTATATTGCAGGAATCGAATATGACCGAGCTGAAAATATTCAAGGAAAAAAGGCCTTTTGATTTGAAGTTAACGCCTTTGAACCCGAGGCATTCAGGAAAATAAAGCTCCTCGCCGTCGGATTTTATAGTGAGATCCAGCGATGAAAAATTAAGATTGAACGATGGCTTTGAAAACGCTGCATTTATTATGGACCCGTCAAGCTGAATGGATGCAACGGACACTTCAGCCGTATTTATCGAAGACGCGAGAATGCCGCTGGATGCGGGCTGCGCCACGCGCACGTCTTTTACCGTCACGTAGGACATGAGATCCGAAGAAAGGTAGCCGATCTTAAGCTCTCCCGGAAAAAGGTCCTTCAGTTCCCTGAAGAGATAATACTTGAGAAAAGTATTTGAAAAAAGATAAGCCGAAAAAACCACGGTTAAAAATATAAAAAGCGTGGTCCCCAGAAATAATTTAACGAGTTGTTTTGGCGTTTTCATGTTCTTTATTTTTCCTCTTTTTAAAAGCGTTCTTTATTTTTTTCATTGTAATACCGGGAGCCTCGACTATGAGTTTAGCGCCGCCCACTATATCGACGAAACCAAGTTCTCTGTCGTAGCGCGGAACGATATGCATATGAAGATGGGCTATCGATGCGCCCGAGCAGGCGCCGATGTTAAAACCTACGTTATATCCTCCGGGACTGTATAGTTCATCGATAACTTCCATCGCTTCGTTGGCCAGTTCGTACATTTCAACTATCTGATGTTTCCCGAGCCCTTTAAGCGTTTCAACGTGCTTGACCGGAAATATAAGCAGATGCGCCACGTTGAACGGATAAAGATTCAACGATACGACAAAATTTTCGCTCCTGTGGACCTCGAGAGAACGGACCTTTGCATCGCCGGCGGTTACGGCGCAAAGAATACAGCCTACTTTTGGCCTTGACTTGCCAGTGACATATTTCAGCTTATCCGGCGAGAACAGATTTTTATAAATCATGATTTCTCTCACTTATATTTTATTTTAAATTTATGACTTAACATCTAATGCCGTATTATTACATATTTTTGAATAAAAGTCAAGCATTCGCAGCTTAACGGACAAGACGGCGGTCGCATTAAAATTAGCATTAATTTTTTCCAGTTTAATGCCGAAATGGTTAAAAATGTCTTTTAAAATTTAATAAAACGCATCAATTTTTTTGCCATAGCAAGTTAAATCAGTCGCAGCATCATTTATATTTTTGTATTAATAACACGGACGCAGCAATTTTCAAAGGATGTGATATTCCATGTCTTATCAGGACAAAAGCAATTTTTCAGATCAATTGGTCGAACAATATTTCTCGGATCTGAGGCAGACCGAAATGCTTTCCGACGAAGAATTTTTAACGCTTTTCACTCTCGCTAAAACTGGCGAAAAAAGTTCTTTCTTAAGGATCATAGAGGCCAATCTCAAACTGGTCATTTCCATCGCCAAACACTACGCCCACAATAAACTCATGTTTCTCGACCTGGTCCAGGAGGGAAATATAGGGCTCATAAAAAGCATAAAAAAATTCGATCCGACTCTGGGCTATAAATTCTCGACTTTTTCTTCATTCTGGATCAAGCAGGAAATAATACGCTCCATCGAAAATAAGGGCAGGATCATCCGCGTTCCGGTCAACGTTTCCAAGACCATACAAAAGCTAAAAAAACTCGTCAACACTGAAGTCAACGCTAAAGGCGAGATCGACAAAAAAACCATAGCCGCGACCGTAAAAATCCGCGAGGAAAAGATCGAGGACCTTATGCAGTATTTTGACGACAGCTGTTCGATCGAAAAACTCATAGATAAGAATTGTTTCAATATCTTCATAACCGACGCCGAAAACCTGGAGCCGGAAGATCTGGCCGTGTCGCATATCGCTTCAGAGCAGATCCAGAACCTTCTGAGGCAGAATCTCACGACGCGCGAACGCGAAACCATAACTCTGCGCTTCGGTCTGGGCGACAACGTTTATAAGACGCATCAGCAGGTCGCCGAAATGCTGATGATATCGCGCGAACGCGTAAGGCAGCTTGAAATGTCGGCGCTCGGCAAACTGCGCGGCGTGCTTTGTTCAAATCCCGAATTTCAAATGTTGTTTTCAGCCTGATCAGGCTTTTTTTACGGCAAAAGCGCCCTTGATATCCTTCGGAATGTGATTTTCAAGGGCGGTCGAAACGATCTCGGACACCTTATGGACGTACTGAACGTCGTCAGGGCTCAAAAGCCCTATATTCCGGAATTTCGCGATCCCTACGACCGCGTACAGGCTGCCATGCGCCAAAAGCGGAATGGACATCTGCCAGTCATTGGATTTTTCGGAAGCGGTGTCGTTTAATATGACCTGTAAATTAACGGCCGATTTTCCTATTATTCCTTCGCCGTAGTTTATAATAACTTCTTCGATGTTTTCAATGTGAGCGAGATTTTTTTTAAATTTCCCGGCGAGCGTTCTGCCTTTTTCCGCTACCATAAACAGAGCGTACTCTTTAACCCCGTAATCAACGGCGAGCGTCTTGAAAAATATCTCGAAAATTTCATCCGCCGATTTTCCCGTCACTATAAGTTTCGAAAATTTCAACAAAAAATTATAAAATTTTATCGAGGTATCCACCCGCTGAACCGGCGCGGTCGCCAGCTCATTCTGCTGGCCCGTATTCGCCGCGGGCGCCGAGGAAGCCGACTGCAGTTTTTTCGTCATTTCGGCGACGCTTTTATTCAAAGCGAGGTTCTGCCTTGCCATAAGTTCATAGCCAAAACCTGATATCAGTCCCATAAGGGTAAAAAATATCAGCTGGACGTTATAATGTACCGGAGCCGAATTCGTGCTATAATACGCGGGATTTACGTTCAAACCCAGAACATGCAATATGCAGATAAAGGTCGAAGTGAAAAAACCGCCCATCATGCCGTATTGAATGCCCGCGAAAGTTATGACGAGGATATATAAATATTGATAATAAGCGAGCGCGAATATCACGCTATGGTATTTATTCCCGAAGAACCCCACGACAAAGGCGAGGATGACGAGCAGAAAACCTATTTTAAATGAATAATCGAAGACCAAAAATTTTTTCATGGCAACATATTATAAATTCAGCGCCCTGATTTGTCAATAAAAAACTTAATGCTGAAAAAAAACCTTGCAGTTTTAACCGTTTTTAATTATAATAACTTGGCAAAATATTGATTATAGGGTGATACAATAATGTACGATTTTTTTACCGAAGAAACTAAAAAACTTCTTAATACAGCAGAAGAAGAAGCGCGCAGCCTTCATCACAGCTATATCGGAACCGAGCACCTGCTTCTGGCCATCGCTAAAAACGAAAGTTTCATAGCCGCGAGAGTTTTAAAGATGTTTCAGATCGATTACCAGACCATAATAGATGAGGTAACTCATATAGCCGAAGAGCGCCCCCAGCAATACCACACTTCGCTCGATCTGACCCCTCTCGCCAAGCTCGTTATAAGGCTGGCCGTCGAGGAAGCGCAGGCGCTGGGTCAGCGTTTTATAAGCCCGGAACACATACTTCTGGGCCTGCTCAAATGCGAGGAAGGCATTGCGGCCCGGGTTTTTTCGAAACTTAAAATCAACGTGGTCCAGGTCCAGAAAAAGATACGCCCTATACTTTTATCCCACAGGTCGGCGGCGCCGGCTTCATCACGCGAGAACATCAATGTTTCAAAGACTCCGATGTGCGACGCATACGGCGTCGACCTCACTCAGAAAGCTATCCAGAAAAAACTCGATCCCGTCATAGGCCGCGAGAATGAAATATCGCGCGTCATTCACATACTTTCAAGAAGAACCAAAAACAATCCCTGCCTCATAGGCGATCCCGGAGTCGGAAAGACCGCAATAATAGAAGGGCTTGCGATTAAAATAATAAATAACCAGGTTCCTGAGACGCTCGCCGACAAGCGCGTCCTGCTTTTAAATTTCTCCTCCATCATCGCCGGAGCCAAATTCCGCGGAGAATTCGAGGAACGGCTTAAAACTATAATCGAGGAAATCAAGGAGTCGTCAAACATAATCCTTTTCATAGACGAGATTCATACGATAGTCGGCACCGGCTCTTCCGAAGGCTCGATGGACGCCGCCAACATATTAAAACCCGTCCTGGCCCGCGGCGAACTGCAGGTCATCGGCGCGACCACGCTCGACGAATACAGAAAATACATAGAAAAAGATACGGCTCTGGAGCGCCGTTTTCAAACGGTCTTCGTAGCGGAGCCTTCCATCGACGAAACCATCCAGATCCTTCACGGACTCAAGGACCGCTACGAAATGTTCCATCGCGTAAAGATATCCGACAAGGCCATCGACAGCGCCGCGAAATTTTCGGCGCGTTACATAACCGGGCGCTTTCTGCCTGATAAGGCGATCGATCTCATCGACGAGGCCGGCGCTTACGTGAGGCTTCAAAACCTCGTCGCCCCTCCCGATATCCATGAGATCGAAACGGATCTCGCCAACGTGAGGCTCGAAGAGGAACAGGCGATCTCCCGCCAGGACTATGAGCGCGCGGCAAAAATGCACTGCCGCGACCTCGAACTTCAGGCCAAACAGAAATCGATAAAATCTTCCTGGGAAGCTAAAAAGGCCCAGATATCAGAAACCTCGGTCGTTAACGAAGACGATGTCGCCAGAGTCGTAGCGCGCTGGACAGGGATACCGATCGGAACTCTCACCGAAAACGAGATCAGCAGGCTTTTAAAACTCGAAGATTCGCTTAAGCACCGCGTCATAGGCCAGGAAGAAGCCATCGGCGCGATATCTCAAGCCATAAGACGCGCCCGCGCTGGACTTTCAGATCCAAGACGCCCTTACGGCTCGTTCATTTTTCTCGGCCTCACGGGCGTCGGAAAAACGGAACTCGCTAAAGCTCTCGCCGAATTCATATACGGCGACGATAATGCCATGATACGCGTCGATATGTCTGAATTCCAGGAAAAACACGCCGTTTCAAGGCTCGTCGGAGCGCCTCCGGGCTATGTCGGCTATGACGAAGCCGGCCAGCTTACCGAAAGGATAAGACGCCGCCCATATTCGGTGGTCCTTCTCGACGAGATCGAGAAAGCCCATCCCGACATATTCAACATTCTCCTTCAGGTCCTCGAAGACGGCCGTCTGACCGATTCTCACGGACGCGTCGTAGATTTTAAAAACACTATAATCATAATGACATCTAACGTCGGAGCCAAGGAATTCACCGACGTAGCGAAGATCGGCTTTATCGAAAGAACTAAAAATGTTGAATATGAAAAACTTAAAAACAAGATACTTGCCGAATTGCCGAAACTCTTCAGGCCCGAATTTTTAAACCGCATAGACGACACTATAGTTTTCCAACCGCTTACGATCGCAAACGTCAAAAAGATATGCGCGAATCTCATAGACGATCTGCAGAAACGTCTTGCCTCCAGAAAGATCCAGCTTGCCGTTACCGACCGCGCCATGGATTATCTCGTTTCGATAGGATACGATATAAATTACGGCGCCCGGCCTCTTAAAAGGATCATTCAGAAAAATCTCGACAATGAAATAGCCAACAGGATATTGACCGGCGAATTCAAGGACGAACTCATGCTTAAGATCGACAGCGACGATTCAAAGCTGCTGTTCGAACCGGTCGCCCTTGAAACCGCCACCACCCCCGAGCCGGTATTAAATTCCGCGGCCGATAAAAAATCTTCTTAAGGTGTGACATTTTTGGAAGCCCTGAAAAAAATAATCTCAAAACCCGAAGGCATCTTTTGGGCGCTCATAATCGGCGTCATATTTTTCGTTTCGATTTTTTCAACCTCCCTGGCGCCTTACGATATAAACCAGAGCAACCGTGAAAAAAGCCTTGCGGCGCCGGATTCATCTCACTGGTTCGGAACCGACAGGCTCGGCCGCGACGTTTTTTCGCGCACGATAGTCGGCATTAAGCTTTCGCTTTTCATAGGCTTTTTCGCCAGGAGCATCGCACTGATAATAGGCGTCGCACTTGGCGTTCTGGCCGCCTACTACGGCGGATTCATAGACAACGCTATTTCCCGGCTTATTGATTCCACGCTGGCCTTCCCGTCTCTGCTTCTGGCGATAGCGATATCCATATCGATCGGCCAGGGCTACGCCACCATAATAATTTCGCTTTTCCTGGTAACATGGGCCCCTATCGCCCGGCTTATACGAAGCTCCGCCTCCCAGGTCGTTAACCTGCCGTTCATCGATGCCGCGAGATCTTTCGGCGCATCGGATTTCAGAATTTTATTCTTTCACATATTACCCAACTGTTCTTCGACAATAATAGTTTCATTCACATCCGGTCTCGCCACGACAATAATGAGCGAATCCACCCTCAACTTCCTGGGCCTCGGCCCGGACGCCTCCGTCCCAACGATAGGCCAGATGATCTATTCAGGAATGCGCGACATAAATTCACCCTGGACCTTCCTTTTTCCATCCGTATTTCTGATGCTGATAATATTTTCGTTCAATATCCTCGGGGATATGCTCAGGGACGCGCTTGATCCCCGCGAGAATTAATATTTATGTTTCCGGAAATAGACAAGATTCTGCCATTTATAGTCTTCATAATTTCATATTCATTCGGCACGTATCTTTTCCTGCGAGAGCCGAACCTGGTTATCAACCGTCTTTTTATAATAATAATGCTGGCGCCGTTTCTTGACGACCTGATAAATCTGGTTTACTGGCTCGACATAGCCGGCGCCGGTTTTTTTTCCGGCACGCGCGATTTTTCGATGTGGCTTCTGCCTCCGCTCTATTATCATTTCATTGAAAGCTTCGAGGAGCGAAAAATTTCCTGGCCTAAATTCTTCGGACTATATTCGGTATGCGCCATATTCTGGGCGGCATATTTACAAACATCTTCAACCAACCTCCAATATTTTTACCTCGCCGTTTCGTTGATCTGGCTTCTGACTAAATACTACAAGGCTTTTTTGCAGATAAGGCGATTTCATCGTTTTTATCAAAAGATCCAGTACTTTTTCATATACACCGGATTCACGCTGAATCTGATCCTCATATTCCTGCTCGACTTTTTCTTTTCAACTGGTTATAACCAGTTTGAAATGCTTTCCCCTCTGATCGTCGTTTCGTTCATCGCCACGGCTCTTTTAAAAGTAAGATTCGCCAACATTTTTTATATCCTGAAAAAATCGACGATATACGCCATATTTCTTTTTATATTCATTTTTTCTTATATTGCTGCGGCGGCGTACCTGTTCAATTTTTTCCAGATAATAAACAACATTTACGCCACTTATTATATGGCGATTTTTTTCGTTATCTTCGCCATAATATTCAGGCCCATAGTCGATTTCATAAGAAACTTCATCGATCAGCACATCTTCAAAACGGCTTTCAACTATAAGATGATCGTCGAATCTTTCTCTCAAAAAATATCCAACTTCGTCGATTTCACCGACGTCATCACCGCGATATCGACGCTTTTCAATGAAACCTTCAAGCCGGCCGCGATATATTTCCAGGGCATCGCCGAAAAACCAGCATTCGCCCTGGACGATCTGGACGAAGTGAAAAAATATCTGATAAAAATATTCGAATCCGCGAGTCCGTCAAGCATCATAGACCCGATATTCGTAGAGTATCTGTCGCCGGAAACCATATCGGAACAATCATATGATTTCTTTTTAAAATCGGGCATTTCCATAATAATTCCAGTTTATCAGCAGGACTCTCTTTTCGGATTTTATTTTCTGGGTAACAAGTTCATGAAGGACGCCTATAACGACGACGATATACAGCTGATCAACACGATTTTAAATCAGGCGAAGGTCGCTCTTAATAACGCCGGCATGTATAAAAATCTCGTGGAAGCCAACAAACGTCTTGAAGAAACGATCATAAAGCTCGAGAACACTCAACTGGAACTGGCAAAGAAAGAAAAATTCGCCGCGCTCGGACGCCTTTCGGCCAATATCGCCCACGAGGTCAAAAACCCTCTCGGAATAATGAAAATTTCGGCATCCTCGCTTTCCGACGCGCTTTCCGAAAAACCGAAGCTCAAAGAGGTCGCTAATTTCATTAACAAGGAAATAGACAAGCTCAATAATTTCGTTTCCGAACTTTTAGATTTCGCCAGGGACCGCGAAATCCAGTCAGTGCCGTCCGATATATCCAATTTACTCAATGAACTCGTCGAACGCGGAAACCTCTACGCCAAAAGCGAAGGCAAGAACGTAGCGATAATCCTTTCCATGCCGGCCTCCAAAATAACGGTAATGGCCGACCCCGATCAGCTTTCAAGGGCGCTTTTAAATATCGTGATAAACGCGATAGATTCGATATCTAAAGAAAAAGAAGGAAAAATAGAGATCGGGCTTTCCGAAAAAAAGGACCAAACGGTGGAAATAACGATAACCGACAACGGCTGCGGAATAGACGAATCGCAGATAAAAAAGGGGATCGAGCCATTTTTCACGACTAAGAAAAAAGGAACCGGCTTAGGGCTCGTCGTTACGCAGCAAATCGTTGAAAAACACGGCGGAAAACTTGCTATAAGCTCGAAAATAAACGAAGGAACGAAACTCGGCGTATATCTGCCGAAAAAAACGGCGTAAGGAGTTTTTAAAATGGCTTTAATTTATATCGTCGACGACGAAGAAAACATGTGCAAGGCGCTTAAGTTCTCGCTTGAAAGCGCGGACCATGATGTCGAGGACTTTACGGACGCCAGAGCCGCCATTTCCAGAATTAAGGACCCGGCGGCGGCAACCCCCGACATTATAATCTCGGACCTTAAAATGCCTGAAATTGGAGGCATCGAATTTTTATCGGAAGTTAAAAAGATCGACATTCATATTCCATTTATAATAATGACCGCGCACGCGACCGTAAAAAACGCCGTAGAAGCTATGAAAGAAGGCGCTTTCGACTACATATTAAAACCCTTCGAACCGGACGAACTCAAGATCCTCATTAAAAAAGCCATAGAACATTCGCGGCTCGAAGCTGAAAATATAGCGCTTAAATCATTCGCCGAGGAAGTTAATTTTATCGGTTCGAGCCCTTCTATCAGTTCGGTACTCGATATGCTCGATAACGTCGCTCCCTCGAAAACAACGGTTTTAATAACCGGAGAATCCGGGACCGGCAAGGAGCTCATCGCCAAACTCATCCATCTTAAAAGCGATCGCGCGCGAAAACCCTTCATAAAGATAAACTGCGCGGCCATACCTGATAGCCTTCTTGAATCAGAGCTTTTCGGTCATAAGAAAGGCTCGTTCACCGGCGCCATAAGCGACAAGATAGGAAAATTCGAACTCGCGGACACCGGCACTATATTTCTCGATGAGATCGGCGATATGAACCTTAACCTTCAATCCAAGCTGCTGCGCGTGCTGCAGGAACGTCAGTTCGAAAAGGTCGGCGGCAACCGCTCGCAAACGGTAGATGTCAGAATAATCGCCGCGACGAACCAGAACCTTCAGAAAATGATATCCGAAGGCCAGTTCCGCGAAGACCTTTATTACCGCCTCAACGTTTTCCCTATAAAAGTTCCGCCGCTTCGCGAAAGACGCGAGGACGTCATTTCGATCACCTGGCATTTCATAAAAAAATTCAATTCCGAATTCAAAAAAAATGTCGCGACGCTGGGTCAGGATATGAACGCGTTCCTTTTAAAATATTCTTTCCCGGGTAACGTCCGCGAACTTTCAAACCTGGTGGAACGGGCCATGATCCTTGTCCGCGGCACCGAACTCAATATGGACCATATCGATAAAAATGATTTTTCAATTGAAAAGCCTGAACCCAAAAATGCCGAAACGTCTCCGGACGCGGCGTCGCGCAATTCAGCTTCCGCCTCGCTCGAACAGATCGAGCGCGAACACATAGTCGATATTTTAAGATCCACCGGCTGGCACAAGGGAAAAGCCGCCGAGATACTCAAGGTCGACCGTTCGACGCTATATCGCATGATGAAAAAATATAACATAGAACCGAAGGAATAAAATTAAGTTGTGCTTTATTTAATTTTGTGATATAATTAATTTAGCAAGGTGTATGCAAGGTGTGTTTACTTAATTTTGATTTTTTTATTAGCAGGTTTTTTAGATAATTAATTTTTTTATTCAATCTAAGTTATAAAATATGGATGGGTCTTTGGTTTTGACCTCTCCATATTTTTAAGTTAAAATACGTTTTAAAAATGAAAATAAAATTGCTTGACGCAAAAGTTAAAAAAGGCTTTTCTCTGATCGAGCTGATGATAGTGATCGCTATCATCGGAATTCTTGTCGCAGTCGCCCTGCCTCAATTCGCCAAAATGACGGAAGACGCGAAAAGATCAAGGCGAAGCAGGACTGCCAGGTTATCGTTGAAGCTATCCATAAATTCAACAACCTCGAAAAAATCAAGCTTTCAAATATCGGCCAGCTTAAAGGAAAATATCTGGCCAACCTCGACACTTTAAAAGACCCGTGGGGCAAGCCTTATGCCATTGATTTGATGCAGGGGACAGTGCTTTCGATGGGTCCGGACGGCAAACACTCGGCCAAACAGAACTTCACCTGGAACGACGATATAGCTATGCAATTTATCGGTCCGCTCGTTCTAATAGACGCGCGACTTAATATTAACCCTGAAAATCTGGCGCCCACGGAGGCCTACGACATGCTTCATCTCTTTTTCAACCGCCCTCTCATGCCTACCACTTCAGGCGAAATCGAGATCGATTTTTCACCGGCCTCGTCAGCCACGCAGGACTTTAATTCAGGCGTTAAATCCATAGACGCTGACGCTCAAGCCGGAAAATTATTCAGATGGTACATGGGCCGCGATTTCATGAAAGGCGACAGCCCGATAAAAACTGAGGCAATCGCAAAATGCAAGGTTACGACGCCCGGCGACGAACTTATATGTAAATTTCCCGCCGGATCATCCGGACAGATTTTCACAAATATGAGCATTAATATTACCGGCGCCAAAAACTCTCCGAACCCGCTTCTGCGCGCCGAAGACGGTTCAGGAGCGCAAGCGTCCGGCGCTCCCTGCCAGATAAAAAAATTCGACGGCATGTCCGCCGAATACGAAACAGTCACAATTTATGGCGGCAGCCCCAATCCACCGCTCATCGTGATACAATAAAACCCTGGCCTGAAAAATGCTTTTCAACAACTTTTGCAAATTGCAACAACTTTGTCGCAAACTGCAACATCTTTGTTTTTTGTGATGCAACAACTTTTTGCTCATAACCAAAGATGCTTAAAACAATGAAGTTTTAAAAAAATATATATTTAATTATTGGCATGTTAATTGCTTTTTTATAACTGATAAAAAAAGAAAAAACCTGAAATTTTTAAGGAGGAATTTTTTATGTTAATGTCTATTAGAAACAACAAAGGCTTTTCATTGATCGAGCTCATGATCGTTATCGCCATCATCGGTATCCTCGTCGCCGTCGCGCTCCCTCAATTCGCGGCAATGACGGAAGATGCCAAAAAGACCAAGGCTAAACAGGACTGCGATACTTTCGTTCAGGCTATCCAGAAGTTCAACTCTCTCGAAGGCACAACGGTTCAGGATAAATATCTCAAGGAATTAAAAGGTAAATACATCACAAACCTCGATACTATGAAAGACCCATGGGGCAACAGATACGAACAGGAATACAGAAAGGGCATCGTTTATTCGAAGGGTCCGGACGGCAAACACACTGAAGGCGCAGGCGCCAACTCACCCGCTAACAAAGACGACATAGTCGTTGCTTACATCGGAGCGCTCACGCTCGTTGACGCTAAACTTGAAGTCAACCCTGAAGCCGGTAACT
>CAZJFS010000116.1:0-13702 GCA_964545075.1 uncultured bacterium
TTTTTTTATCACTCATGGATATCTCCTCCGAACGGGCATTATTCGCGCTCTAATAACGATCCGAAAAGTATTTTACCAGATATCGCGCAATTAATCAAATATTTAGCGCGCGAAAGTTCATGAGCGCGTTCTTGGCGGCAACCGATAATTTAACCGACAACGTTCATACCTCTTAGTAAAATCGCTTAAATTTTGTTGACAAAACAATGCCTTTTAGATAAGATGGTGAGAAAAGTTTTAAAAGCAGGATTTTAATGAAAGGAAATTAAATATGGCTGATAAAAGATGGGTTGACGGATTCGGGGCTGCGATAACGGTCTGCGACACTAACGGGATAGTTTTAGATATGAACGAAAAGGCATCGAAAACTTTCGCGAAGGACGGCGGAACGGAGCTTATAGGTAAAAGTCTAATCCAATGCCACCCGGAACCGGCGCGGAGCAAACTTTTAAAAATGCTGAAAGAACCTTCCGTCAATTGCTATACGATTGAAAAGAACGACGTTAAAAAGATGATATACCAGGCGCCTTGGCATGAAAACGGGGAGTATAAAGGCATAGTTGAAATGTCTTTTGAAATTCCTTTCGAAATGCGGCACTTCGTCAGAAAGCCCAATCAATAGGAAGCCGGACGAGAATCATTCATTTGAGCGATTTTTTTGCCGATATATTTATTCAGAACAGTATAATAGGATAAGAGGTTTTTTATGGCAAAAACAAAGAAAGAACTTATAGCCGAATCTCAAAAATGGCTCGATATAATATCCGATAAAAATTTATCCCGTAAAAAGCGCCAGAACATCGTAACGGAGACCGTTGAAAATTTCAAAAGCTACTACAACCGAGGGTATCTCGAATACCGAAAATCAGTGACGGAAGCCGGCGATTATTCAGCGGTGGAGTGGACGGGACGCGGTTCGTATTTCACGGATATTCTCGGCCGAAAATACCTCGACCTTCTGGGCGGATTCGGAATATACTCGGCGGGGCTCCGCCATCCGAAGATCGTAAAAGCGGTCCGGGACCAGCTTTCAAGGATGCCCCTGTCTTCTCAGGAACTTCTGGACCCTCTGCGCGGTGCGCTGTCCAAACTTCTTGGCGAGATCGCTCCGGGCGATCTGCAATACAGCTTTTTCATTAACAACGGAACGGACGCTGTCGAGGGCGCGATGAAGCTCGCGCGCTTATACACCAGCAAATCAGGCTTCATATCGTTTTTAAAGGGATTCCACGGCAAATCATACGGCTCGCTATCTCTAATGGGAAAGGCTGAATTTCGAGTGCCTTTCGAACAGCTGCTGCAGGACGTTTATTTCGTGCCTTACGGCGATGCGACGGCGGTCGAACAGGAATTAGAGCGAGCCAAGGACGTTGGCTTCGACATAGCGGCGGTCGTCGCGGAACCGGTACAGGGCGAGGCGGGAGCGATAGTGCCGCCCGATGATTTTTTCCCGCGCCTCAGAAAGATCTGCGATAAATTCGGCGTACTGTTGATCGCCGACGAGGTCCAGACCGGGCTCGGACGAACCGGAAAGCTTTTCGGCGTAAACCACTGGAATATTTCCCCGGATATAATGTGCCTCGGAAAAGCCCTCGGCGGAGGAGTAATGCCCTTGTCGGCGTTTATCTCTTCGCCTAAGATCTGGAAGGTCCTGGAACCAAATCCGTTCATCCATTCATCCACGTTCGGCGGAAATCCTCTGGCCTGCGCCGCTGGAATAGCCGCGATAAACGTGACTTTAAAGGACAGTCTCGCCGAAAAGGCCGCTAAATCAGGAAAATATCTTATGGGCGAACTGAAAAAAATACAGGAAGACTATTCCGAATATCTAATAGATGTCCGCGGGCTCGGGCTTTTAATAGGCATGGAATTCATAGACTCGGAATTCGGATATGCAGTGGCGGCCGGCCTTTTCAAGCGCGGCATACTCGTCGCGGGAACTCTTTTGAATTCAAAAACGATAAGAATAGAACCGGCGCTCGACATATCGAAGAAAGCGCAGGACTTCTTTCTGGGAGAGTTCCAGACCACGCTCAAATCGGTAATAAAAAAAGGCTGGTAAAAAAGCTTTTATTTAATGATACTTTTTAACCCGTCCACGCCGCTTATTATCTCCTTCGAGTTCGCTATTATGCTGCTCGCGAAGATAACAAGCGGCGCGATGAAGGTGGACACGAACTTTATCGTGTTGCTTATGTCCAATGGCCATACCGGCATTTTAACGACTATATTGTGAAGGTTTTCAACCATTATTATCTCGTCCGCCGACTCCATATCGAATATCCCTGAAACCGAGACTTTTTCCTGAAGCTTGGCGTAATAGAAATTAGACGTATGCTCGAGTCTTTCAAGAGCCTCTTTTTTGACCTTCCTCATCTTCAGGTGCGAGCTGTAAAGCGACGCGAAAAAAAGAAAAAAAGAGAATATATAAAAAATAATATATACTACGAAAAATTTACGCGAGAACTGATCGAAGATGAAAAGCGCCGTAAAATAAAGCATTACAAGGATCAAAAAATAGTTGACCGCCATGGCCAGGGAGCCGATATCCTTAAGGCCGCCGGCGTGATCCGGGTGCATTGGTTTTATTCTTATATCGAAAGCTATGGTACGCTGGATGAACCATATCGTGACGACGCATTTATAAACTACGGTGAGTATCATCGCGAAATTAATCAAAACCAGCACGGCGCCATAAACCCCGGTAAGCCCCGCCGCCATTCCGAGCCAGGAGTTCTCCCTGAAGAAAAAAACGTACAGGCTGATAACGGCCGCGCTGACAAGCGAAAAATATTGAACGAACGGCTTGTTGTAGATCCTGTCGAATTCCTTCAAAAGGCTTTTATATGAAAGGATATCTTCTTCACGGATAATATCGTTTTTTAAAAGCGATTCGCTGACGCGGCGTATCTTATTGTAAAGGTTGGTGATAAGTCCGGCGCCTATAGGAGCTAAAAGTCCGATCGAAAGGTTATCGATATGATACAGATACATTGGTTTAAGGCCATTGCCGCCGTAGAACTGACCCGTCAGATAGCCGATCAGATACAGCAGCCCGAAGGATAGAAAAAAATATATGAATCCGGCGGCGAATGCGTTCTCGCCTGATAATTTAGAGAGTATTTTATATATGGGATCGCAGCGAAACGCCTTTACCGGGGACATTTCATGGCCCGCTACCGCCGATTCGCGCTTTATTGAATTGACCGTGTTTTTATTATCCATAGTTTCCCGTCCATATCTTTTTGAAGCTAATTATACCATACTGCCCGCGCCTCACGCAAATCTTATTTTAACCCGAAGTAATTTGACGAAATCTTAATTTCTTCTTTTTTCTGTGTGAAAATATAAAATTTTAGTGTATAATATTTCAAAAATAACGGCGCGTTTAGATACGATTAGCGGTTTATTATAATGTCTAAATATGCCCGGCGCAACGCAACGTAAATATTCTTAAAAGAGGTACTATAAAATATGACCGTCATGCATAGGAACTTATCGTTTTATTCATTCGCGGTATTGACGGCAATGCTGCTTTTTCTTTCCGCTCTTCCGGCATTCGCTGGCGAGCCCGACAGCATTCCGGTAATAATAAAAAATGCTCAGCGCTCGATAGTATACATAACGACATTCAATGAAAAAAACGATCAGGTCGGCTTCGGCAGCGGATTTTTCACGGGCGGCTCCTGCGAGGTCGCTACCAACTTTCATGTGATGCAAGGCTGCACAAGCGCGGAGATCAAGCTCTTCGACGGAAGCGTTTTCGCCGTAGCGGGTTCGCTTGCGGACGATAAGGAAAACGACGTTATGCGCCTGAGGATCGATATGCCTCTTGAAAAGGCCCCGGCGCTTAAAATATGTGAAAAAATTCCGGAGGTGGGCGAAAGGGTAGTGGTCATCGGAAATCCAATGGGCCTGGAACAAACCGCGTCCGACGGAATAGTCGCGGCCGTTAGAAACGACCGTGAAAACGGGAATGTCATTCAGATAACGGCCCCAATCTCCTCGGGCTCAAGCGGCAGCCCCGTTTTTAACATGGACGGCCAGGTTATAGGCATTGCCGTATCGGCCATGGTCGAAGGGCAGAATCTTAATTTCGCCGTACCCGGAACATATATTATAAAGCTCGTTTCTCAAAAAAAACCCGTCCCGCTCGACGAATGGCGGACCTTCAATTCCGGCGAATGCCGGAAGAACTACTGCGAGGGTCTTGGGCATGTCTGGCTCGACGATTGCGGCAAAGCCCTCGAATTTTTCAACAAGGCTTACGCAATAGATTCCGACGATACGAGCACCATATTCTATATCGGTTATTGTAATGTCATGCTCGGAAATTTTGAAGAGGCTATAGACGCATATGAAAAAGCCGCCGAATTGGAGCCTGAAGATCCGGCGATACTTCTGGCGCTCGGCGAAGCTTATTATAACACCGACAAGCTTGACGAGTCGGTTAAAGCTCTGAAAAAATCTATCCAATATTCGGATAAGGACTACCCGGAGGCCCACTATGACCTCGGCCTCGTTTATATCCAGATGAAGGACCAGGAAGCCGCGGCCGGTGAATTAAAAAAGCTGAAAAAACTAAATCCGCCCCTTGGCGAAGAACTTAACGCGGAGTTTAAAAAAGCTTTTAAAATCGAATCAAAAGGCGTCAAGTCCGAATTCATCGAAAAAGTAACGATAACGCCAGCCAAAAAATCCGAATAAAGCGGATTGTCCGACTAATATTCGTTACCGCAATTTAAATATCAGCGCTCCATACGGCGAAAGTTTCGCGGAAATTTTATCGTCCCTCGGCGAAGCCGAATTTTTGCCATGCTGACTTTTTATGAATTCGCCTGAATCAAAAAGGGTTTGAAGCTTTCCATCAGATTTCATCAAAAAAAGTTCCTTTTTTCTGATGTCAAACCCGACGCCGCTTTTCGAATTGTTGAAGCATGAAACGATGGTCTCGTTCATATATTTTCTAAAAAAACAAAAAAGCCCGCCGTGGGCGCGCAGAACTTTCATTCCGCCATAAGCAAGGGCGCTCTCGTTTTTGCGTATTTTTATGAGGCTTTTATAAGCTGATTTAAGCGCGCCATTCTGCTTTTTCTCATCCCATTCCATGCTCGCGCGGCAGCCGGGATCTCCGGTGCCTGAAAGGCCTATCTCATCGCCATAAAAAATGGAGGGAATGCCGGGAAAGCTGAACTGAAAAGTCACCGCCATGAGTATTTTTTTAATATCGTTATTTAAAAGCGAATTGTGCCTTGAAATATCGTGCGACGAAAGCTGGTTATACATTATATTCGCGTGCGCGCCGGGTATCTTGGCGTAAACGTCCATCAGCCAGTCGTGAAAAGCGGATATATCGATCGCGTTTGGATGACCGCGATGGTCCCGGCCAGAAAAATAATCGATAACTGGAAAAGTGAAGCCATGATAGTTCATAACGGAATCCATGGAAGTCCCGTCGAGCATGTCGATACAGTCAAAAAAATTTTCCGCCAGCACGAACGCATCGGGATTATATTTTTTAAAACTTTCGCGCATCTCGCGCAATATCCCGATATTATTACGGGCGCTTCCGCCTTCGCCTATCATATGCGCCACGTCCAGCCGATATCCGTCGATTTTATAAGGCTCGCGAAGCCATTTAGTGGACGCCGACATATCGGAATCATAAATAAATTCACGCAATTCATTCGACGCGTAATCGAGCTTCGGAAGGTTCCCGTTGCCAAGCCAGCACGCGTATTTTTTTCTTTGAGCGTCATAAAAAGTGAAAAAACGCGTAAAGGGTTCTTCTCCTTTTTGCGCCTTTTTGAACTCCTCGCATGAAAAACCTGAATGATTATATACGGCGTCAAGTATGACCTTTATTCCAGCCTTTCTAGCTTCTTCCATGAACCTTTCAAAAGCGGCGTCGCCGCCGAGCACGGGGTCAACCTCGAAATAATCGATCGTGTCGTACCTGTGATTGCTAGGGGATTTCAGAATCGGAGTGAAATATATCGCGGTTATACCGAGTTCCTTAAGGTATCCGAGCTTCTGAGCCGCGCCGTCAAGAGTTCCAAAATAAAATTCGTAACCAAGCGACGTGGCGTCAGGCGTTTCACCCCATTTTTTCAGCGAGGGTTTTATGTCGCGAAAATACGTCTTGCGCCTGCCGTATAACGTTTCAAACTTTTCGCGAACGGTTTCCACGTCGGAATATTCTCCGGGAGTGAATCCGTGCCAGAACCTGTCCGGAAATATCTGGTAAAAAACCGACCGGGCCGCCCATTTCGGGGCGTTAAACTCCGCTATTACCTTGAAATCGAAATAATCGTTAGGATTATGGTCGAAAACGCCGCGCGAGTTGAACCAGTATATGGCGTTTTTAGTATATATTTTAAATCTTATATTTGTTATTTTTTTCATGACGGGAATCTCTCCGGAAAATATGGCGAACCCGTTATATCTTTTGGCGATCCTCGTTTTAGCCGGATACTCCTCGTTATCGCATGTCGTTCTTATACGTATATCGATAATGCTTTCAAGCAGGCTTTCAGCGACGTAAAGCTTCACTTTTATCTTATGCCCGATGGAAGGGTTTTCACTGGTAACGCAGAATTTCGTGGTGTCGAAATAAAGCCCCGAATGCAATTTCTGGATCAAAGCAAGATCATCCTTTCAAAAAAAAATTCGCTTTATGGGATTTGATATCGGCGCCGATATCAAATACGCCTAATTATACTTGAATTTTATATTTTTTTAAAGTATAATCAATACAAATATATAAAGTTTTAAAAGGTGATATAAAAATGAATAAAAAAAAATTCTGGTTCACGCTTATCGCATCCGTCTTATTATTAACGGCGACAGTTCAAAATTGTTCCGCAAAACCCGGAAACACCTCTGAAATCGAACTTATCCAACAGGGAATCGACGCGGGCAACGATCTTTATATGGCGGAGCAACCGGAAAACGCTCTGAAAACGTTCGAGGAAATACTTCCGGCCGCGAAAAAAGCCGACGCTAAAGAATATTTAAGAATACTCGTATATATCATGCGCGTCCAGTATGAGCTCGACGATGTAGAGGAAGGCGAGAAGACCAGGGCTAAAATCGACGGCGAAATTTCAAAGATAAAAGACCGCGAATATGTAAAAAACCTCTTTATGGCCCGCGCGTCGATATACGCCAATGCGCAGAACTTCGATGAAGCCCAGGCTGACATTAAAAAATCCCTCAAGTCGAGCGAAAGCATGGAAAACCTTCTTACCGCGGCGATGATAGCCGCTCGTTTCCAGAAAAAAGACGAAGCGTACAAGCTTTTGGGCCGGGCTTTCTCCGAAAAAGATATGTCAGGCGAGACTCTTGAAGGGCTTATCATGAAAAATATCACCGCTGCGATAATCTGCCTGAGCCTCGAGGACATGGATAATGCGCGAACATACATAGATTTCGTCATCGAAAATCTTCATAAAACCGTCGACAACAGTTACTTTTTATATGTTTATAAATCGCTTTTAAATAACATTTTCTCGTTTTTCGAGAACAGCCCCTCAAACATTGATTATTATGAAAAGATCTATAAAATGGCTATAGAAAAAGAGAACAAAAAATCCGCCGGAGAAATGTGCATAAACATCGCGAGCATTCTGGCGAGCGCCGGCGCCATCGACGCCGCCTCGAAAAAACTGGACGAAGCTTTGAAACTGCTCGACATTGAAGGTAAGACCATCAACGCCGAGGTATCTTATGAAACGATAGAGCATATAAACAAAATCGCGACGGTATTTATGAAATGCGGCGAATATAAAAAAGCCGCGGCTCTTTTTGAAAGCATGACGATGATTTATGAAAAGAAAGGTAATTTAAAGGACAGTTTCGAGAAAATAAGAAAACTCGCATATTGCAAATTCAGGGCTAAACAATCTTTCTGGCGCCCGCTTATGGATGAACTAATAAGGACGACCGATGAAACGCATGAAACGCTGGAGCTGCTCCTCACAAAAAACGCGCTCGGCGAAGCGCTTTTAGAAACAAACGAAACGGGGCTCGCATATAAATTCTTCGATCAGGTATTCGAGACGATAGATTCAAAAAAGCCGGATGAATGCCCGTCTTCCGAATACGCGGAATTGTACTTCAAGTCCATTTATAACCTTATCAGGATCGCCGCCGCGCAGGAAAATACAGTAAAGACGATCAAACTCATAGATAAATATAACGAGCTTTGCGAAAAATACCAGACTCAGAACAAGACCAAAAAGAAAAAAAGCCGGAAAAAATCCGATTCAATAAAAAATTTCGTGGTGCTAGTGGAATTCGCGGTATCCGAAATATCATCCACGAGCGGAAAAGTAAAACTTGAAAAAGCGAGAATTATGAAAAAATTAAATGAGGACGAAGCAGCTTTCAAGGCCGCCGCCGAAGCCGCCGAGCTCCTGAAAAAAGGCGAATGTTCGGCGGAACTTCTCGAAGCCGCTGAAATAGCGGCGTCGTTTGAAAAATTTAAAAATTCGCCGGAAGCTAAAAAGTTAGCCGAAATATCCAATAAATATAAATTAATAAAAGACAAATACTCTAAAAAATAATATCTGAGCAAAAAAGAGGGGCCGTCCAAGAAGATAATTTTTGAAACGGCCTCTCTTTTTTATTTTTTTATACGCTTTAAATGTTTGGCTATATGCTAACTTTTCCGTATTTCATCGCGATGACGCCCCAGGTCAGACCGCCACCAAATCCGGCGAGAAGCACCGTCGAACCTTGCTTTATTCTACCCTGCTGAAGAGCTTCGTGTATGCATATCGGTATCGTCGCGGCAACGGTATTTCCATATTTATCAAGATTTATGAAAAATTTTTCCATCGGGCAGCCGAATTTTTTCGCGGCCGACTCGATGATCCTGACGTTGGCCTGATGCGGTATAATGAGGTCTACATCGTCTAAATTCATATTGTTTCTCGTAAGCACCTGCTCTATCATGTCGCCGACCATCTTCGTGGAGAACTTAAACACTTCCTTGCCGTTAATCTTGACATAATGCAGGCGGTCTTCAACCGTTTTTGCCGTCGTAGGCATGCTGGTCCCGCCGGCCGGTATCATAATATGGTCCGCGCCGCTGCCGTCGGCTCCGAGAAGCACGTCAAAAACGCCTTCGTCTTCATTGGGCGATACGCCATAAACCACTGCGCCAGCTCCGTCCCCAAAAAGAACGCAGGTGTTCCTATCGGTAAAATCTATCACTTTTGAAAGAATATCCGCGCCTATAACGAGGACGTAATCATACATACCGGTGGCTATGAAGTTTTTCGCCAGCACGCTTGCATAAATAAAACCCGAGCATGCGACTTCAACGTCAAAAGCCGCGGCATTTTTACAGCCGAGTTTATGCTGAATTATACATGCAGTCGAAGAAATAGGCCGGTCGGGAGTAAATGTCGCAAGAATTATAACGCCGATCTGATCCGGTGTAACTCCGGCGTTTTTCATGGCCATCTGCGCTGCGGGAATAGCGAGATCCGATAGCTTCTGATCGGCTTCCGCGATGCGGCGTTCTTTTATTCCTGAACGAGTTACTATCCACTCATCGGTAGTATCCACCATTTTTTCAAGATCAGCGTTCGTCAGCCTTTTTTCGGGCAGGTACATTCCAGTACCCATTATATAAGCTTTTTTTAGTGTTTGCATTATTAATAACCTCCGCATAAATAAAGAAAATTTATTGGATTATACATAAATTTGAAAATATTGTCAAGAAAGTTAAGCTGTATCCCGCAAAAAAAGATATTATTTGGCGTTGAATTTAATTATGGCCTCATCTATAAAACGCGTTTCGGAATACACGTCTATCTTATAGGCCTGATTCTTGGAAAGCGGTTTTTTGGGCTTGAATAAAACGCTCATTTTTTTATCCTGCAATGAATTTACCGTTATGGACGATTGAATATCAGCGGCGGCTTCGCGCGCTTTGTTAAGAATGGGTTTAAGAGCGGAACCCGTTGAATCGAGCGCCATGTTTTTAATTCCGCCGCGCGCCGCATCGGGAACTACGAGTCTGGAACATATATCAAATTCAAGCTCCGCTTCGCGGGTCTTATCGCATTTCATGAATTTTATTTTAACGTCGCCGATTTCCTCGGAAAGCGTGACCTCAAAGGTATCGTCCAAAGAAATATTACCGTCGTGCGGAAGCTTGACGGAAGTCACTCCGGGAGCGGTTTTAAAAAAATAAGTTTCGGCCAGCGGAAAATTTATCCCGGAAACGCTTTTAATGTTGTTTACGCTTACCTTATAATTACGGCCAAAAACAAGGTCTTCATAAGGCCTGAAATAAAGCTTCCTCCCCACCATTTCAATTTCACCGGTAACCGGAATGAACTCCCCCTTCTTACGTTCGGCGAATAGAAGCATGGTATCGTGCTTTACGCTTGCGGGACTCATATCCGTGGAAAAAACCACGAATATTTCGCTCTTCCGCCTAACGTCAGGCCCCTCGGGCATTCTCAATATTATGGCCGGAAGCGATTTGGCGTCGTCATAGAGCTGAAACGCCGGAGGAGCTTTTTTCAAAGCCGTCTCGCCGGTACTTCCGCCTTTTTTAAGCTTCGCCTCGTCGGTTTCACGCTTATCCTTGAGGGCGACCTCTCCGGTTCCGTCCTTTAATTTCGCTTCATTCGTGGCGCCGTCGGGAAGCGCTACGGACTCGACGGTATAGCCTATGGTTTCAAAATTCCAATCCAGTTTATATTTGATCTTATTTTCAGAAAAATCTATGTCGACGGTTTTAAAAATACCGCCGTTAACTGACTTATTCCTGACAAGACCCGATGACGCGCCCGCGACGGCGGACGAAACCGACCCTGACGAGGCCGCCCCGCCCGTCGAAGAGGAAGCGCTTCCGCCATTCTGTCCGTTCGGCGCCGGATTATTTACGGTCGGGATCTTATGTTCGAAAGTGACCGTAGCTGAATACATAGCGCCGCGTTCAAGAGGAGCGTTATGCGATATGGACAGCGAATTTTTTTCGGGATTCCACTTCACGTCCATCTTGCCGGCATCAGAACCGCCGGGCTTGACGGTATATTTCTGACGAACGTCTACGGATTTAACTACAATATCGATCTTCCGGTCCTGTTTTTTTATTTTATCACCGTCGAACTTTATTTCGGCCGGGCTGTCAATAGCTATATCGCGCTCATTTCCGGCTGGATACATTTCCGCTGGATTAAAAACTGCTATTGCTTCATATTGCGGATCAATACCTCCGCCCGAAGATGCGCCCGCGTCAGAGGCCCCTGAATCCACCGCATTTTCCTGCGGTTTCGAAGCAAATTTCTTCAGTTCGTCATTAAACGTTATGGGGTCTTCAAGCCTCGCCGATTCGAGTTTAACGTATGACTCCAGCTCCATTATAGAGTCTTTCGCATTTCCACCGAGGGATACGCTGTTAGAATCCGAACCTTGGGGCTGAAGTTTTATGGTTTTAAGCTTTTCGACGAGCGAGTCGAATCCGGCGGCGTCATATAACTTGACGTTTAAAATCTCTGATTTGATGGCGCGAATCTCTTTGGCCGGATCGCCGGACGAGCAGGTTTTTTTGACGTCATCGCAAAGCGCCTCGCGCTTTTTATAAAGCGAGTTCAACGTACCTTCGACGTCCTGCGCTTCGTTCGACATTTTAAGACCGATCATCTGTTCGGAAAAAAATATTTTTTTGTTGAGTTCGGCTATCTCAAGTATCTTCGCGCGGACATTCGACGGCTGCGAAACGGCGTCAGGGTGTGAAACCTCAGACGTATCGGCACCCGGCGCGTTCGCATCGCTTTTTATCACTTTGCTTTCATACGTATCCTGTGAAAAAGCCATTTCAGGAAGCTGAATCGAAAAAGAAACTCCAAGCATGAGCGCTAAAAATATTTTTTTCATCTGAATCCCCTTTGTGAATAGTTGCCTTGCGACGACATATGTTTTTATTTTATAAGTTTCTGGTAATGATCTTCGAGGATCGCGATCTTGAGTTTTATTCTGTTCATTAATTGAGTATCCTGGACCGCGCCATATCTTACCCTGTCGAGAACCTTTTTTATGACCGCGGCGGTTTCGGCGGCCGGCGTTTTATCAGCTTTAACGTGTTTTATCAAACTATCAAGCTCAGCTTCCAGTTTCGTGGAAGACGGATCGAACTCTTTTTCAATATTGCTAAAAAATTCATCAGCGCGTATGGTTGCGCCGATCACTGCGGTTTTACTTGTGACGGCGGAATGTTTTTCAGAAGCGGCGCCCGAGGACATTGAAGTTATTTCATTGGAAAGTTCTTCCACGCCGTTTTTAGCCTGACGCGAAAGCCAGCTGATCACATTGTAATTATAAAGAGGCGTCTGATGCTGACCGGTGAATTGATATACCGCGCTTCCAAAGTGCTGGGAACCGAATAGTGCGATCTTTCCGCCCGAAGGCATTATCTCGGCGGCGTCCATAACGATAGGCGTTCCAGCGGGATATATCACCGCATCGCCGGCTCCGTCCGCGTCGACATTATACGTGTCGTCATCTCCCGAAGCCAGAGGAATTATAGTTTTATCGGCGGCCGTCACGGGCTTCATCGCGGAATTCACGATCGAGGCGCCGCTGGCGAGAAGCGACGCCATAATCTCGGCGGGAACCACGCGGCGATCGAAGATATGCGAAAACACCACCCATTTCTGCCCTCCGCTATTATTTGTCGGATCGAGTATTTCATCGTCGTTGACGCGCATGTTTGAACCGACCTGTTCCAGGATTCTGTTCAGCGCAGCGGGATTCGACGCCCCCTTGAAGTCGCACGTTCCTATAAGAAGAAGTCCGCCACCCGAGTTCACGAAATCCCTTATCGCCGCGATCTCAGCCGTTTCAATACCGGGCGATGACAACGGATATTGAGAAATAACCAGCACTCTGGCGTTCGCAAGCATGGCCGAGCTTATCTTCGACGTATTTGAAACCGCCGTCAGGCCTCGATTATAAAGATCAACCTTCATATCCTCAAAATATCCCTTGCCCGAGTTATCATGAGCTTCATCTATAACTACGAGCCTTCTCGCTGATTCGACATTATAAACAGCCACCGCTATGACCTTTTCCGCGGACGTAACGACCACAAAAAGCTCGTATGCGCGGCTTTCCCTGGGAGTCCACGATATGTTCGCCTGTCCGGCCGAAAGAGGGCCGTTCGGTTTCGCGAGCTTGTTCGGGGCCGCTATGGCGTCTTCGTATAACGTTATTCCGGCGCCTGATGGCGCGCCTTCGAGTTTTACAACGATTTCGGCGGGTTCATATATGAAGGGCCGCTCGGGAACGCATGAGATCGAGACTCCGGGCTGAGACGCCTCAGTCGCCTGAAGCGTCTTAAAGGAACCGGGCTCCTTCAATAGCTGGGATATCTCCCTCTTCGAAAGCGATTCTACCACGAAGTCGTATGACGTTCCGGGTTTCAGGCCGCTGAGCGTCACCTTGTGGTTAAGAAAATACCCGGGACGGTTTTTTTCGTATCCGACGGTGAGTTCGCTTTCCGAATATTTAACGCGCGAAGTGGAAAGCTGCGTCGTCTCCCATTCGATGGTGGCCGAATAAGGAGTGATATCGGTTACCCTGGGCGGAATCTGCATGGAGTTCGGGCTCGCTCCGGTCGAAAAATTTATTCCTGAACCGTCAGACCAGCTTTCGATAGTTTTATCGAGGTCCGTGCGAT
>CAZJFS010000117.1:0-13670 GCA_964545075.1 uncultured bacterium
AATAGTATTGCCGCCGCCAGTAACGTTAGGAATGGCGTAAGTCGCGACAGCGCCGCCGGCGCTGGTCTGGATCACTAAATATGACATGCTTGAATTATTATCGATACCGGTAACGGCATCGTTACAGTTGAAAACAAAATTAACCGTACCGCCGCTGCAGACGCTGTATCCATTAGCCGGACTTATTGAACCTATAAAATAAGGCGGCTGATTATCTACATAAAACTTTCTTTCACCGGTATCCGGCGAAGGCGTCGTCTTCCAATAATATGCGCCCTGGCCAAGATAATTATACCAGTAGATAAGATACCAGCCCCATCCCAGTCCGTTCCATGTACAAACAAAAGAATTAGGAGAAGTGCCGTGATAAAAACTGGTCGTGCCGCCGCCATAAAAGTACCAGAAAACATATGTGCCGGCAGTGTTAATAGCCATATTCCAGCTATTACACCCGCTCCAGCCCCATCCGATGCTAGCGCCGTTGTAATCCTGCTGATTGATGATCGGACATATGTTCCAGTTAAACGACGTTGGGCTTCCAGTCGGCGCGACACCATAAGGCCGGGCCCAGGCCAGCGCCTCACTGCTTGTATAGTCGAGGAAAATAACTAAAAAAACAAGTATCAATAATAGCTTTATGATGTTATTTCGATAAAACTCATAATACTTCATACTGCCCCCTCCAATCTATATCATTATTATTAATTTCACACTTAATGATTATCAAAACTCCCTCAAGACCGCCTTAATTCAGATAAATTTTCACGCCATGTTTTTCATAAAGCCTTTTGAAATAATTTTCAACCTCAAGCGCCTGTTTTTCTGCCAGTAATTGCCTGTGTATTATCGGATATACTTTTTTAAAATCCAAAACCGATTCAGGTATTTTTTCAGAAACATAAAATAAAGCGAATTTATCGTTAGCGCCCGAAAGCGGAATAATTTTTGAAAAAGAACCCTTATTTATGCCGAATAAATAATTTTCATATAACGCATCCAGCTGGCCGCGATAAAACTTTTTGGCATCGACGTTTTCGCAAACAATATTTTGAGATAATATTTTCTTGAAAATTTCAGTCGAACTTTTGAATTTTTCAGCCGCAATTTTTTTAAAAAAAACGGACTCTTCTTTTTTAAAAATAAAATAAGATAAAATAATTCCTTCTCGCGTTTTGAAATTTTCAGGGTTTTTCCGGAAATATTGTTCGCACTCTTTTTCCGAAAGTTTCACCGATGCATTCAAGTCGTTTAAAACCAATGAAGAAAGGGTGTAAACGACATATTCGTCATATTCGCCGCTTTTAATATTGATTTTATTTTCAGCCATGACATAGCTGGAATATGCATCCGGAAGCATAAGGTTATAGACTATGCCGTCAACAAAGTAAGCGTCCGGAACGCCGATGAAAAAATCCCACATCGATGGGTTTTTATCCATATATTTTTTAAGATCGCCGGTCGTGAAGGCGCCATTCTTAAAAATAGCGAGTTTCGTTTGAAGATCGCCCTCATATTTTTTGAAACTTTTAATCTTCTTCAAAAGCGACACGCTATCAGTTTGAACCTCAAACCCTATCTCACTCATCATTTTTCCGCGCGCGGCTGATTCAACATCGATAGCGCCTGGATTATTGGAGCTTTTGGAAGCGCCGGCGATCATTTCTTCGAGTGATTTCGAATAAGCGGTTTGATAGATATTGGTTTTATAGTAATCGTCCTTAGCCAGAATGAGCTTTTCATATTTTTTAAGATCGGCCATGCCTTCTTCATAAAGAAGATTGGTTTTTATGATGTTATTAAGATAATTGAGTTTTTGCGACGTAGTGGCAAAAGCTATCGAACTGGTATTATCTTTATAATAAGGCTGTTCGCATATGGATTTTTCAAGATCGGAATAAGTTATGGAAACTTTACGCCCTTTCGCCTCATAGCTGGCCACTATTTCATCAGGCCTGAAAAAAGTTTCTCTTGCGAAAAAAAATGCCAGAGCGGCCTGCTCATCAGGAGAAAATTCTTTTAATGTCTTGGGATTCGAAGAAGGTACGACCTTTTCTAAGATCGCATAATCTATGGCGAGGGCAGATTCCATGGAATCGTAGTTATTATAGGCCAGTTCCTTGACGCCGGGAGAAACGAGACGCTGAAGAGCGCAGGATGTGCATGGCTTAAAATCGGACGCATAAGAAACGTTCGTAAAAAATAACGCGATTATCGTGAAAACAGAAGTTATCACGATAATATTTATGAATGGCATTTTTGCGTCAAAATTTCTCGTCATCGCGCCATCTCGCTTTTCAAAATTTATTTATTAGGCAATTCCACAGGTGTCGTTGAAACCATAACGGGACCCGTCGTTTCTCCATCGCTCGGGCCAGCCCCCGAAGCCGCAGGCATCATTTTAAGCTGAGGCCCTTCCGGCATGCCGGGAATGGCTACCTCGAATGAATTGGCTACAATACCTGTTTTATCGTCTGTTTTTATTATCTTTCCTCTGAGTTTGAACTTTGCCGCCTCGAAATCAGGGATGGTTAACATCTGATCTAAAACATCTTTCGAACCCATTATCACTATTTTTTCGCCTTTATCGCTGGTTATAACATATTGGAAAGACTCGGGTTTGCCGTCCATGGGGCTTTTTGAAATTTTGCCGCTCACAAAACCGGATTCATCGTTCGAAACGGCGCCCGGATTTGAAACGGCGGTCTGCGCCTGCGATTCTTTTTGATCTTCAGCGCGAACCGCTTTGGCGTCTATGGCTAAATAACATAATAAACTCAAGGCTATGACAAAAATCAAAACTTTTTTCATGACTATCGCCCTCACTTTTTTATTTAATAACCACGGAATTACCGCCGTATGTCGTGTTTGATTTATCGATCTTGACGTAGTTTTTGTTGACCTCTGTGTTCTGCGGATCATATTCGGGGTTCATCTTCCAGTTTCCTGGAGTTTCAACGCCTTCTTTGTTCTGAGTGGCGACGAACGTGGGGTTTCCAACTATTGAATCGCGTTCGTATTTAGTTCTTATGTCATCCGATGGCTTTTCGTTTATAAGCTGCGAACCGTTCGCCGAATAATCAGAAAAACTACCGGTTTTTCTGGCTCCGAACTTGTCGTAATATTCGTAAGCTTTTCCCTTTACGCCGTCTTCGCCGAGGGAATATACGTAAGTTCCATCGACTTCATATGTATGACCCCAGGGATCTTTAGGGACTTTCTGAATATATTTTCCGAGCAGCTGGTTGAGATCCTTCACCTGATAAAATTTCTTTCGTTCTATGCGGTTAAAGCTTTTTATCGCGTCGGCTATGTTTTTAACGTCGGAAAGCGCCCTTTTTCTTCTGGCGTCGTAACTTGCGTTCGAGTACTGGGAAATGCCCAGCCCGACAAGAATGCCGAGAATCGCTATCACTATCATGAGTTCGATAAGCGAAAAACCTTTTATTTTATTGGGCTTAATAATTTTTTCCATAAAACACATCCTTAAAAAAATGGAAAAATGGCGTTATAAAAAATATAACAACCCGATTTAATTATAGCATAAATAATACCGCGGGGTCAAAATTTTCAAATATACCAGACAAACTTCATTTTTGAGCGCCTCCAAGAAGCAATCTTCCAGGATAAACCCGATTATAATTATTTAAGTTTGAAAAAACCACGCTGCCATTTACAATAACATATTTTATGCCATGGGGATAAGACATAGGATTAATATAGTTATTAACTTCATCCAGACCATTTATGTCAAGTACGACCAGATCGGCGTAAAACGAAGGCGCAATGCGGCCTCTACCGATTATATTATATTTCACGGAAGGCAGATGAGTTATTTTCGAAATAGCTTTTGGCAGGCTCATCACCTGTTTTTTAGTCACGAAGTCTGTCAAAAATTTAACAAACGCGGAAAACGCGCGTGGATGCGGCCTTCCCTTGGCCAGAGGCCCGGAGACGGTCCGTGCCGTAGCGTCAGACCCTAGCATTACATAGGGTTTCAACAAAATTTTTTCAAGATTTTTCTCGTGCATGTTAAAAAAAATAGCCGAGGTTTTAAGCCTTTCTTTACACAAAAATTCTATAAGGCAATCGACGATGTCAAATTTTTGACAATCCGGTTTGGCGGTCTTAATAAAATTATAAACCTGTCTGAAATTAAATCCTTCGAATTTGAGATTTTCGGATAAAAACGTCTGGGAGATCATAACGCTCTCCCAATATTCAGAATTAACCGGATGCTTTTTCATGACCTCGGCCTTGATGCGGGCTGAAACCAGAGCGTCCGCGAGCCGCCTTATCGCCACTTCGTCGCCGCCGTCGAAGACCCACTTTGGCAGGGTCATATCAAGGGTCGTTTGAGACGCAAGATAGGGATACCTGTCGCATGTTATATTAAAACCGTCGCGGATAGCGGTTTCTATGAGTTCAAACGCGCTGTCGAGCTTATACCAGTTGTGGCGTTCGGCCGTTTTAAAATGAGATATCTGAAGGCTTACGCCGCTTTTGCGAACGATCTGAAGGGTTTCGGCGACGGCTTCCAGAAGCTCGTCCCCTTCGGAACGCATGTGGGTCGCGAAAATGCCGCCATGAAGAGCGACGGTACCCATTATATTTACAAGTTCGTTCGTTTCAAAATAACAGCACGGCGGATATATCATGCCGGTCGAAACGCCGGCCGCCCCGTCCTGCATCATCCGAGAAACGTCGTTTTGAATGGCTTCGAGCTCCGCGCCGGTGAGCGGTCTGGCGGAATAACCGCAATGAAAAGCCCGGACCGCCGAAAGGCCGACCTGTGGTATTATATTCAACGGAAGTTTGCCGCGCGCCGAAACTTCCTCGACGTACTCGCGAAAAGTCCGCCATGTGACCGTAATTCCGTATTCTTCGGCCTCCCGTTTGACCTTTTCGAAAAACTCGCCGGCGAGAGGATAAACCGAATAACCGCAATTTCCAATGACCTCGGTGGTCACCCCCTGGCGTATCTTCGAGTCGAAACCGTTTTCTATGAAAGGGTTCAGATCTGAATGAGAGTGAACGTCGATAAATCCGGGAGCGACGACGCGCCCCTCGCAGTCGATCTCGGCCGTAGCCGAAAACTCCTTGAGATTACCTATTTTGACGATTTTGTCGCCAAGAATTCCGATGTCGCCGGCGTAAGAAATGTCGGAAACGCCGTCGATTATGTTGCAGTTTCTTAAAATGAGATCGAGCAAATTTTTTCCCCCGGATCAACCGTAAGCGTTAAAAATGGTTGTTAAACGACTTATTTTATACTACAAGACGCAAAAAAGCAATAAAAAAAAGACATAAAAAAGATAAAAAAAAACTGCACTCAAGAATGAATGCAGCCAATGTTTGGGGGTTTGAGAAGTTATTATGAAAATGAATGAAATTTTGAAAGTCTTATGCTAAAAATAAATTCTACGAATAATGATACTTCCGTGTTGGGGTCCGTCTGTGTTTGTCAAATGCGCCTTCTTATGTATTTGTAAGCCGCATCGTAATACGTCTCCTCCTAAGCCGCCTCCCCGATTTCCCTGATTTCTCTTACAAGACCGTTTACGCGCCTTAAGACTTCAGCTCCATCATCGGGAAGCGATTCGTCGAAACCGGACGATTTAGCCTGCCTGATGAAATAAGAAGCCAGCGGCTGCGTAAAATATTTGGATTTATTGATTTCTTTGATTATGCTGAGCATTTTGACGTGTTTTTCTGAAAAAGAATTGCATGTAAGCAGATCGCAAGAAGTTTCTTCTATTTCATATTTTTCCATGTAATGCTTCACTAATTTTATACTCATTCCTGTTTTTTCCGCCAGATTCATTATGTTGTATCGGTTTTTGTCACTCACACAAAACATATCGGATGATTTTAAAACTTCATTTAGGGTTTTTTAACCGTTTTTGAAAATATTTTGTCGGCTTCAGAACTAATGCCTACTTCGGCGGTATGTCCGGCCAGAAATTCATACTGCCGCGCGGCCGCTTCCGCCTTATCCTCCGAATTCTGAAAATACAAGCCGAGAAATAAAAATTTGTGGGCTTCCAGATTAACGTCGAAATTAAGCGCGGGAAAAGTTTTTGAATACGGGAACTGCTCCGAATAAAGCCTCGTGAATTTTTCGAAAATCGCCGCGCAGGCGGCATAATCGCGCCTTACATAATAGACTGTCGCGGCGCCGACGGCGCTTTCCGGCAGAGAGTCGAAATCATATTCGAATTGATAAAGCGCCTCGTCGTATCTTTTAAGCTGAAGCAGCGCAAAACCGAGTCCGGCATGAAGCCCGAGCTCTCGCGAACGTTTTTTTATAAAAGATTCGCCGCCGGAATTTAACACCTCGCCGAATCCCGAAAGGGCGGCGTCATAATTTCCGGCCGCATAGTATTTCCAGCAATCGAACGAACGCTCGGCCAGCTCATCTTCGGTGGTCTTAGAGTAAAGCCTTGAAACGGAAGTTTCGCCGTCGGAACCCTTGCAGCTTATCACAAGGCAAAGACTGAAAACAATAAGTGTCATTATGTATATTTTTTTCATAATTAGCGTTACTCTCCAAAGTTATTATGCCGCCGGACGGACCTTCGGAATCACTTGAATCGGAGCGTTATTCCGGGGCCGGAAGGTTTGGCGGTCAGGCTTCAAATCAGCTTTACCGCCGTCTATTCGTCCCTGCGGTTTGAATTTAAGCCGGGACGGGTTTCCGGCCTTTCATCTCAACACCGAAAATTTGCCCGAGAATTCGCGTTTTTCTTCATCTTCCGTCAAAATGCGATAAAAATACGCGCCGTTTGCGAACCGCGACACGTCGATATCGCCGCCGGAATAAGAGTCGTTCGAAAAAATTTCATGCATGGACGCGTCGAATATTTTAACGCTGAGCGGCCCGCCCGCGTATGCCGCGCCCCGATCGGGCATAAATCTCACTTTATTTCGCGCGGGGCATGGAACGGCGTAAAAAAGCGCTGGTTTTATCGCGGCCGCGGCCTTTTCAAGCCTGTACGAACCGAAGCGTTCTATCGAAAAAGAACCCACGCTATCCTTCTTAACCGGATATCCGTCGGATGATATCAGCGCGCCGCCTTCTGAAACGCCTTTGAAATCGGGTTTTATTTTAAGGACCGCGTCCGCCGAAACCGGCTGGAGGTCATTGGGCATGATGTCTATTTTGAAATAGCCGCCTTCGTCGCTGACCGCCATATATGCCGGCTGACCAGCCGTTACGGGATTTTCAGAGCATATAGCGATGCTGCCGCTTTTAAATTCCAGCGTAGAATTTTTCGCATCCATGGAAAATTTATAGAGTTCGCCGCCCGAAGAACCGTCGGCTATAATCGAATTTCCGGCGGCGTCGACAGCGCTTATCTCATATTTTATAGCGCCCTTGTCGTAGTTTGAAATGCGATAATTATAATAATAAACGTTAGAATCGGCGGAAGTTCTGGAGATCATAGCCACGCTCGTGGTCGCGGCGCCGTCCTCGTTAACGAAAAGCTGCGCCTGAACCAATTTTCTGTCCGATTCGGCCACGAACATCAAAATGCCCGGAAGCAGCACGGAAGAATAAACTCCGTGCGTTACAACGGGGAGGCTTCTGGCGAGCTTGACCTCGGCCGTAAGCTCGACGCTGCGGGTATCGGAAGGAGCGACCCTTATTTTTATGTCGGATGCGACATCTTCGCCGGCCCGGAAAGTATATTGCCTCGAAATTTTTTGCAGGTACGAATACGTATAAGGGCGCGTAGTATATTCAATTATCTGTTTTTCAACCCTGGATCCGTCAGCCGTGTTGTAAGATATAAATACCGATTCGGTGTCCTCTATATAATTTACGAATTCCGAAAGTATGACATTCACCTGTACCGCGCCGTTGTTAACGGATTCCGGAACAACTTTAAGTACGCGGTCTTTCAGCCCCTTGACCTGAAATTTGCCAGTCGAATATTCCTTGCTGTATCCGCCGTCCGTAAGAATGAATCTGGCGAAATATGAATCGGCGTCGATTATGGGAAGATCCTTAGCCTTTATCTTCATTTCGAAATTGCCGGACGCGATATTTTGCGGCGCGAGCAATGTCGTATCGTCCTGTATTTTAACCGAATTTTTAGCGAGGACGCCTTCTTTGGATAAAATCACGGAAAGGCTTGTAAATCCCGGATTAAAATGGCCGAACGTCGCTTTTATAAGTATCTCGTCGCTCGCGACCGGAACGCTTGAATAGTAGTTCGAAGCGCCTATGACGACCTCGTAATTTGAAAGATAGGCATACGGCATATTGAAAATCACCTGCTGGGTTTCGCTGTTTTCAGCGGCCATATTTATCCTGTATTCATTTAAGGCGCCGTTGCAAAAATTTTTGAGATTGGATGAAAATCTGCTGAATTCTTTTGTAAAATAGCCCGCTTCAATGTCGGAATATATGGGATGCACCAGCTCAACGCGGAAAGCGCTGTTGCGCGAATCGTTGGCGTAACCATAAAAGGTGCGATCCGGCATATTTTCATTGACATGATATACGAGTATCCCGTTAGCGCGGCCCAGAAGAGGCGGAAGGTCCTCGTCGAAAGAGCCCCTCGTTTTATAACGATTTTCAAACAGGAGATATTCGCGGCCGGAGGAGCCGGGCACTTCAGCTCTTACCGCCTCGGCGGCGACGGTTCCCGGCTCCTTGACCGAAGCCGAAACGACGGGTATTTCAATATTATTCGCGCCTATATATTGCGGTTTTATCCAGCCGAGCATAATTCTTTCATAAGCCGAAGGATAGGAGGGCGTTTCACCTGGCTGCCTTGGGAACACGCCGTTCCACGCGCCGCGGTCCATCAGGGACCAGCTGCCCAGCACGGAACGTCCGGTGTTTGTGTCATAAGAATCAAAAAGTCCCAGATCATGGCCCAATTCATGGCATAGAACGCCGATCGGAGAGTCGCTCGCGATCAATACATAATCATTTATCAAGACATTATTAGTGCGGACCGGGGTCACCAGATTAAAGCGATGGCTCCAGATATCGTTTGAATCGCCCGTGCGCTCCTGGCCGTGGCCGCTGTGGATTATTACTATGTGAAGTTCATAAGGCGAAACGACGCCGTCATGGTCGGCGTCGAATTTCGACAGGTCCGTGAAACCGGCGGCGCTTTGAATGGCTTCCTGCGCCAGAGAGGATATATTAGCCGAATCGATGCTTTCGGAAGCCTGCTGGTCCGCGCCCCATTCCTTATAACTTTTCGAGCTTCTGAACCAGTAACCGGAGGCGTCGGCGGAATCCATCGAATGCCTGGCTACCGCGCCTTTAAAATTGAGTTTACCGCGCGAAACTTCGCGATAGTAACAATTCACGCTTCTAAGGTTTTCATTAAAAAGAAGGTCCGAATAATATTCGGGGGAACGATATTTTTTTTCCAGGCCGCCAAAGGGCCTGTCATCAAAATCGACAAGGATAGCAAGAATGTCGTGGGTTCCAACCGCGGGACGCAACTGCTCGTACGGGCGGCTTTCGGTATAGGCCCGGTCCGGGGAACGAAGCGAAGAAGCCGCCGCTTTTTTTTCATGCGAACGCAAAATGAAACTCGCGTATTTGCCGGCCGCATTTTCATTCAACGGCGGCATATGGCATGTGCATAGTTCTCGCGCGAAGGCCGGAGCGCCCGTTATCGAAGGCGTGAGAATCGAGGTTATTATATATAGCGGTAAAATTAAAATTATTAATAAAGATATTTTTTTTAACATATCTATATGTTTTCGGAAATTTAATTAAATTCATTAAATTTTAATCTTCGGGTTAATCAATTTCAAAAAATTCCGATAAGTATGATGTCTGAAAACGAAATTTGAATTTTTCATAAAAAACTCGCCCCGCGAGATACATTAAGGAGTTGAGAACCCTATGGCAGAAACTCAAACGGTCGAATTAAAAGTAAAATATGACGAAGCGCAAGACACGCTAAATGTTTCACTCGGCGATCTGAATGACGGCTTTCTAGTGGAGATTGAACCCAATTTCACGATTAAGTTGTGCATAGAGACCGGCGAGGTCATCGGTTACACGATCAAAGAGTATTCCAATAACGTACATAAAAATAAAGTATGGTCTAAAAAATTAAGCGTCCCAATCGAAAAAGATTACGATGGAGCTTTTTACGGACAGATGGTAAGCAGAAAAAAGAAAGTAGCATAATGTTTCGGCCGGGCCTGAAAATCCGGCCGGGATAGACGTACACCGGGACACGAAAAAGAGGGCGGTATCGCAAGATAACGCCCTCTTTTTCGTATGAATGATTTATCCGGTTATAAAATCAACGAACTTTGCCGTCCGGAAAATTTTATTTCTTAGGCGACGAGTTATTCACGCATTCTATAATTATCTTGCCGTCCTTGTATTCTATTCTGCTGACGTCAAAAGCAACGCCTCTCATCGTGACGCGGTTCGTCGAACCTTCCGGAAGCTTCGCCATTTTTTTTATCTGTCCTATCATGGCGCTTAAAAGAGCAGCGGGAAATTTTATTTTACCCAGCTGGCTTTCCCAAACCGTATATTCGATATTATGCTCGGCGTTCACTACGGCTTTTGCCGAAAGCATGAAAAACGATTCGAATTTCATGACCCGCGCGACGCCCATAAGCCTGATCCCGTCCGGAATTACCTTCAGCCTGACAGCCTTGAATTCGGCCTGGCCCTGCGGGTCTTTCAGAAGCGGAAGGCTCTTGGCGATGAATGAATTCAGCTCCATCTCTTTGAGGTGAACTTCCACGGTGCCGCCCTTTTGAATATATTCAAAAAATTCCGACACATGTTTTTCAAGCTGCTTGCCGCTCTCATCCGAAACCGCGAGAGAGTCCATTTCTTTTTTCACGTCTTCGCCGGCCACGAAAAACTTGTTGACGCTTTCAGGGCCGGAATAGATGACGTAAGCAATAGCGGCGAAGAAAACCATGAAAATAAAGCAGGATAAAAGCACGCAGCCCGAGCAGGAACACGAGCAGCAGCCTTTTTTCGGCGGAGCGGCGGCGTTTTGTTTCGGAGGCGGCCCGGCGGCTGTAAGCCCGGCGCCGCAATATTTACAGAAATTGGCTTCCTGTTCGTTAGGTTTTCCACACTGTGAACAATACATAACGTTTATTTCCGTCCCTTTTATTTATTTTATCAAGACTTCCCCGAACGCAAAAATCGATCGTCAGAATCTATGGCGCATAACGATTTATTCGTATGAACCGCTATCGTCTTCTGATATTTCAGCGGCGTCCTTCGGGCGCCTCATTATCGTATGGGCGTTCTTATCGACCTGAACGAGCATCCCTTTGAGGTAGCGGCCTTCGGGAAAGGCCGAGCTGAAAGGATGGTCGGGCGAAGGCCCCACCGTATAAAGCACTTTCAGGATCGCCCCGGATTCACGGCCCGAATTGAAAACTACGGATTGAAATATCTTTTCGCTTACGAGGCCTGAACATGAAAACGTGAATAAAAATCCGCCGTGTTCGATCGATTGTATCGCGAGTTTATTCAGGTCGCCGTATGTTCTATACGCGCGGGGAAGCTCCAGCTTATTCGCCGCGAGTTTCGCCGGATCGAGTATTATCAGATCGTATTTGCGGCCTTTTTCAACGGCGTCGCGCAGATAGTCGAATACGTTCATGTGGACGAATTCAACCTGACAGTCGTTGTTTTTAGCGTTCTTTTTCGCGAGAGCGAGAGCGTCGGCGTCCAGGTCGACGCAGGTAACGCTTTTAGCGCCGTTCTTTTTCATTGATATACCGAAACCACCGCTATAACAACATAAGTCGAGCACGTTAAGGCCCGTGGCCATTTCAGCGGCGAGCCTGCGGTTCAGTTTTTGATCCAGGAAAAAGCCCGTCTTCTGGCCAGATTCAAAATCCACCGCAAATTTGACGCCGAACTCGCTTATTTGCGTACGGCCCTTCGCCGGGTATTTGCGGGATTCGGCGGTATAGTCAGATCCGTCCTTGGCGCAGGCTTTATCGTCGGGACTTACCATAACGCGGACCCCCGGATACAATTCACCGAGAGAAAGCGCTATCCAGTCCATTATCTCGCCGCCGTACCCGCCGCAATATGGCTTTATCATGATGTGATCGTTGAATTTATCGATTATAAGGCCCGGAAGGCCGTCGGATTCGCTGTGAACGAGCCGGTAACAGTCGCCGCACTTTGAAAGCCCGAGATAGTTCTCACGCAATTTTTTCAATTCAAGAAGCCTTTTGTGAAAGAAGGCGCGAGTTATATCCTCGTCCGAGTATGTAAAAAGCCTTATGGTTATAGTGCTTTTCGGATTGAAAATCCCGATGCCTACAAAAGTGCCCGTTTTATCTATAACTCTGACGATCGAAGGCCTGTTGAACCCCTTCGCGGGCATCTTCACCATCTTGCGAAACACCCACTGATGGCATGAATTTCTGCCTATTTTAAGTTCGATAGTTCTTTTTTCCATTGATATCCCTCCGGATCCCGACTGTTTATGTTAATTAAAAAATTCCGCTTAATTTAAAACACGATGGATTATACACTAAGTCATTTAAAAAATAAAGCGCGATATTAAATATAATAAAATCTGAATTCTGAATGTAGTTTTTAAACGCTTATACGCAATTCGCCATGGAGTGAAGCTTTTAAAAAGCGTTTCCATATTATATAGCCTCGAAACTCAACGGTATTTATTTGAAAGCAGCAGGATTCGATTTGATTTTCCGCGCCGCGATATGATATAATAAAAATTCAGTTTTCAATGCGTGAGGAGATTTAAAATGGATAACAACAAAATAAAATTTTTGAATGGATCTGTGCCGGCGCTTTTGTGCTTTAAAGAAAGCCCTGAAATAGCCGCAAGGCGCGGAACGATACTTTTCTACCACGGCCTGACCGTCTGCAAGGAGACCAACCTCAAGGAATTAGAAAGCCTCGCAGCCAGTGGATTTCTGGCTATCGGCATCGACAACGCCGGTCATGGCGAGCGCTCCGTCGACTATTCCAATATCGCCGATGACGTAAAAAACGAGGTTTTCCTCGAAGCCGTCAGTGAAACGGTTAACGAAATTCCTGAGCTGATAAGCGAACTCATCGATGCGCGCCTGGCGTATCCCGGCAAAATAGGCATTTGCGGCATTTCAATGGGCGGGTTCATAACTTACGGCGCGGTCGCCCTGGATAAAAGGATCGCGGCGGCGGCGCCCATACTCGGCTCGCCCGTGTGGGACGGACCGGGTTCGCCTCATCTGACGCCGGAAAAGTTTTTCCCGACGGCCGTTTTATCGCAGAATGCCGGCTCCGATGAATGCGTTGCGCCCGAAAATGCCAGAAATTTTCACAAAACCCTTGAAAAATATTATAGCGGAAAAAAAGAAAATATCAGATATATCGAATACCCCGGCGAGCGGCACATGGTAAGCGAAAAATCATGGAACGCCTTGTGGAACGAAGTTCTGAGCTGGCTGGATGAAAATATCAAATAGCGTATCGGCGAAAATTCTGACGGCCGCTGGCGCCACGACTGATTACATGACCCGCCCAATAAAAAAGGCCCTCTTTCGAGAGCCTTTTTATTTTGGACACTGTTTAGCCGCAAGGCGTTTGCGCTTTTTATCAAGCAGCCCCGCGGCCAATCTTTTTTCATTAATGGAGACGGCGGGAGTTGAACCCGCGTCCGAAGAACATCTTCAACCCTGTT
>CAZJFS010000118.1:0-13664 GCA_964545075.1 uncultured bacterium
TTACTCCTTCGTCGGAGGTAATGGAGATCCTCGGCAAGGAATATCCACGGGTCGGCGGTAAAATGGTTCAGACCGAGGATGAAATATCGGCCCTTGGCATGGCTATCGGCGCTTCCTTCGCGGGCCATAAATCTTTTACGGCCACTTCGGGTCCCGGCGTTTCCCTTATGAATGAAATGATAGGGTTGGCTGCTATTTCAGAACTGCCGGTCGTGATATTGAACGTTATGCGCGGTGGCCCTTCAACCGGTCTGCCGACCAAGACGGAACAGGCCGATCTTCAGCAGGCTCTGTTTTCGACCCATGGCGATGCGCCGAAGGTCGTCATAGCCCCGACGGAAGTTAAGGACTCGTTTGACGCCACTACTCAGGCTTTTTATATTGCCGAAAAATACCAGACGCCCGTAATAATCCTTTCGGACCAGTTCATTGGTCAGCGCAAAGAATCTATCGATAAAAACGAATTCACGCCGGGAAAGAGTTTCATGAAAGTATTCGAACGTCCGCTTCCGGCCGAAGAAGAGCTTACCGGAGCGTACAAGCGCTACATGCTCGATAAAAATCCGATCGTTCCAATGACATGGCCTGGCGTTAAAAAGGGTATGTACCTGGCCGCCGGAATTGAACATGACGAATACGGCCATCCTACGTCGATTCAGGAAACGCACGAGCGCATGAATGAAAAGCGTTATAAAAAAATGGAACTTCTCATGGAGGAGTTCAAGAACGATATGGTCGAGGAGATAGGTCCCAAAGACGCTTCTTGCGGTATAATTTGCTGGGGATCGACTAAAGGCGTCGTCGTTGAAGTTATAAATAAACTCAATAAGGATGGTTACAAGATCAAGGCGTTGATACCCAAGATCTTATATCCGGTCCCTGAAGCTCACATCAGAAATTTCATATCCACGCTTAAAAAGATCCTCGTTATTGAAATGTCATATTCAAAACAGTTCTATCATTATCTCAAGGCATTCGCCGACCTTCCTAAAGAAGCCAAACTTTTCAAGCGTTCCGGCGGCGCGCCGTTTACGGTCGAAGAAGTTAGAAATGCTATAAAGGAGGCGTTTTAAATGACAACACAAGCCGCTGAAATGCAGAAATCAGAAAATAAATATTCGGTAGCGGATTATAAAACTAAACTTAAGCCCATATGGTGTTCAGGATGCGGAGATTATGGCGTGGTCAACTCCATTTATCGCGCACTTAACGATCTTCAGATAGCTCCCGAAATGGTCGCTTTTATCTCGGGCATTGGCTGCTCGTCCCGTATTCCCGGGTACGTTTCCACTTATGGTTTTAATACGATACACGGCCGCGCGATACCGATAGCTTCGGGCGTGAAAATATCATCTCCGGAAACCACCGTTATAGTCGCGGGCGGCGACGGCGACGGCTTCGCCATCGGCGGAGGTCATATGCCGCATGTCGCCAGACGTAATATCGATATGACTTATATCGTAATGGACAATCAGATATACGGACTTACCAAGGGGCAACTTTCGCCTACATCCGAAATGGGACTGAAAACCACGACTTCCCAGTTCGGCTCGGTAGATACTCCCTTAAATATCGTTGGTCTTGCCCTTTCGTATAACGTTTCCTTCATCGCGCGCGGGTTCGCCGGCGATATAACGAACTTGTCCAGGCTTATAAGGCTTGGCGTCGAGCACAAGGGCTTTTCATTGATCCATGTAGTGTCGCCGTGCGTGACCTATCGCGGCATGGAATATTTCAAGGCCATGAAGGAAAAATGCGTTATGCTTCCGGAAGAATTTTATGATCCGACCGACAAGGTCGAGGCTTTCAAGGTCGCCCAAAATACGAAAAAGATGTATACCGGCGTGATATATCGCGAAAACAGGCCGACTTTTAATGAACAGCTCAATGAAATAGATAAAAGGGCGGCCGGCGATAGCAGAACTACGCTCGACAGCATTCTCAATCAGTATATGGCCAAGTAAACTTAATGAAATAAATCAAGAAAGGCGGGGTTCACTAAAGATCCCGCCTTTTTTGATTTGTCTCCATCCGTATTTTTAACGGCAGGAGTCATAATAAAAAAATCAATAAGTATAGTAGCGCGCGTACAAATGAAAAGACCTTATAAAATAAATATTCTATTTATATCTTCACGCGCCGATCATGGCGGAGGTCAGGCCCAGATGTTTGATATAATATCTGGTCTTGACCGTGAAAAATTCGTGATTTTCGCCGCCGTTCCCGACGAAGAGCCGTTTTACCGGAAAATCGGCGAAGCGGGCGCTCGATTGCTTACCATAAAAAAACGTTCATTCTCGCCCGTCGACTTTTTGCGCCTCGTTTTTTTTATCAGGGCTAATTCTATAAACATAATACATTCGCACGGCAAAGGCGCCGGATTATATTCAAGGCTTTTAAAGATAGTAAATCCGAAGATCAAGATAGTTCATACTTTTCACGGCTTCCATTTTGATACTCTTGGAACGGTTCCTCGTTTTTTTTATTGCGCTCTTGAAAGAGCTCTGGCCCGCCTTACGAACCGTTTCATAAACGTATCCGAAAGTGAACGCGCTGAATATATCGGACGCGGCATAACTAATGAAACCAATTCAGTCGTTATAGCCAACGAAATTTCAAAGGAAACATACGAAAAAATACTTAAGGCCCGTCAACTGATTAAATTCAGCGCTAATTCTAACACAGGCTCCATATTTTTGTGTAACGTATCCCGTTTCGACGAGGTGAAGGAGCTGCCTTTTTTGATCGAAGCGTTCGTGAAGGCTACGGCGTCTAACGATAAATTGAAGCTTATGCTTATCGGCGAAGGCGAGGAATTCGAGAAGTGCCGCGAGCTTGCGGCTGAATTGAAAGCGAAAAGCAAGATATGCTTTATGGGATTCAGAAGCGATGCGCTTGAAATTATGTCAAGATGCGATATTTATGTCGCCGCGTCGCGCCGCGAGGGAATGCCTCTTTCGATGATAGAGGCCGCCGCCGCAGGCCTGCCAATACTAGCCTCCCGAGTGCCCGGTCATGTCGATATAGTGTCCGGTTATCCCGGAGGGCTTTTTTTTGAATATAAGGACTGCGCTTCCTTTAAAAAAGCGCTTGAAGAAATGCTGGCCTTATATTTTTCAAAGTCGGATTACGTCCGATTCGCCGCCGCCGCGCATGAAGACGTGGCTGAAAGATACTCGCGCTTTTACGAAGAGCTTTTCGTAATTTGACGCCGCCTGCCAATTTGCTTTTAACGCGTTTGACATTATAAAATAAATTCCGGGAGAGTTTTTAAATGTATTCGAACGATAAGATATCCATTGATACTAAACCGCAGGCGGAAACGCTTGGCAAATTGACCCGCTTTTTTCTCGACCGAGATTTCACGCAATATTATGAAATTTTATCCGCCTGCCTTTTAAATGCTAATGAGATGGCGAAGCGCCAGGATTTTTATATAAAGCTTTCAAAGATACTTTCAAGGCACTTGCGGATCGTACCCGATCTTGCCGAAGCGCGCGATGAATTCAAATATATCGCAAGAGATATGGTCGATACGGGAACGCCCGAACTTATGGGTTCCGGTTCGGCTCTTTTAAAGGCATGCTCGAAGAAGGCCACGGCGTCATCGATCGTTTCTTTTCCCGAATTTGATGGCGCTTCGGCGGATGAATTTTTAAAAAAATATTCCGGAAACATTAAAGCGCTTCTTCTGGATGAAATGGATTCCGGATGGGAACTTTCCGGCGATGTCGACAGGAATCTGGCCTTTTTATGCGAGCTGACATCCTTTGAAGACTCGACCGCCGCGGGTTACGCTGAAAAATGGTTTAACGCGGAGGTGGGATGGTCTCATATATTAACGATATTTTTTGAGGATATTTGTGAACTTCTGCGAGCGAAAGGCGAATCGGGATGGCTTATAACGTTAGGCGAGTTAGCCATACCCTTTATAAACGAAAGCCCGGTTTTATATTCCGTTCTTTCCGAGGCCCACTTCATGTTGTCGAGTTTTGGAAGATCGCTTGAACTGATAGCCTCGGTCGAATCAAGCGTCAGCATCACGCCTTATTTAAAGCACCTTAAAAGTTATGCGCTATGGCGAACGCGCCGCTCAAGAATGGCTCTTGAGCTGATAAGGGAAAGGCTGCTGGATGACCGCAAGGACGTTACGGCGGCTCTTCTGGCGGGCGATATACTTCTGGAAGCGTCTAAACTCGAAGCGGCCGTTAAAGCCTGCTCTTACGCGTATAATATCGAACCGGATTCTCCCGATGTCGTTTTCGCCCTGGCAAGGGCTTATCGCGAATGTTACCTTTTCGGTCAGGTAGATGTCTGTATGGATAAACTCGGGGCGATGAATAACGCCGGCATTAAAAAGTATAAGCTTGGCGCCGAAGTTTACGTCAAGTGCGACCGCGAAGGCGCGCGGGTTTTTATCGACGGCAAGGAGGCCGGAACCTGTCCGCTGCTTTTAAAAAGGGTCGCCGCCGGCAGGCATGATCTTAAATGGCTTTTTCCGGATGGTTCCGAGACCGGATTCGAGGCCGATCTCAAGGATGGATATATTCAAAAATTTAAATATATTTCCGGCGAAAACATCGTAGATGTCGAAGCCAGTCGCGATGGCTTGATGACGCTCTACAGGGCTGATAAGACGATAACGCTGCCCGAGCTGCTTAAGGATTTTATGGTTTTACGGCTCGAGGACTTGCCGCTCGTCGGTCGGGATGATTTCATTAGCGAAGAAATTATGAGTGGGATATTGGACGATCCGGAAACAAGAATATAAAAATAACGTATAATAATTTAAAGGCGGTTTTATATGAAAAAAGAATTAACCCGCTGCCCGTGGTGTCTTTCATGCGATATTTACATCGATTATCACGACCGCGAGTGGGGCGTTCCAGTTCACGACGATAGAACTCATTTTGAATTTCTGGTCCTTGAATCGGCGCAGGCGGGTCTTAGCTGGCTGACGGTACTCAGGAAGCGTGAAAACTATAGAAAAGCTTATTTCAACTTCGAACCGAAAAAAGTCGCTAAATTCGGCGCTGAAAAGGTAGCCGAATTAATGAAAAATGAAGGGCTTATAAGAAACCTGAAGAAAATAGAGGCGTCCATAAATAACGCCGCCCGATTTCTTGAAATTCAAAAGGAATTCGGCTCTTTTGACGAGTACATCTGGAGTTTCACCGACGGTAAGCAGATCGTTAATAAATGGCTTTCACTGAAAGAACTGCCTGCCAAAACCGATCTTTCCGATGAAGTAAGCAAGGACCTTAAAAAGCGCGGCTTTAAATTTTTAGGCTCTACCGTTATCTATGCTCATCTTCAGGCCACCGGAATAATAAACGATCATCTTATCGATTGTTATAGATATTCGCTCTCTTTATCAAATTGACAAAATCGCCTGCTTTTGTTATAATTTTAAAAAAGGCCCCGGCCTGAAAAAAATAAAGCGGGAAAAAAATGAATATTGCCATTGAAACGAAAGACCTTTCCAGATCATTCAACGAAAAAAACACTAAAGGCGACAGGGACGATCTATGGGCGCTTAAAAACGTCGACCTTCAAATACCGGAAGGCATGGTGTTCGGACTTTTAGGTCCTAACGGCGCCGGGAAAACCACTCTTATCAAGGTGCTTTCAACTCTTTTGCTTCCGACGTCCGGCGTTGCGAAGGTCGCCGGGTTTAACGTCGATAACGAATTTAAAAAAATACGCCCCATAATAAACATGGTATCCGGAGGCGAAAATTGCGGTTATGGGATTTTAAACGTTACTGAAAACCTCTGGATGTTCACGCAATTTTACGGTATTCCTTCAAGCGTGGCCCTTCCTCGCATAAAAACGCTTCTTGACGTTATGGGGCTAGCCGATAAGGCAAACACCAAAATAAATAAGCTTTCGACCGGCATGCGCCAGAAGATGAACTTCATACGCGGGTTCGTCACCGATCCTAAAATATTATTTCTTGACGAGCCGACCCTCGGCCTGGACGTGAATGCCGCGCGCGATACCAGAAAGTTCGTTATGGACTGGGTAAAAAACGCGGAAGAGCCCAAGACGGTTATACTGACGACCCATTACATGCAGGAAGCCGACGACATGTGCGAGAAGATAGCGATCATCGATCACGGCAAAATACTCGCTCTGGATACGCCTTCCAATCTGAAAAAACAGGAGTCCGGCGGGATAATTTATAAGATAAGCGTTTCATTCCGCGAAGCCGATCTCGAATCCTTCAAAAAAATACCCGGAGTGAGATCGTTCGCTTATTCAATCTCCGACGAGAGAGAGCTTATAGAAATGGTATTCAATCTCGAATCCGACCGGGCCCTTTCAGCGGTCATCGAAATGATAAACGCTTCGGGCCTGCCCATCAACAATATTCAAAAAAACGAATTTACTCTCGAAGACGCTTTTATAAAGCTCGTTGGAAGGCGGCTTGACGCCGGGGAGAAAAAAATCTATGACTAAAGAAGAGCTCGTCATGAATCTCCGCGGTATATGGGCGCGGGCGTACGTGCGCATCGTCGGCGTTAACCGCGAACCATCCTGGATACTTTTCGAGATCCTGTTTCCGCTTTTTCCGATGTGCACTTTCGGCCTCGCTTATAAATCGATGAACGCGCCGGATGATTATATCGGTTTCGTCATACTTGGCGGAGCTATGACCGCGATATGGATGAACGTTCTGTGGGGTATGGCGGCGCAGTTTTTCTGGGAACGAGAGTCGGGAAACCTTACGCTTTATATGCTATGCCCGATGAGCACTATCGCGGTCCTTATTGGAATGGCTCTGGGCGCTGGCGTTTCGACGTTCTTCAGGGTCATAATCACTTTTCTTATCGGAAAGGTCCTCTTCGGCATATCTCTTCATATTGCTTCGTGGCCATGGCTTTTTATTACATTCAGTCTTACCGTGATATCGGTCTTCTGTCTCGGGATGATGATGGCGTCCTTTTTCCTGCTATACGGCCGCGATGCATGGAACGTGCTGACGGTTTTCATGGAACCGGTATTTTTCCTGAGCGGTTTTTATTTTCCGGTCAAGACCCTCGGGAGCCTGGTCGCGTCGCTCGCCTCGCTCATGCCGATAACGTTGGGGCTTGACGCGATGAGGCAGCTCGCTTTTAAACTTGGCCCCCAAACGGCTTTTTTATCAGTACGGACCGAGGTCGCGGGGCTGATCGTACTCTGTGTCGCATATCTTTTAGCGGCCCGTTATCTTCTGACTAAAATGGAATATATCGGCAGGCGTGAAGGAAGGCTGACGCTCAGATGGCAATAGGCGTGAAAAACATAAAAAACATGTGGCTCGTGATCAAAAATTCCGCGTGGCTCGGCTGGCAGCTCGAAGCCAACTGGGCCGAGCCTTTTTCCTTTATCATATTTTCGATGATCCGCCCTTTGTCCTCCATATTGATAATAACCTTCATGTTCCGTTTCGCGCTTGGCGAGCGGTTCAGCGACGAGATGTTCAATTTTTTCTTTATCGGGAACGTGCTTTATTTGTACGTTTATAACATACTTTTTGGCGTCAGCCAGGTCGTCTTCGAGGATCGCGAGCATTACGAGGTCATCAAGTACATATATATTTCACCCGTCAACTGGTATGTTTATTTTATGGGCCGCGGCCTCGCTCGATTTATAATAGCGACGATATCGGTAGCGGTTTCGATCGTTTTTGGAATGTTTTTCCTTCCCTTGAAGATAAGCATAATCCCCGCGGCGATACTTCCGCTTGCGGCTTCTTTTTTTCTGGGTGTTTTCTCCGTTTTTTCGCTAGGAATAATAATGTGCTCGCTCACGCTCGTCATGGCGAGGCATGGAAACATGATGGCGGAAAGCGTTTCAGGCATATTTTTCATCGCTTGCGGAACTATTTTTCCTATAAAAACGCTTCCCGAATCGGTTCAGGCCTTGGCGGTCAATATACCAATATCCTACTGGTTCGAAATAACCAGAAGGCTCCTCCAGGGCGTCGCCTGCTCTTCGGATACGGTATGGCTCGGGCGCACGACCGGCTCCCTTTTTTACAGCCTGTCCATTTCGACTATCGTTTTATTCTTCGCCTCGATCCTGACATTCGCATATCTTAGCGCCCTCGCACGTTCGAAGGGCATAATCGACCGCACCACGAGCTATTAACGGTTAATTTTTCAGATTAGCGAAAGAAGCCCGCCGATGCTTTTTATCACGAAGTCCGGGCGCACGCCGGGATATTCCGCTGGAACGGGTTTCCCGCCCGGGTTTATCCAAGCGGTCTTCATCCCTAATAGTGACGGCCCGTAAACGTCGTTTTTGAAAGAGTCGCCCACGTATAATGACTTTTCAGCGGCGACGCCCAAAAGCTCGAGCATTCTTTCGAAAACGGAGGAATGCGGCTTTCTCATTCCGAGATCGGCCGTAAAAAGCATATGATTGAAATAATTCGACATCCCTATCTCGTCGAGATCTTCGGCGAAATAAACGCCTGGAATGGTCGTATTTGATATCAGACCGAGCGTGTATCTGGCTGAAAGCTGCTTCAGCGTATTCAGAGAGTCCTCAAAGATTATGAGGTTATCCTTGAGCGATCGGTGCATCAGCTTTATTATCCACAGCGAATAATCTTCCGAAACGCCGAGCGCGCGAAGCCCCGTTTTTACGCATTCGGCCAGATTCACTTCGACGAGCGTGCGTTCAGCGTGTATCGAGTTCATCTCGTAGTATCCGTCGAGCATCTTCTTTTCGATGTCGTCTAACGTAAAAGAGTAGCCTTTCGCGGCGAGAAAGTCCCTTATTTTTCCGCTGCGTATCTTTTTCATCTCTTCCCACGGTATAGGATCGTAGTCGAGAAGGGTTCCTCCCATATCGAAGATCACGGCTTTTATGTCATTTTTTTTCAATTGAATTCTCCTTTTTAACTTTATGCGATAAGCTGCATTTAAATTTTATAAAGTTCTATCGTTTCATTCTTGCCCTTTAAATTAACGAAACCGGCATTTTTAAAAACCGAGTCTTCAAGGCTACCCGCGATCTTCCGGTGGACCGCTCCCGTTATGATGACGTCGGTGCCGAAGTCCTTCGTTTTCGATTCAACCCGTGAGGCTATATTCACCGTATCGCCTATCACGGTATATTCGAGTCTCTGAGAAGTCCCGATGTTTCCGGCGACGAGAACTCCCGTGTGTATGCCGATTCCAAAGCTGATGTCTCCGAAGTTTTTTCCCTGAGCGTTAAATTCCTTTAAAGACTCGCGCATTTTTAACGCCGATTTTACGGCGTCCATGGCGTGGTCGGCTGACCCGAAGGCCGGCATATATATCGCCATTACCGCGTCGCCGATGAATTTGTTCACCACGCCGTGGTTTTCCGAAATAGGCGCCGTTATAAATGAAAAATATGAATTGAGCATATCGACGACTTCGCCGGCGCTCATCTTTTCGGAAAGCGTAGTGAAATTCCTGATGTCGCAGAATAAGACAGTGGCCTCTATCTCTTCGCCGCCGAGATTCATTTTTCCGCTTTTTAAAAGCTCTTTCACGACCTCGATCGAAACGTATTTTCCGAACGTCTCGCGCAAAAGTTCGCGCTCGCGAAGCTGGTCCGTCATTATATTGAAATTGGCCTTCAGACTGGCGATCTCGTCGGTGAAATATATGCGCGTCTTGACATCGAAATCGCCTTCGGAAAGTTTTTTCATTTTGGCTATGAGTTCGTTGACGGGCCCCTGGATGTTCTTCGCGAAGAACGCCACGCCGAGGATCATCGGCGTGAGCGATCCGACAAGCAGAAGATTATACAGCGCGCTTATCTGATCATTACTTATTTTAAAGGAATTTACGACGAATACGTACATCAGCCCCATCGGGATGACCGCCGTCGATACGAACAGCATGATGATCTTCGCCGAAAGCGAGATGTGGTGGCCTTCCTTTATCCCGTATAATTCGTCGTTTTCATAGATCGAGCGCATGAACTCGTCGGAGCCTTTAAAAATCAAATTATCGAGAAAGACTATCGTGAAGCAGAATTGAATTATAATAGAAATAAGCATTGAAGGCAGGTTATAAATCAAAAAATATTTCCAGATGATGAAATTTCTATAAACGACGATATGGCTTACGACCTTGGCAGCGAAAGCGGCGATGAAGATCGTGAATATGTCGCGGTAGATAAAAGTGAATTTACGCCGCGCGACTTTTCGAAGCTCGGCGCAAGGGTTTTGCGAATATTTTCGTATCGGGTTGAACCATATTATGAAAAGAACCATCATGAAAGCGAAATGGAAAAGGATCCAGTTGAATGAGACGCCGGAGCCGTAACTCATAAGGGCGAGCATGTCTTCTTTTTTGTCGGAACCCGTGAACGCCATATAGAAAAAAATGGTGAAAATACTGTCGATTCCGAGTATGTAGCAAGGGATTATAAGTATCTGGTATAGAGTTCTAATTGAGACGGTCTTTTTATCTTTTGTTTCGGCGTTATTCATTTCTTTCCTTTGTGATCAATTCACGAGACTTTTATACGGCTGCGGTTGCGGCAATGTTACGATATAATAAATTTACCAGACTTGATGACGGTTGTCAAATATAAATGTTAAAAATATCAAATATAAAATTGACATTTCGATTTAAATAAGTTAATATTTGGCTTATGCATTAATTGAATATATTTCAATCAACGTTATCAATTCCCGCCCCGGGAACGTCATGACAAAAAACGTTTTTACATATTCCGCTAAAGCGGTGGCGTTATGCGCAAGGGGCCGTATTGCGCCGGTTTGTTTTTCTAATTCCTTCGATGTTTTGGACCCGATAAGCTATCCCGGGGATATGCCGGCCCAAATTCGTCGAGGCGCGCCTTAGATAGCTTTTGAAGCATCCGGGCCATGGAGTCCGTATTTTGGTTAATTTTATGAAGAGTTTTAAGAGAACTATATTCACGTTTCTTTCCGCGGCATGTTTTATTGCCCCGGTTTCTTACGTCTTTTTTTACGCTTTTTATCCTCAAGCCGCCGAAGCCTTAGCGGTGCGTTTCCACTTCTTTTTTTTATTTCTCGTATTGCTTGGTTCTTTGGCCTTTGCGTTTTTATTTCTGCTTAAAGACTATTGCAGCCTTGAAATTAAGGCGAATGTCGAAGCCGCACAGCTTTTAGAGGAAAAGAAAAAATTTGATATGTTTTATAAATTCCTGCCAAACGGTATTTTTACGGTTAACGCTGACAAGATCGTTACCGGCTGGAGTTATACCGCTGAAAATATAACCGGTTATACCGCTGCCGAGGTCGTAGGCAAGCCGTGTTCTATTTTTGCCGAGGAGCCGTGCGGGGAAATGTGCTCCCTTTATTGCGATAAAATTTCAAAACCTATAATGAACATTGAATGCAGCATGATCACAAAAACAGGCAAGCGCATTTTTGTGTCGAAAAATGTCGATGTTTTAAAGGACGCCGCTGGAGCCGTTGTCGGAGGAATAGAAAGCTTTTCGGATATCTCGCGGTTAAAAGGCGTCGAGAAAGAGCTGAAGCGCGCTCTCGAAGAATCGGACGAGGCGAGCCGGACCAAAAGCGCCTTTGTCGCCAATATCTCGCATGAGATAAGAACGCCTTTGAATTCGATACTCGGATTTTCCGAATTATTGTATAAAACCGGAATAAATGACGAGCAGCGGGAACTTCTGGGCTATGTTAAAACCAGCGGCCAGGCTCTTTTAACCCTTATAAACGACGTTTTGGACCTTTCGAAGATTGAAGCCGGAAAGCTCGATATAGAGCGCGTTGAATTCGATATTAACAGGATCTTATGGGAAGTGGCCGGTATCGTAACGCCGGTCGTTAAAAAGAAAGATTTGAATTTCATCATATTGAATGATTTTGATATAGATTTTAATGTGTTTGGCGATCCATCGCGGCTTCGGCAGGTTCTTTTGAACCTTTTAGGGAATGCCGTGAAATTCACCGATAAAGGCAAGATATCCATTTCGACGAAAATACTATCCACGAAAGATAATACCGTTTTTATCGAATTTGTAGTTACGGACGAAGGTCCCGGCATTGCCGCCGATAAAATAAATTCAATTTTCAAGCCGTTTACGCAGGCCGACGTTTCGATTACGAGGCGCTATGGCGGAACTGGTCTGGGGCTCGCGATATCGAACCAGCTTGTAAAACTTATGGGCGGCGGAGATATTTTATATGAGAGTTCCGGAAGCCGCGGCAGCAAATTTTATTTTGCGCTGGAATTTTCAAAAGGCTCTTCCATTTTAAAAACGACCTCTGAAAAAAAACATCGTGAAAATCCAACCGGCGCGGACAGGACCGCTCCTCTTTATTTTCTTGTCGTTGAAGATAATTTAGCGAACCAGAAGTTATTTGGGAAGATATTAAAAACCTTCGGCCATAATACAAATTTTGCCGATAATGGCGCGACCGCGGTCGAACTTATCGCGAAAGAAAAATACGACGTTGTTTTAATGGATGTTCAGATGCCCGTCATGGATGGGATCACCGCGGCCAGGACCGTTAGAAACGCCGGCTACAAAGGTATTATAATAGCCATGACGGCGAGTACGATGAAGGGGGACGAGCAGGAATGCTTGAACGCGGGAATGGACGCTTACCTTTCCAAGCCGGTCGATATTGAAAGGCTTGAAAATGCTGTGAAAAGCGCCATCGAAAAAAGAGCGGAAACTTCCATGAAAAAATCGTTGCTGGCCGGGCCGGAAAAAAAAGCGGAGGATAATTCGGGCGAAACCCAGGCGCTGGATGTTGAAAAGCTTCGCAAAAACATGGCGGGAAAAATGGAACTTATGTCTGACGCCGTTGAAATGCTTCTTCAATATTATCCGAAATATTGCCTTGAAATAAAAAAGTCTATAGAGAATAAGGACGCGCCGGCGCTTAAGATGAGCGCTCACAAGCTTAAGGGGACGGCCTTGAACGCTTCCGCGTGCGCAATATCAGCCATGTTGCTTTTGCTTGAAAATATCGGGAAATCAGGCCGGACTGAAGGAGCCTCCGAAATATTCGAGAATCTGGAGCCTGAATTTGAACGCTATAAGACGGAAGCGGCAAAAGCCGGACTTTTAACTTCCGGCTCATAAATAATTTCAAAAATCGTATCATATTCGTTTTTTTATTGGACCGCGTTTTTTATTTTCTATAAAGGACCCAAACTCCATCGTGGTTTTCCATCAGGACCGGGTCCTTCATTATTATATTGAGGCGTTCTATAAATACATCCGAATGTTTATCATTGTATTCTTTTTTCTTTTTCATAAATAGCTTCAGGGCTTTTTCCCAGTCTTTGTCGAAGTACGCGTTCATGGCTTCGTTGTTGAGCTTTATAAAATCGCTTTCTTCCAGTTTTTTGTATCCGATAAGTTCATATAAATTTGTGACGTCCGTTTTTCCCCTGACCGAAACCCGGTCTAAAAGTCTTGTTTCAAAAGAATTTTTAACTTTTTCAAGAGTGGTTCCGCTGATGATGATCGAGCTTCCGTATACTTTGTTCAGCCCTTCCAGCCTGGAAGCGGTATTCACGGATTCCCCTATGGCGGTATATTCGAATCTCTCTTCGCTTCCGGCGTTTCCGACAACCGCCGTGCCGGTGTTTATGCCTATCCGGCATTTTAATCCAGGCGCCATCGTCCAGCATCTGAAGACCCTGAAGCTGAACAACAACCGCATCGAG
>CAZJFS010000119.1:0-13632 GCA_964545075.1 uncultured bacterium
AATGCTTCCGATAAAATGGTCGTATCGGTTTCCCGCTCTTCATCCATAGAAGAATATAAACCCATAATTGAGAACCAGGCTCCGGCTGTAAAGTCCGAGGTCTCCGTTAAGACCGCTAAAGTGGCTGAAGCGCAATCGATGGATATCCCTTATGGTCAAAAGATAATATTTCATACGCTTTCAGCCGGCGAAAAATTATCGGACCTGGCCAAGCTATACTCAATGCCTTTTGACGTATTAAAGAAAATGAACGGTTTTGGCGATACATACAGGCTTTACGCCGGTCAGAAAATAATGGTCATTCAGTCATATCCCGCCCAGGATCAGCCAACCGTATCAAATATGCAAACCCGGCCGAACGTCCAGAAAAAGGTTATAATATCGTCGGATGCGGCCCAAAATGAAATGGCGCAAACGGCTGAAGTATCGAAAAAATCACTGGACGACGACATAAACAACATTCTGAAATCATCTCGCAGTTCAAGAATATTAAAAAGAAATAGTAATCTCACGGATGAGACCGCAACGGACACGGCAAATGTGACCGAACGGAAAAAAGCTCCAGGGACGGAGCAGGTGAGTTCGCAATCCAAGGACCCTCTCGCGGATATCATCAAAAGCGCGAAGAAAAAACGCAGGGTTTTTAAATGGCCCGTCAGAGGGGAGGTGTCATCGAAATTCGGAATGAGGGTCCATCCCGTACGGGGCGAGGTGTCCATGCACACCGGGGTTGACATAGCGAAAAGGTCAGGGACGACGATCTATCCGGCAATGGGCGGCACGGTAATTTTCGCGGGCTGGATGGGAGGCTACGGAAAGATGGTTGAAATACGCCATCCGAAGGGCTACACGACAAGGTATGCGCACATGTCGAAGATCCGGGTGAAAAAGGGACAGAACGTTTCGTCGGTAACGGCGGTCGGCAATGTCGGCGACACGGGGACGTCGACGGGGTATCATCTTCACTTTGAGGTTAGAAAGTACGGGAAACCATTGAATCCCCTGGCATTTTTGCAGAACTAGACGAAGAAACGCACGAAACACTATAGTCATAGCATCATATCTAATATAAGTCTTTCCGAACCGTTCGCGGGCCGGAAAGATTTTTGTTTTTGCGGCTTCATGGGGCCGTGTTGGTTGGAAAAATATCGTTAATTAAGAGTTATGATTGGGCCGGGTTCCTATATTGCTGACGGATCGCTTTAGCGGGCGTGGAATTAACCGACCATAAAAAAACGGACCCCTTTCGCTCGGCTTGTTTTGGCAAGTTCAATTCAAAAGGGGTCCGTATATAGTTTGTATTATTTTTATTTATGCTTTCGGAGGGGTTGGAGGTTTCGGGCCTTCGAACTTTTTAACGATGTTCTCGAGTTTTATTCCGGTAAGAGCTTCTACAGCGGGAGGAAGCTGGGATATCATGCTTAAGACGTCCTGCGTTATTTTTGAGGCTCCTGCTCCTTCTCCGCCGTTGTTTATCATTATTATCTTTTCCGTCTTGGAGAGCGGTTCGGCGATGGCGCGGGCGAGTTCCGGCAGTTTTTCGATTATCATCTGGGCCATAGCGGCGTTTCCGTATTTTTCCCACGCGTTGGCCTTCAGGTTCATCGCTTCGGCTTCAGCGTTACCTTTTGCCTTGATAATATCCGCTTCAGCGAAACCTTTCGCTTTTTCGACATCGGCCTGGGCTATACCCTTGGCGCGTTCGACATCGACGATCGCGAGACCCTTGGTTTTATCGGCGTCCGCCATCATCTTCTGGGCGTCGGCCTGGCCGCTTGCCATGGTCGCTATTTTATACTTTTCGCCGTCCGCCAGTTCCTGCATTTTTCTTCTTTCGGCTTCAGCGGATTTAGTTATCGTAGCTTCGAGTTCTTTCTGCCTTCTTAAAACTTCTTTTTCCTGGATCTCGATGGAACGCTCTTTTTCGACGAGCTGGACGTTCATTTCCTCGGTCTTGACGGCCTGTTGTTTTTTATTGTATTGAAGGTCGTAAGCTAAGTCCATGTCAGCTTTTTTTAGGTTTATCGAGGATTGATAATCGGCCTGTTTCATTTCGAAATCCCTGTTGGCTTCGGCTATCTTGGTTTTAGCTTCGATTTTGGCGATCTCTCCGAGCTGGGATGCGAGCGCCGATTGGATCGTAGCTTCCTTGAAAGCGTTGGCTTCGCCTATGGTAGCGTCTTTTTTTATTTCAGCTATCCTTGTTTTACCGAGGGCTTCGAGATATCCGTGCTCGTCCTTGATGTCGCGCAAAGTGAAGGACACTATGCAAAGACCCATGTTTGAAAGATCGGGGGCGGAAACCTGCTGGACTTTTATCGCGAATTCGTCGCGGTTTTTGTATATGTCTTCAACGGTCATGGCGCCGAGTATCGCGCGGAGGTGGCCTTCGAGGGTCTGATGGGCTATTCTCATTATTTCGGCCTGGTTCTTCGAGAGAAATTGTTCGGCCGCGGTGCCGATCGACGTTTCGTCCGATTTGACCTTTATCTGGGCGACGCCGTCGACGAGGACGGGAACGCCGTGCAGCGTTATGACGGCCGGAGTTTTAACGTCGAGGGTGATCAATTCCATCGAAAGTATCTGTGCCTGTTCGATTACGGGAATGACAAAAGCGCCGCCGCCGTGAACTATCCTGTAACCTACGATGGTCGATGAACCGTCGTTATGCAATATTTTTCTTTTGCGGCCGGAGATAATCAAAACTTCGTTCGGACCGACCTTGATATAGCGGCTCGCCCAAACGTAAGCGAAGAGGAAGATTACAAGCAGAATAAAACCCGCCACGTAAGCGCCGGCAGTAGAAATGGAATCTAAGATACCCATAAAAACTCTCCTTTTTGTAATAATTTTCGAATATTCTTGTTTTATTATTTATTTGATATAATCTTTGAAGCGCGTCATAAATATTAAATTTTGCTTATATTTATTCCTTGACGTAAACGTGATTTTTATCGACTTTCATTATAGTGACTTTACGGTTCTTTTCGATAGGCTTGCCGTCGAAGGACCTTGCCATGGATACCTGTCTGCGTCCTTTGGCGACAAAGACGGCCTGACCGATAGGATTTGTGTCGGTTATGCCGACGGTCAGGTCGCATTCGGATCCGATAAGGTCTTCGGCGCGTACGTTTGACGTGCCCTGCGTTTCGCTGAATAATTTTGCGAAAGCCCAGAAAGTGAATCCTGCTACGATGACGCCGAATACCACGCCTGAAACCATGCCTATTTCAACGAATTTATCCGCGAATGCGCGCTGCCAGAGTATTCCGAATCCGCCAAACGACGTAGCGAAGACGGATATGGTAAGAGGCGACAATATGGAAATATGAGTCAGATGTGAAGAATCGGAGTGTATATTGACATGGCCGTTGGCGGTGTCGCCGGCATGGACGTCAACATGCGCGTCCGTTCCCGCTCCAATTCCGTCGATATGCTGGCCGATGTCGGCGTGCCCGCCGAAGGAGGAAAAAATAGCTGAAATAACAGCGAATCCGAGACCGAAGACAAAAAAGAAAGTATAAACCGACCCCAACGTTATGCCGCTTATCATGATGCCCCCTTCTATGGCTTTTATATTATTAACGACCAGCGTTTTTTTAAAAATTTCCCTATCTTTCGAGTATAATAAACTATTTTATCTTAACACATTTGATTATATATGTCAAATTTTATGTTGCCAAATGCCTGCGTGAAAAAATAAAAAAATATCCTCTGATTTCAGGAATTTCTGATAAAATATAATTGAAAAATTTTTTACAGGATAAAAAAAGAAAGGCGGTTAATTGCATATGTTGAAAAATTTTCGGAAATTAAAATATAATTATTTGGTGTTCGCGCTTATCTCAACATGTTTTCTAATATCATCTCCGGGGTTCCCGGCTGCCGCCGATATTAAAAAACCTGAGAAGTATAAGCGGGTTAAGATCATTCCGCACGCTGACAACTATTCTAAAATCGGAGATTTAAAAACAGCCGTTGACGGCATAAAGCAGGCCGTAAAAGAAAAAAACGCGGTTATGCTTTTGAAATACGTCGATGAGAATATCAAGATAGGTTTCGGGGCCGAATCCGGAAAGGCCGAATTCAAAAAAATGTGGGAACTCGATAAAAATCCGCAAAATTCTAAGTTGTGGAAAGAGCTCGAAACCATATTTGCGCTCGGCGGCGGCATCGAAAAAGACAACGCGTCGTATACCGCTCCTTACACTTATACTGCTGAAATGGACGGGCTTACGGACTATCAATATCAAATAGTTACAGGCCGCGACGTCAATGTCCGTGAAAAGCCTTCATCGAAATCAGCCGTCGTAAAAACGATAGATCGCGAGGTCGTTTATGTTTGCGACAGCTCCGACGAAAAAGAAGTTTTCGAGGAGATTGGCGGGGAATCCCATCCCTGGAAAAAAGTGGTCCTCTCCGGCGGCGAGGAAGGGTATATATACGGCAAATTCATTCGCTCCGCCCTGGATTACAGGCTTTCCATAGAAAAAGGAAGCGACGGCCTGTATAAGATCACGTTCATGGTTTCCGGCGATTAGCCTTTTTTGCGTGAAACGATATGCGTCATCGATCTATGAATTCATCGAAAGCGAATGAAATATTCCCGAAAGCACCAGGTCCGGAACGAATTCGTCAAAGAGGCCCGACTCGGTGTACATTCCGGCGAACCCGCCAGTGCCTATCACCATGGGTTTTCTGCCTTCGAAACATTCCGCGGATATGCGCGTGATAAGTTCGCGAGCCATTCCCAGAGTTCCGAAGTAAAGCCCTGATTGGATGTTTTCGACTGTAGATCTTCCGCATGCGGCTTCAGGCTTGATTATCTCTACGCTCGGGAGCTTCGCGGTCTTGCTTTCAAGCGCGTCCATGGAAGTTTTTAGGCCAGGGAATATAGCTCCGCCCATATATTGCTTGTCAAAAGTTACGGCGCAGACGGTTATCGCCGTTCCCATATCGATTATGACGATGTCGCGCCCGGGATATTTATGGACCGCGGCGATAGCGTTGGCTATGCGGTCGGCGCCGAGTTCGAGCGGATTTCTGTATTTTATCTTGATGCCGCACCGGACGCCGGGGCCCACCATGAAAGGGTTTATCTTGAAATAGCGGACGCAGCAATTTCTGAGCGTGTGAATGATGTCCGGAACGACTGTACAGAACGCTATATTTTTGATCTCGTCCGGATTTATGCCATTCTCTCTGAGCACCTGCCGTAAAAACATTCCCATTTCATCGGAAGAAGCCTCCACGGCCGAGCGTTTTCTGAACTGGAACTTTAATTTTTTTTCGGAGTAAACTCCTCCGTATATCTGGCTGTTGCCTACGTCGAGACAGAGAATCATGGCTTTTCCCCTTTCAATATTCTCGCTACGAGCGAGTATAAACCTTCCGCGAGTTCTACCTTGGTATTAAAAACCGCTACGACCCCGTTCTTCGAATAAAGCGAAACGATATGCGAAATGGCGCTTATTCCCGACAGGTCGTTATGCGCGACGAAGTCCGCGCCGCCTTTCGACAACAACTTTTCGACCGCCTCCGATCTCTGCCGTTCGTCCGGCGTGTTGGTTAGCTTGAACCCGATCACCGTGATATTTTTATTCGATGAATATTCACGGAGGCGTTCGATTATCTTGAAATTTTTTTTTAGAACGAGCGAAATTCCTTCTCCTGAATCGGATTCGATCTTTACGGCGGCCGACGGAGCGAATGTTTTATCGCCGGCTTTTATTCCGGCGACCGAATAATCCGATACGGCCGCGGCGTGTATGATGGCGTCGAATTTTTCGCGTGAAAGCAGTTCCGAGAGTTTCGAGTCCAGGGATGAAAAATCCGTGAAGGGGACCATTTCGCATAACGAAGACGGCTTCAACGCCCGTTTCGCGTGAACATAAACGACGCCGGCGCCTTTTTGAATGAATTTTTCGGCTATCGCGGCGCCGGTGGCGCCGGTGCTGGTATTTGTTATCGATCTGACGCCGTCTATGATCTCTTCCGTGCCGCCCGCCGTTATAAGGACATTCATGAGAAACGCCTCTCTATGTCCTTGAATATCTCGTCCGGCTCTATAAGCCGGCCTTTGCCGATGGCGCCGCAGGCGAGCATTCCTTCGCCGGTCGGATAAACCTCGCATCCCCAATCCTCGAGCTGTTTTAAAGATCTCCGCGTGGCCGGATGCTCGTACATGTTCGAATTCATGGCCGGCGCTATGAGATAAGGTTTCCTGAAGTTATTGGCTAAAAACAAGGCTCCGGTGAGGCTTTCAGCGAGGCCGCCCGCGAGGGAGTTTATGGTGTTGGCTGACGCGGGGCATAAAAGCATTATATCCGCCCAATCCGCGAGTTCGATATGCGCTTTCGCGAGCCCGTCGCCGAACATGCTTTTATAAACCGGCTTATCAGTGAGGCCTTCGAGCGTGGCTTCGCCGACGAATTTAAGCGCCGCTTCAGTCGCGACCGGCTGCACCTCGTATTTAGCCTGCACGAGCTTTGATATCAGGAAGCAGGCTTTGTAACAGGATATCGAACCCGTAAGCTGAAAAAGTATTTTACCTTTTGACATTATCTATCAACCTCACTTTTCCGAGAAATACCGCGCCGAATATCCTTCCGTCATGTTCCTCGATATAATCGATCACGAAACCTTTTTTAGTTAATACGGTTTTTATTTCCACGGCCGGAAGGCCTGAAGAAAGCGCTTCGTGAAATTCAGGCGCGACCGGCCGCAGGGACGGTTCCAGAAGCGCGTTGCGCGAGCTCATCGCAAGTCCGTCGGATTCGCGGATCGTGGGACACGGCACGATTTCGACGCCGGTGAAAAACGCTTCGGCCATGCCTTTTATCAATAAAAACTGCTGGTAGTCTTTTTCGCCGAAATAAGCCCGGTCGGGTTTTACGATGTTGAACAGCTTCATCACGACCGTGAGCACGCCGTCAAAATGTCCGGGGCGCGAAGCGCCGCAAAGCGTTTTAGAGAGCTCGTTTTCCGTCAGCCTGTAACGGTATCCGTCCGGATAAATCTGGTTATATTCAGGGAAAATAACATAGTCGGCGCCATTACTTTCGAGCGTTTTAGCGTCTGATTCCGGAGCGCGCGGATATTTTTCCAGATCTTTGGGATCGTTGAATTGGACTGGATTTACGAATACGCTCGCCACGGCGACATCGCATTCTTCGCGGCAGCGTTTCATTAAAGAGGCGTGACCGTCGTGAAGCGCGCCCATCGTCGGAACGAACCCGACGGTCCCGGACAGCGTTTTTCTGAACTTTATCCATTCGCTCATGCTTTTAAATATCTTCATTCATAACTCTCGCTTTCATCGGGAAATGAACCCGAAACAACGTCTTTATGATAATTTTCTATGGCGGCCTTGAAAATGGCCGACCCGTCCAGATATTTCCTTAAAAATTTCGGCTTGAATTCGCCGGTAAGTCCCAACATATCCTGAAGAACGAGAACCTGTCCGTCGGTTTTCGGACCCGCGCCGATACCTATAACGGGAATATTCAAATTTTTAGATATATCTCCCGCCAGAACGGCCGGAACGCATTCGAGTACGATCGAGAACGCGCCGAGTTTTTCGAGTTTTTCGGCGTCGCGCATTATGGCGTCGCGCGCGGCGTCGCTTCCGCCCTGGACCTTATAGCCTCCGAGGCCGTTGACCGACTGAGGAGTAAGCCCCAGATGCCCCATGACAGGAATTCCCGAACCGATTATATGCGATATGATCTTTTCATGCCCTGAGACGCCTTCGATCTTAACGGCGTTGGCTCCGGCGCGTATCAGCGCCCCGACGCATTTCATCGCGTGTGCTTTATCTTTTCTGACCGCGAGAAAAGGCATGTCGCTGATTATGAATTTATCCGGCGCGCCTTTGGAGACCGCCATGACATGAGTCGCCATCATATCAGAAGTGGCGCCTATCGTCGAATCATAGCCGTGCATAACCATCGCGGCGCTGTCGCCGACGAGGATACAGTCTATATCCGTCGCCGCGATTATTTTAGCCGAATAATGGTCATAGCACGTGATCATCGAGATCTTTCTTTTTTTCAGCTTATATTTAGCGAAATCGTTTACGTTCAAAGTATGTCACCGCCCGTTGAAATTGAAATGCCGGCAAGCCCTAAAAACGAGAGATAAATTCGCTCTAACGGGGTGCCTTTTATCGCCTTGATGTTTTGCTCTATTGTTCCGATGTCGCCTCTGACAAGCGGACCGGTAAGCCCCGCCGGGCCTTCCGATTTTATGTTGGCCGAAACCCTGTCCATATAAGGGTGAAGGATCTCCGGTGGCAGCGAAAGTATATCGGAGAACTGCCGCATTGCTTCGCCCCAGAGCATGGTCGTGAAATTTCCGGCCGCGACGCATAGGGCGTGATATAAAGGTTTTTGTTCGGCATTTATATAATAGTGAGGGTTGTCAAGGCAGGGAAATATATCTTCGAATCCGGCTCCGCCTTTTTCAAGGACGAAAGGGACCATTTCATAGTCGTGAAGGCCCCATCCGGAAGAACTGCGCGTAAAGGATGTCAGGGGATGAACGCCGGTCACGCCCGCGACCGATACGCATCCTGAAAAATGAACAGGCGAAAATTTTCTCAATATGGCGTGCTCTTCGACTAATTGAGCTATGGCTCCGTCCGATACGGCCAGAAGAACTATCGAATCAGGGGGGATATGCGAAATGTGTTCGGGAAGCCCTACGCCGCTATTTCTGGTCCATTGTGAAAATTCAATTTTTTTGAGGGTAAAATAGTTTGAAAGATGAGAGGCGAGCCTGCCGCCGCCTATAATAACGTAAAATGGTACCTGACCCATGGGTTCAAGTCCTCTTTTCTGCAGATTATTTCGCGATACGAAATGCTTGGGTCGCCGTCCGGAGGATCGGCGCCTTATACGCGGCATATTATATCAGATTATTTTATACATTGCAAATTTTAGAAATGATAAATAGCAATAACGCCACGGCGTTATTTTAAAAAACATGCTTATAAAAAGTGTATGGACATCGAAAAATTCCTGTGATAAAATATGGTTATTCAAAATTATCGAGGCGTCGCGGCCTGAAAAAGGATTTGAAAGGATTTAAAATGAGCATTGCGCCGAAGTATTTAAAACTTCTTGAAACCGGCGAATTTGCGGGCAGGGTTATGCAAGCCAACCTCCGCCTTTTTAAATGCGCTATTTGTCCGCATAAATGCGGCGTTAACCGGAAAAATGAGCATGGCTTCTGCAAAACTGGAATTCTCGCGAGGGTCAATTCACATTTCGCGCATCCGGGCGAAGAAAAGATTCTCAGCGGAACGAACGGATCGGGAACGGTGTTTTTCAGCGGCTGCAACATGAGATGCGCCTATTGCCAGAATTTCGAGATCAGCCAGGGCGGCGGCGGCTATGAAACCAGGCCTGAAACGCTTGCGCGCATGATGATAAAGCTTCAATCGGAAGGCTGCCATAACATCAATTTCGTCTCTCCTTCGCACGTCATACCGCAGATCGTCGAAGCTGTTTTTCACGCGGCGAAATCGGGGCTTAAAATACCCATAGTGTATAACAGCGGCGGATACGATTCGAAGGATGGGCTCGAACTTCTGGACGGCATAGTCGATATTTATATGCCTGATATGAAATACGGCGACGATGAAAGCGCCTTTAAATATTCCGGCGTCAAAGACTACGTTAAATATAACCGCGAAGCGGTGACCGAAATGCACGGGCAGGCTGGCGATCTCGTGGTCGGCCGCGACGGCATTGCGCGAAGCGGGCTTATCGTACGCCATCTAGTTCTTCCCGGCGGCCTGGCCGGTACTGAGAATATCGTTAAATTCCTTGCCGGGAATATATCGAAAAACGCTTCCGTGAATATAATGGCGCAATACTGGCCGGCCCATAAAGCAAGCGAATATCCCGAGCTTTCAGATAAACTCAAAAACTCCGATTACGAAGCGGCATTGAAGATGGTCGGAAAATATGGGCTGGCCGTAAATTAGCGCGATCAAGGTTGCCGTTTCAATAAGTATTCAATATTTCCTTGCGATTACCGTTTTCATATAAGGACTTTTCGCTTACGGACCCGTCTTTTCTCCAGAAGGTCCACACGCCGTTTTCATTGCTGTCCCTGTATTCGCCTTCCCTTTCTTTTTTCCCGTCGTGATACCAGCTCGTATAAAGCCCTTCGCGCTTGCCGTTGCGGTACGAGCATTTTATCGAAACTTTTCCGTCCTCGAACCATTCGGTATATGGCCCCTCGCAGATGTCGTTGACGTAATTATATTCGTCGTGTTTAGCGCCGGAAGCGAAATATTTGATCCACGTCCCCTGTTTTTTGTCGTTTACGAAAAACGCTTCGGAGTATGTTTTATCGCCGTTGTAATATTTCCATTTTCCCTCTTTTTTGTCCTCGCGGTATTCGCCTTCGGATTTGAGCCATCCGCCCTGGGAGTAGCTCTTGAATTTGCCGTGCTTATGAATCGTATCGTTTTTTTCATATCCTTCGAACTCGCTTTTGATCGTTTGTTCGCCAGTATATGATTCGTAGTATTCTTTGAATACCTTTATTTTATTTTCGCTAACGGTCACCTTTCGGGAATCCTCGGCGAAAACCTTTTTATCGCCGTCGACCAGCTCGACTTTAAGCGTGTAAGTTCCGACGGTTTCATATTTATGGTCGCAGTCGTCTCTTTCGGTGTTGACCGCCGGCGAGCCGTCGCCGAAATCATAGTTGAAACTGTAATTTTCAGGCGGATAAGAACCGGCCGCCGTTGCCCTGTATCTGTTGCCCGCTTCGAGCTCTACGGGGTCGCTTTCCTCGATTATTTTAACGCTCGAGATACAGACTTTGGCGTTTGCCGTTATGGAAGGGCAGGCTTTTGCAGTTGCGATGATCTGGACCGAATATTCGGTCGCCAGATCCGGCGGCGTATAAACTCCTTCCTTATTTATTTCGCCGAGAATATCGCTTTTTTCGACGGCTTCTTCTTCATGGGATTCGATAGTGGTTATGCCGCCGGTATTGACCAGTAACCCTGGCGCCCTGGTCAATTTCCATGATATTTCGGTCGTTTCTTCGTTATCCGCGAAAGCCTTGAAGCTTACCCTGTCGTTCTTTCCGATGACCGCGTTTTCAGGCTTGATGACAAGTTTTTCTATTCGCGCCGGCGGCGCGGCCTCTATCTCGGCCGTCGCGCATTTTAAAAGTTTCACCGCCGTGTCGCCGATCGTCAATTGAGGCGCGTTATCGTTTTTTTCGACCGCGCCGATCGATATTTTAGGCGCGATGTCCTGTTTCGGGGTTTCGGATAATTTGAAGAGGCCGGTTGCGTCTATCGAAGCGTTGTCGTTGTCCGAAACGGACCATTCGCAGTTTACAGGATTTTCGCCGATGGAGGCTTTGAATTGGATATTTCCGCCGGGCGCGGTTCCTTTCGCGGAACCGGGCGTTATGATAAGCGGCCTGTATTTGAATTTTATATTGAAAAGGCCGATCAGATTATTTTTAGCGTCTCTGAGCTCGTTCACTACGGCGAATTCGAGGTCGGCCGCGTCGAGCTTGCTTTTCATTTTATTTATTTCGAACGCGTTCGAGTACAGATACCGTGACGGGTGGTTTCCGGTCTGGTCGGGAACGCTGCCGTCTTCGTAGCGTTTCAGGGTTATTTTAACTTCGCCGGTTTCCAGAAGGGCGGGATACTCTATAATTCCGCCCCTGATCCTGTGTATCGAGGATCTTATCACGCATTGGGCGTCATTTTTGCGGTCCGAATTCCAGACGGGCATCGCGCTTATGACGAATTCATCGAATTCGGGCTGTTCCTGCCAGGCCTTGAACTTATAGCCGTTTTCGGAGAAGGCGTCCCATGTTATGAAATCCGCGACAAGCCTTCTTTTTCCGACTTTTTTGATCGTGCCGACTCCCCCTGAACTTTTCATAAGGATATTCCCGTCCTGCGAATCAGGCATATGGAAGGTTTGAAGTCGGATTTTTTTGGGATCGATCGGCTCCTTCGCGCTGATCGTGATATTTATCGATTTCGCGAATGACGGCGTGAAATCGGATTGGATCTGAGCGTCGCTCACTTTTCTATATGGCGTCTGAGCGGGCGTTTTTTCTCTTGAATTTTGCGGGTCGTGGTAGATCATCGTTTTTTTGCCGTCGTCCGTTATTTCATAGCCGAGAAACAGGCCCTGATGGAGCCCCATGTTTGCCATGACCGGCTTGTCCGAAGCCACCTGGGCTATGACGTATTTTATGAAATTATTGAAATTGTAAAAAGTGACGGTCTCGGTTTTTTTTCCGGTATATCCCTTGATCCGGGCGCCGAGCCTAGTCATGTCCGACGACCATGCGCCGCCGATGCCTTCGTCTTTTCCGAGCTTCATTCCCTTCAATATCTCGTATATCGATGTATCAGAATATGGCCCGTCAAGATACGACATTATGAACATCAAGGTCGAGGCGGCCCAGCAGCATCCGCTCTGGCCCTGTTCGTAGTAGGGAAGCTCCATGAGTTTGGAAGCGGGGACCTCCAGCGGCTCTCCGCCGGTCTCGATGACGACGCACGCTCCGGCTTCGAAATCCACGCCTTTATTTTCTCCGCCGGGCGCCGCCGTTCCGCCCTGATTGCCTTTTCCGCGCGGTTTTCTTTTCATGTCCGCCACCGGCCGTTTTCCGCCGTCGAGTTTTATCGCCATGGTTTTAGCGGTATCGTCATAGACTGGATCGATGAAAACATTGTCGCCGTCGGGCGGCATATAGACCGCGCTTATATATTTCTTCCAGTATTTTTCCGGAAGTTTTACCGTGAGAACGGCGTTTTTTATCGCCGATGACGATTGCACCGTGAATATTTTCTGGGCCGGCGCGTTATCGAATCTTGATATGTCGAACTCGCCGATCGCGACTTCCGCCGTATCGTCAAGGGAGCCGGCTGGTATTTCAACGCCCGACCCGCTTTTTAATTTCAGAACGGCCCCTGATTTGGCCGCCGTCTGTTTCGCCGAATCGACCTTTTTGAAATTAAGCGCGTGAGCGAAAATTATTATGTCGCCGTTAAATTTTTTATCGGCTCCTGATTTAAAAATAGCGTTAGCGTTATCCGACATTGATCCGATGGAAGAATTTATCAAAGTCTCTCCGCTTGTGGTCAGCGTGGTGAACGCGAGTTCGTTATAAGCGCCGCTCGATCTGTCCACGCAGAAAACGTCGAATTTTTCATCGGGCGAGGATACGTCGAAAGCTACTTCTATCGTCATAAGGCCTATGGGCCGGGCCGAATCCAATTTGAATATATATGTTTCATCGGTGTCGAAACTTTCGTAATTAAATAATTGGCTTACAACAAGGGCGTCTTCGTCGCTGAAATCGGGAGATAATATCAAATTCGCGCCCGAATCGAATTTTAACGCCGCCGTTTTTTTTATTTCAATGGATTGCATGATATTATATTTCATGGCGGGGGTCGCTGTTTTTTCTTCCGCCGATAATGGGTCTTGCGGAGATAAAAACGAAACCGCGAGGATTATGGATATAAATGCGGAATTTATAATATAGTGTTTTAATTTAAACAAGTTCATTATAAAAATATTCTTGACTCCTTAAAAAAGGAGGCCGGTTTTTGCGGCCTCCTTAAAG
>CAZJFS010000120.1:0-13625 GCA_964545075.1 uncultured bacterium
TATCATTTTTATTTTATAAACGAGCCACTTTGCCTTTTTCGAATGCACGGGCAAAACATGCTTGGCAACGATAACCTGAAAAGCCACCTTGGCGCCTTTCGCGCGCTCTGCTCGGCCATAAATAAGATCGGTTTTAGCGAGGTTCAATTGAACGGCGCCGTCGGCCGGCATTATTTAACTACCGCGATGGCCTGGCTTGAAGTTCGAAATTATAAAAATTTCGAACAATTCCTTTATAAATCGCTTTCGTTTAAACGCGATCATTTAGCTTTGCTGATAAGCGTTTTAAATAAGCTTATAGGAAGTGAATCGCTTTTTTATTTGTATTCGAAGTATCGCAATTTTAAAAGAATACATTCTTGTTAAAAATAAAAATACTCCATCGGCTGGCTTTTTAATTCCATACCACGCATTCGGGGAAATATCCCCTTGCGTATTCCGCGGCCCTTCTCACGTTTTCAACCCTTGAATTCAGCATCTCGCGCAGCACCGATATTATTCCTGACATTCCGCATTTATATAGCGCGAAGATCGCGTTAGCAGCTACGCGCGGATTGCCGTCGCACGTGCTCATGAAAAGATTTTTTATGACGAAATCGCGGTCTATCACGCCGCGTTCCTTCATCGTTAAAACGCCTTCCACGGCGTTGGCGCGGACGCGGGCATCGGCGTCCTCGAGAAACTTTTTGAAATTGTTTGAAAGCTCGGCCGGGGCGAAGTGTGAAAAAATCTTTATCAGCGTGGCTTTTCTGTAAGCGTTGTCGTGCGCGATATTGATCTCATAGTGGAGCGCGTAAGCCGCGTGGAGTTCATCGATCTTTTTCATTGAATTGATTATGATCTGAAGGTTTTCCCTGCGCCCGGTGAATTCCAGAAAGTAAAGCTCGAAAAGATCCTTTATAGCTGATTTTTCGCGGAGCGCTCCCAGGGATGAAATGGCGCCGGCCCTTACGCAGCCGTCGGCGTCGCTTAAAAGTCCGATGAGTAAAGCTGATGATTCCGGTGAGGGCATGCGGCCGAGGGCGTAAGCATATGAAGCTTTTTCCGAAGCCGTTAAGGCTTTTGGAATAAGGCCGGATATGAAATCCAGAGTTCCATGCTCGCCGCTTTCGTATAACGCTATGGCCGCTTCCGCGGTAAGTCTTGCATGGCCCTCATAAAGTTTTTTCTTGTATTCCGTTTTAAGTAAAGCGTTTTCGGGATCGAGTTTTATCGAGCATGCGTTGGCGCGGACCCTGGCGTCGGCGTCCCTTAGAAATTCAAGCGTCATTTCTCCGCCGATATCGGTTCCCAGAGTTCTTGCGATAACCGCGGCCGTCCTGACCACTTTCGAGCGTATGGCTTCGGCTTTCTCTTCGCGGTAGCGTTCGAGCGCGAACTCAAGCGCCTCGCGGCTTTGGAATTTTGAAAGCGAATCGTACATGGCGATTTTTATTTGAGCGTCGCAGGAATCTATGTTGGCTTTAAAGAACGTGAGCGATTTGTCCGCTTTTTTATCTCCGAGAATTTTGATGGCCATTAATTTTAGCGCCGGCTCTTTTTCGGTGCTTAAAAAGCAATACAGCTCTTCGACGATTGAAGGCAGCAATGATTCTGAATTTGTGAGGGCGCCGAGAGCGTATTCCCTTACGGCGAGATCGTCTGATTTCAGCATTCGCGTGATTTCATATTGTTTGTTCATTTTTTTTCTCCCTGTGCGCCTTGCGTCGGAAGTTGAGCGTTAGCGTTCGCGCCGGCGGTGAAATAGATTCTGGACGTGGATTGGTCGATCAGATTTTCGAATATGACATATCTTTCGTTAGCCGCTTTAAGCCTTAAGTTGGAATTCGGGAAAAAATCTCCGGTTTTTACCACGGTCAACCTGCTGTCGCTGGCCCGAGTTTTGAAAAGCGCGGTCATGCTTCCGGGCGTGTTATAAAAGCCGACGTAGGTGAGATCGGCGGGGTTAAGTATTACGGCATACGTCTTCTTTAATTCGTCGCCCGTTTCACCCAGCTCCATTTCGCGCGACGAAGTGATCCGTGGCACGAATATATTTTTAGCCTGGAAGGTATATTCTTTAGGAAGCTTTACCTTGTCGAAATTTTCGATTTTAAGTGATTTGATGTCGTATAAAAGCTTCTGATAGTCGTTTTCCTCAAAGCCTACCATTTTAGGATCGGCGGATTGGCCGGGTTGAACGGTCCCTGGAATATATGCGTCGGCCACTTTGGCTGGATCGGGTGTGGGAGCGGCCACAAAGGACGAAAAAGTTTCCTTTATGACGTTGCCGAACTGCATATAAATAGACAGCGCTATTATTATTAAAATTATTATCGTTGTTCTGCTTCTAAACATTTATTTCACTCTGCCGTTTATTTTTTTATATAACTTGTAAGATCGTATGAATAGGTTATTTTTTCTTCCGAAAAACTTGAAACTATCTTTAGCTTGTCTATAAATATAGTGTTGGTGCAGTTTTCCATGCACCATAAAAATTTTTTGAAAGCCTTGTAAGTGGATTTGCATTCGAGCTTGATGCTCATAGGATATATTTGAAGGGCGGACGTGGTTTCGGAAGGGTTGAAAATATTGAGGTTGATGACTTCCACGTCGCATTCCTGAGCGAGATTTTGTATCTGGTCCGCGACTACGCCGAAATTTTTTATCGATGGCAGGATAACCTTTATGTTTTCCTCGATTTTGGCGAGCTGGGCCATAAGATCACCGTATCTGGGTGATTTTTCAAACTGCTTGACGTTTATCTGCGTTTGCGGCGCTTCAATTCTTGTGGCGGCGTCGTAAGCCGCCTGGGCGGCGTTCAATTTTTGCTTGACGTAAAAATTGACATAGGCATAGTATGTTATAGCTATAGCTATAAAAAATATCATCGTTATGGGGAATATTTTTTTCTGAATCAGCTGGGTACGGTCCATTGGCACTTCCTGCTAATTAATTTTTGGGCGCGGCTTTTTCTTCGGGAGTTATAGCGGGAAACTGGAGCATCGCGGCGTTTTCATGGTTGAAAGTTATGAGGAATCTCAGGCTTTTTTGCATGTTTATGTTATCGCCCGCTATTTTTTTCAGATCGACGTTTGTAAATGCCCTCGCCGTCTGGAGCTTTTTTACGAACTCAGTAATATTATCGGCATTCGAACTCATTCCCTCTATACCTAATTCATTGTTTTTTTCGGCATTGTTATATATTTTGGTTATAAAAATTTCGCTGGTCATCGCGTCTTCCAGAGCCTGGAAAAAATTGTACAGAAGAGGTTTCTGGCCCGTGAATTTTCCAAGCTGCGTTACCTTTTGATTTATCGAGGCGAGGTTGTCGCGGTCGATGAACTGCTTGTTTTCGACGTTCTTTTTTAACGCGTCGTTTTTTGCGACCCGCGCCTTTACTTCAGCCGTTTTGGCTTCATATTCGCTTATCCGCGAAACGTATTCCGCGCGCGTTCCATTGAGGCCGTATAGCCATAATACCGATATTACTACGGTAAGAAGAAAAGCGCCTAATATAGGCCAGTTCACCTTCTGATAGATTTTCGCGTTGCTTTTTATATTAAGTTTTACTTTCATTTGAGATCCCTCCGCATATTGCCCCTAACAAAGGGAGAAACTGATTCACTATATCGTCTTCGACGGGCGTTCCGTCAACATATTTAGCTTTAACTATCGAAGAAGCCTTTTTGGCAGGCGTATTGAGTATCCCGCCGATCGTGACCTCGATATTGTTGAAATTGGAGCCGCCGCCGAATAAAATAATTTCATCGATTTTTTCCTCGAAATATTGCGTGAAGTAGCTCTCGAAAATATAAAAGATTCCGCGCGTCAGTTCCATAAAAGACGGTTTTATAGTTATAAAATTTTTAATTTTTTCCTGTTGAGGCACGTATTCGGGCAGAAAAAAGAGCTCGTTTTTTTTGAATTTTTCGGATTCGGAAGTGGATATCTGCATGGCGTTCGTAACATCTATCGTAAAATTATACCCGCCGCCGTATAATGTTTGCATCGCCCTCAGATGCGCTCCTTTAAATATCGAGACCGTAGTGGTCGTGTGCCCCATGTTGACGACGGCGATATTCGAATCGCCCGCGGCGTCGAGGTAAGCATATAACGTTTCAAAAGCGAGAACGGATGAGCAGGAAACGAAGTCCGGCTCGGCGACCGCGTCGCAAAAAAAATCATTCAGCGCTTCGTAATTTTTTTTCAGCGTAGCCATTACCAGAACGCTGTAACTTTTGTCGTGGCTTTCTATAGTGTCGCTTATTATCTCCCAGAATTCGTAGGGATGAGGAAGGTTCGGTTCGATGCCGGCTCTTATCGCTTCCTTGAATTTCGGCGAATCAGGCGATTCCTCGACGGTAAGAAATTTGAGCACTGAAAAGTTATCCGGCAGGGATATGAAAAAGCTGTTCGATTCCGCGGCGAAATTTTCGAGCAAGGCTTCTATTTTGCCAATTATAATCTCGGATTCGGAAGATATGTCATCGTAGTAAGATATCTTGTTCATTATGGTCGGGGAATTTACGGACGACAGATTTTTAATGGTTATATCGCCGCCTTTTTTGAATCCGTGCAGAACTTTTATCGTATGGGAACCGATATCTACGGCCATGACGGAATCGTCGTTTCCTTCAAAAACGCGTTTTTGGAATAATGATGTTATTTTAGCGAAAACGTCTTTAAGGTTCAACGATTAATCCTCCATGGATATATTTTTAAGCTCTTCGATGGTGGTTTCGCCCTGATTGACCTTTTCGAGACACGCGTCCCGAAGCGTGGTCATTCCTTCCTCCATGGCCATTTTTTTTACTTTGAATATCGACTGGGTTTTGGATATGTTTTCTTTTATGGTATCTGTTATATTGAAAAATTCGAATATGCCTATGCGGCCGAGATAACCTGTGTAGGAACAAATGTCGCAACCCGCGCCCTTATAAAGTTTTCCTTCGAGAGGGATCGGCTGCATTTGCAGCGCAGAGAATTCAGCCTCGACATTTTCCACGAGCGTTTTACAGTTGTTGCATATTTTTCTGACGAGGCGCTGGGCGATTATAACGTTGACGCAATCCATGAAAAGGTTGACGTCGACGTCGAGTGATTTTACGCGAGAAATGACCTCTACCGCGTGATTGGCGTGAACCGTCGAGAACACGAGATGGCCCGTCATCGAGGCGTTAACGGCTATATTTGCCGATTCGGGATCGCGGATTTCACCTATCATTATGACGTCCGGATCCTGGCGCAATATCGAGCGCAGCCCCATGGCGAAAGTGAGAGATTTGAGCGGGTCGATCTTGTTTATGAATACCTGCGTCTGATGTATTCCTTCAAGCTGGAATTCAACGGGGTCCTCGACCGTTATGATCTTTTTCCTGCCGTCGTTTATCTGAAGAAGCGATGAATACAGCGTCGTGGTTTTTCCCGATCCGGTGGGGCCGGTTACCAATACCATTCCATAAGGCTTGGTGATCTTTTGTTTATATGTTTCGAGGTTTTTAGGCGTGAAGCCGAGCTTCGTTATATCGAGAGGAACGACCCGCCTGTTTAAAATTCTTATTACTACGTTCTGTCCGTATATCGAAGGGAATATGGAAACGCGGAAATCGACGAAGGCGCCTTCTATGCGAAGCTTGAAGCTGCCGTCGAGAGGCATGTTCCTTTCGGCTATGTCGAGGTTGGCTATGACCTTGATGCGTGAAATTATAGGGTCGTGAGCTTCTTTTTCAACGCTGTACTGGTCGTAAAGCTCGCCGTCGATACGAAATCTTACGCGGCAAACGTTTTCGGCCCTTTCGATATGTATGTCCGACGCCTGTTTCCGGACCGCTTCGATGATCGTCTTGTTGACGAATGTTATTACCGGGCGTTGTCTCGATTCGGTAAGCGCGTCTTCAAGATCATTCTGGTCCTGGCCCGACTGAGTGACGAATTCAAGGTTCAAGTCTTCGATTATTTCATTGATGTTTATCGATTTAGCCTGGTTTTTTTTGTCGACGACTTCAGCGCTTTTTATCGCCGTTCCGAAAACTTTCTGAGGGATCGATTCGGCCTGCGTTCTCTGAACCGGCGAGGAATCAAGGTATTTATTCTTAAGTCTGACTATTTCGGTTTTTTGAGAGACGACGAGTTTTACGTTAAGGCCGGTTATCATTCTTATGCTCTGCACGGAAAAAAAGCTCGAAGGGTCCGATGTCGCGATCGTTAGCAGGTTTCCTTCGCGGGAGATCGGTACCAGGTTTTGTATTTTTATCAGATTTGACGGAAGAAGGCCGATTACGGTTTTCGGCGCCTCGAATTTTTTCAGGTCGACGAAGTCGAGGTTTGACTGTATCGCGAGAGCTTTATACAGATTTGTTTCATCGATCAGTTTTTTTTCGATTATTGCTTCGAAAAGGGGCTTTCTGCGGGCCTGACATTCGTTTACAAGCGAAGATATGTCCTCTTTTTTCATGAGGTTCATGGATAAAATTATGTCTTCGAGTTTTTTTGATTGGAATGAAATTGTATTTTCGCTCATTTTAACTCACCATAAATTTTATTTTATAAATTTTTATATCGCGGGTCCGTTGATTTAACATCGTAAGCTCCGGTGTAAACATCAGTTGAAAGGCAAGTGTTTACGTAATCGTCCTTGGTTATTATCCATACGTTTGAATGCGTTACCGGATCGACCGGGAAGCTTCTGAGGTAATTCGGAACGAGTTCGTCGAGCGTCGGGTACTTTCCGGGCGGGCTTTTGGTAAGGCTTACCTCATAATATGTGTCTATGGCTTTTCTTATTTCGGTTAATGTCTGTTTGAGCGCGCTCGCTTTTGCGTTTTCGACCGCCCCTTCCTGATAATAGACTGTCGTGCCGATAAGTATTAGCGCGATAAATATTGTGGTTACAAACTCAAGAAGCGATATTCCACGATAATTTATATAAATTTTGTTTTTCAGCGGTCTAACCGGTGTGATTATCATAAATTTTCCTGTCTTATTTAATTTTTTTACCAATTGGTATAAATTGTTCCGTTCAGTCCTGTATTTGAGGCCGATGTCCTGATATTGAAGATCTCGTCGGTGCCCTGCGCCACGTATGATCTTCCGAAGGTAAGGTACGGCAGGTTGGTCGTAGTTTCGATGAAGTCTTTCCAGACATAAACCCCGGTTGAAGGTGCGTACTGCCAGCGGGCTCCGAAAGGTTCGATTTCCATGCGCCGAAGATACCGGTCTCTAAGCAGAACATCTATGGAACGTGGATAACCGGTGGTGCTCTCAAGGAGGTTTTCGGAGGTATCCTTATTGTATTTTTCTATCGCGTTGCGCACGTTTAAAAGGTTTGTTTTCAAGTTCTCCTCGATGTTTTGAACAACGTAGATCTTGCCCACGGGTAAAACGACCGAAGCGGCTATCGTGAGAATTATCATTGTCAAAATGAGCTCTAGAAGTGAAAGTCCTTTTAAATTAAAGCGGATTTTGAAAAAAATTTTTAACATATGATTCTTATCGGTTTTATTTTTCAATTATTTATTATTTAAAATAAATAAAGTGTGCAAAAAACGAACATGTTTGTTTTTTGTTGTTTACAAAACTTGACAGAAGTAGTTTTAGCAATTATAATTGTTTTATAAATCTTAAAAAATTATAATATTTTGTGTATTTTTTTACAATACCTTTTTTTATGTTTTGAAAAAAATTTATTAATAATATTTGGAGGGATTTATATGCAAAAATCGAAAATGCGTTTTTATCTGGTTGTTTTCTGCCTTTTATGTAGTTTTGTGCTTGTAAACACGGCCCTTTACGCCGCGGACTATTCAGCGGTCAAGGGTGCGTACGACCAGTATCTTAAATCTTACAACGAGTTCAAAGCGGCCGCTGATCAGAATTCGGATCAGGATTCTTTAAAACAGCTCGCTGAAAAATATAAAGCCGCCCTTGAAAATTATCAGGCCATATTAAAAACTTACAACAAGGAAGTAGCGCCTAAAACCAAGGTTTCCGAACCTGCTTCCGGCGCGGTATCCGAAGCCGAAACGGTTGATCAGTCCGCCTCGGTGAAAGCCTCCGCCTCGGTCCCGGCTTCGCTTGACGCAATATCCAAATCGCTGCGCGCTCCCGGCGCCAAAGACCGCGCCGATAAGCTTATCGCCCAGCTTGAAAATATCGCCAAAACAACCAAAAGCCGTGACGAAGCGAATCACGCGAAACTCGAACTCGCCGACGCATACGCAAAATATAAATTTGATTATAACAAGGCGGTTGCGGTTCTTCAGGAAGTCGTAAGCGAAGTAAAGAGCGGTCCGATTTTTGAAGAAGCTAACAGGGCTTATGTTCGCGCCAGATACTGCCAGGAAAAATCAAAACTTTCCGCGCTCATCGATAAAGATCGCGTTGAAGCTAAAAAAGCGAAAACCGCATATGACGCTGTTTCCTGGAAGAGCCCCTTTGCTAAAGTAAAAGCGTATGCCGCTTTTTTAAAGGAACAGGCGACCTATCGTAAATCCGTATCAAATTTCAAATCTTATCAGGAGAACGGCGAATTCAACAAAACTTATGTTAATTACGAGTTTTTAACTGATGTATTTGGAGCTCGCCACGTATTCGGCGTCGAAGACACTTTTGCCAACACATCCATGCCGATCGATGACATAACGGCCCAGATCCGTCTCATAACCGACAACAACGAAGCGTTTTATGCCCGCTGGTTCATGCTCAATGAAGCGAAACAGACCATAGATATGACCTATTTCATTTTCGATAAAGACGTTTATGGAAAAGCGATGCTCGGCCTCCTGCTCGAAAAGGCTCGCGCCGGAGTTAAAATAAGGCTTATGATCGACGCGCGCGGCAGCAAGGCCCTGGCAAAAACTTTTATGGGACAGGATTACCTCCAAAAACTCGCCGAGGTCCCCGGAGTAGAAATAAGGGTTTTTAATACCATGCACCAGGCGATTCCAAGCACGATCATCAATTTCGATATAAGAAGCCTTATAGCTTCCGACCATCAGAAAATAATCGTCATCGACGGAGTATATTCGATAACCGGCGGCAGGAACGTTTCCCTCAATTATTTTGCCGATCCGCGTGATAATCCGACGGTTTTCAGAGATTCTGACGTATTTATAAAGAACGAGGCCATAGCCGGCCAGATGAAAGCGGCTTTCGAAGAAGAATTTACCGAACTCAATAATTTTGATATCGATAAGGACTTGTTTGGAAACTGGTCGCACAAGGAAAAAGAATTACTTGCCGCAAGAAAATCCATGGACAGCTGGATAAGAGGCAATGGAGTAGTTGAAGATCCCGTCGCGAAAGAAGTTAACGATGAATTAAAAACATATCTGCATATGCGCGGCTATAAAAATTACGAACCTTTTGCGAACAGCCATATCGCTCCGGTCAAGTTATTTGGGAAACATAATTTCCAGACGGAAAAAAATGATATTACCGAAAATATAGTAAACCTCATGGACGCATGCACGAGCGAGATAATTATCCAGAATCCATACGTTATCCTTACCGAAAAATCAAGAGCCGCTTTACAGAGAGCGAACGATCGCGGCGTAAAGATCAGGATTCATACGAACAGCCCGGTCAGCACCGACAGTATTCTCACGCAGGCGTTCTTCCTCTCGGATTGGAAAGAAGTATTGAAAGCGATGCCTAACGCGCACGTATTCGTGTTCGTCGGCGCCAACAAACTGCATGCCAAAACATTCGTCTTTGACGGAGTAGTTTCAGCGGTCGGTACATATAACATGGACTACATGAGCGAACAGATAAACGGCGAGGACGTTTGCGCCGTCAATTCAAAGGAATTCGCGAACGATATGATCGAGCGCATCAATAAAGACATATCTGTTTCCAAGGAATACAAGATAAAGGTCAATGCCGACGGTACGATCACCGAGATATTCGGGCCCGGCCAGTTCACCAGCAAGAAAACAATGTTCATACTTGAAACGCTTATGAAAATAAAGTTTTTGAAACCGCTCATATAGTTTGACTGATATAAACACAAACAAGGCATGCTTCGGCAGGTGATTATAATGATGATAAAAAGAAACAATACTATCAAAACTCTAATATGCGCGCTAGTCATATTCGCTCAGATATTCGCGCCGGCTTTCGTACATGCTGCGGCGACCGGTGCGCGGATTACGGACCTGGATAGCGTGAAAAGCATATATTCGTCGCTTCAAACGGCTAACGAGCTGAACACCGGTTTAAATATCGAGATATATCAGTCCGACGTCCAGACATATCAAAACGATGGAAAAACGTTGAAAATTTCAAGCGCGCTCGTTCCGTCTCTCAATGAAATCGACGGAGGAAAGGGCATGAAACTTTTTATCGCCCGTGAAATAGCCTACGCCGAAAACGTGAGGGCGGGTCTTACCGACGTGCAGCTTGAATATTTTTCCGACAAGGCGTCCTTTATCGTCTGTAAAAACGCTAATATCAATGCGTCTTTTGCGACATTTCACAAGGTCGTTAAGGCGATAACTCCCGACAACTCGCCCAACAGCGATAAGGTCAGGACGCTTAAAATGGGTATTTCACAATATGTTTCGCCTTCCGATCTTGCGAAGATGATGTCGAAAAAAATGGCTCACGGCCTTACGATGAAGCGGTCTATCAATTCCGAAAATATTGCGACCGTTAAAGGCTGGCAGCCCATATTAAAAAGCGTGGCGGGAGGAGTGGCGGCTAATATCGCGGCTCGTTACGGACTCAGCGTCGCATCCAATGTCCTTGAGGGAAACACCGTGGTTAAAAGCCTTAAAAATGCAGCTAAATCTACGTTTACATCCGAGTTTCTGGTCGGCGGCCTTGCCGGTTCGGTTATCGGAGGCGCAGTTGGAACGGTTGTAGGTTCGCTTATACCTGTTCCCGGAGCTTCGCCGATACTCGCGGCGTTTCTTTCTACCGCGCCGGCTCTATTTGGAGCGAATCTCGGGTCGGATGTCGGCACCAATATGATACTCGATTATAAAAAGAACGGTAAGATAAGCATGAAGAGGATATGGGACAGTATGGATGCATCATATCTCATAGGTCACTCCGCTGGCATGGCGGCAGGCATGGCATTAGGCCAGGCATTCATACCGATACCGGTCGTTGGCGGCATGATAGGTGGCATAGCCGGCGGGTTCATAGGGGCTAAAGTGGCGTCTCTTTTCAAGTTGAAAAAAGAAGATAAAAGAAATCCGTTGAACGTCAATCTGCCATGGCTGAAAAAGAAGCCCGCGGCAGCTCCGGCCTCGGAAATAAAGGCGTCAAGTGACGAATCGGAAAGCTCCGTTCAGTCTCCAATATCTAAAACGGCGGCTGATTCAAGTCAGGCTAATACTTTGAACAGTCAAAGCCAGAAAGATGTCCAGGAAAAATATCAGATCTATGTGCGTCTGCTCGCCAGCGAACCGGAAGGAAGCGCCGCTCTTAAGAAAGCTTTCGAAGACTTCAAGGCGTCTTCTCAAAAGCTGATGCTGATTCAGGAAAGCAATGGTAATTAATAAAAAACATTAATAAAAATATAAAACAAAAAACCTTCCACAGAGCTGGAAGGTTTTTTGTTTGGTGCGGTGTCGGGAAATTTATTCTTATGAATTGTGTTATTTGCGCTAATAAAGATGAAAAAAATACCGAAATAAATATCAGCGAGATATCCATTAACATACAAAAAGTTTCGTCTTTTATAGGGAGGCTCAAAAATGCGTAATTTTTTAGAAAAGGTAAATCAGATAAAAGAAGACCTGGTGCGCGGCGGCGTTATGAGTTCGCTGCACGAAATGGAGCGGAAGGCAAGGCCCACAAGCAAGACCATGTTTACGCTGATATGGATTGTAATTTCAGTCATGGTCGGTGAAATTATAATTTATAACCATCAGAACATATTCAGCTCTTATGCTACGTCCGCTTCCGACATACATTCAGCCTCGCCCGAATGCATACCGGATTCAGGGGCGACGGGGCGCGCCGGATACGATAAACAGGTCACTTCATCGGAAAATTTTTATAAGAAGATATTGGTGAAATATGCGGCCGAAAAAGAGCTTGACCGGGGCGGTATTGGCGGTTCGCCTTCGTCGCCCGTGCCGCTTGCCGTATCGCCGTATAAACGCGTCAATCGCTTGGGCGGCGTCAAAGAGGCGGCTGGCCGGAAAACCGTTGCCGTTAGCGCGGTAAAAATGCGCGATACGCAAAAAGCTGCAGCGGTTTCGGCATGTGGCAATGAAAATATCGTCATCCATAAAGTGAAAAAAGGTGAAACTCTGGCGGGCATAAGCAAGAGCTATTTCAGAACGACTTCCCATTATCGCGATATCGCGAGGACCAATAATTTAAAGACGCCTTATTCGCTGAAGGCGGGAGACAATCTTATTATAATGCTCAAGTAATTGGTAAGCAGAAGAAAATGCCTGAGTTTCAGATTGATATATTTCGGGATTATAAAAAACAAATAAATCGGATAGAAAACGGCGCCGTCGAGGCGCCGTTTTTTTTATCGCGCGCCCGGCAGGGCGCGCCTGGTTCGGCCGGTAACTTGAACCGGACGAGAAAACCGTTGCATTAATTCTTTTTCGCCGATTTTAAGACGCGTGACGTTATCCGGAATGCGCCAAACATCAGAAACAATAAAAAATAAAACACTATCGAATTTTTAAGCTTTTTTTCCGTGTCCGGATTATGCCACGGGTTCTGCCCGAAATATAAATGCGACTCATGCTCTTCCGCCGGCTCTCCGTCTTTTCCGCCGGCTTGCTCTTCGTGATCCATTAATTCATTGAAGCTTTTATTTTCATCGTATGTTTTAGGGGTCATTGTCAGTATGCCTGGTTCGCCGCTCGTAGAACGTTCGAGATAGTCGAGAAGCTTGAGCGCGAGATGAGCGTTGTCGTAATCGCACTGGTCGGTCAGATGTTTTTTGCCTTCGCGAAGATTAAGGATCGCTTCCGCGGTATCGTTCAAGCTGAGCGATAATATCCAGCCCGCCTCGAAATAAAGTTCGGATATCCTCGGATTTAAAGGATTTTTGTTTTTGGAAATGCCTTCTTCGAGAAGTTCGACGGCCGGCCTGTGGCTGCCGAGATGAAACGAAAGGTGATGCGCGAGGATGAAATAAGCGTCTATGAAAGAATTGTCGAATATCGTCACTAGTTTTAAAAGCGGCACTATCTCACGGTTGTTGCGGATGGTCGTCGCGGTCGAGTGAAAGTATTCGTCGATGCGGAGCCACGTATACGAGGCGATAACCTGCCGCAGCTCGCGCGACATTGAAAGCGAAAGCGCTACGACGGGATTAACGTTAGGCGCGGGAGCCTGTTTCGCGAAAAATCTTGAATCGAGGTATTGCGCCGAAGCTATGTAGAAAACGACGGCCGCGGTTATAAAAAAAAATGAGAAAGGGCTTTTTTTATTAATCATTAATATCCCCGCGCTTATTATATATCTTTCTTTTCGAATATTTTGATTGCCGCATATATCAGTATGGCGTTAACGGCCAGCGTGTAAATGCTGAGGGCGGACAGATACGCCATCATGCCCTGGTAAGTTTCGGTGGTGACGTGTTCGGCCGTGAAAAAGCGGAAATTAGGCACCAGGTAATTCATAATAATATCTATGAAACCGGTCAAAGCGCTTCCACCGCTTTT
>CAZJFS010000121.1:0-13609 GCA_964545075.1 uncultured bacterium
TGGAAGTTTGGGATGTTATAAAGCAACGATTCCCCAATACGCTCCTTTTAGCATGTACCTCGATAATATTTGCTTCGGTTTTTGGAATCCTGGCAGGATTTATCTCTGCCCTTTATAAAGATTCTTATTTTGATAAGATCAGTCGATATTTAATGCTGCTGGGTATATCGACGCCTGTGTTTGTCCTGGCTGTTATTTTATATACAATTTTTTCCGTTAAATTCAGGATCATCAAAAACATCACCGGGTTCGACAGTTATTATAACCTTATACTCCCAACGATCGCGCTTGGAACTCAAAGCGCTGCATACATTGCACGAATTACACGCTCTACTGTTTTAGACATTAAAAAAATGGAACATGTAAAGCTTGCTAAATCCAAAGGTCTTTCAAGAATGTATGTTAATATATGGCATATTTTTGCTAATTCGCTTGCGCCTATTATAACTGTTATTGGACTTGATTTTGGTTCTTATCTTAATGGGTCTGTTATAACCGAAACTATTTTCGGGTGGCCTGGAATTGGCCTTTATATTTTCAAAGAAGGCATTGGGAATCGCGACTTTCCTGTAATTCAATCGATGGTTTTGTTTTGCGCCATTATTTTTGTCGTTATTAATTTTATCATCGATCTGGTCTATTTTGCCATTGATCCCAGAATGCGCGAAAAAATTCAAAATAGTTAAGTTTTTATGTTGCTATATTAATTTTTGTCGTTATTAGTTTTATTATTGCTCAGGTTTATTGCGCAGCGTTAAAACTTATTAAAGTTACCGGTCAATTTCTCGTGGCTAATTTTCCGCCGATAATATATCTTATGTAAACCAAAATTAAAAAAAGCAGCAATGTTATTATTTGCAGCAATGCTATTATTTAATTTTGCGAAATTAAACCATGTCATTAAAGTTAACCCATGAATGGCTGATTGTTTTAGATCGTCTTTAAAAACCTATCATAATTTTAAGAGTTGTCAGAAGTCCTCTCGATCTAGCTACATCTTCCTCCTTAAGTGAACTTTTTCATAGTTTGGTTTCTATTGAAGCAAATAATTATTATCTTTACATGCCATAAGCCAGGTTCGGATCTCATAGGATTCAAAACCATTTTTAACGAACGGATCGGTTTCGGCGATGTTTTTAGCGTCTTCGATTGACGTCGTTTTTATGACAACCATTCCGCCCGGATGATCCAGAAATGGGCCGCATATTTCAAGAATTTCCTTTTCATCGAGTGATCTAAGATGTGCGACATGTTCATTAATGATCTCAGGAGTAAAATCTTTAAGTTTTTTTAGAACAATAGCATACCTTATAAATTTTGAATTATCTGACGCCACAATATATTTCCCCCTTATTCGAGCCTTTACAGGCCCTATTATTGATTAATATTACGAATTTAATAATTGCCGATGAACTTGCTTTACTTCAGTAATTTTTCTCTCACAATGCGCGAAAAATTTTATAAGCGCCAAAGCACTATAAAAAAGAGATGCTTGCTTATACTGAGCATCTCTTTTTTATCTAGATATTAATAAATAAATTTTATTTTATTTGAATGGGAACTGTGTTGTGATTAATTTGTTTGATTCCTACTTCGTCTGTTTTCAGCGTTGTGACCGGTTGAGCTGTTTTAGGTTGAATAGCTGCTGATCCGCTGACCTTTATGAGCGGTGCGCCGTATATTTTTGCAAACTCGTTATAGTAAAGCTCGGCATAGTATTTATCGTGTATAATGACTATGTTTTCATCATTTTTTGTATTGGCTGCATGCGTATAGTTGTGAGATCCGGTAATGACAACTGCATTGGTATTTGATTCATAGTCGATTACCGTGAACTTATCATGCAGCTGAGCTCGTGAATCCGCATCTTTTTTAATATTCATTTTTTTATCGACAAGCGCTTGATAACCGCTGGATTTACCACCGGCCGAAAGATTGTCACAGATTCCTCGAACATTAACTCCGGCTGCATGTCTGTTATAAAAAGCTGCTTCAATATCGTCACCAGTGAATGCAAAAATAACGAATGAAACAGATTGCTTAGCTTTATTGATATAGTCGACTATTTTACCGTTAACGTTATCTGCCGGCGAAAAATAAATTTCTATCTCGACAGAATCGAGCATGACGTTTCTTTTCATTTGAACAACGGGTTTTTTGGCGCCGAATAAATGGCTGTCGTACATATTGGAGAATTCCGCGTTGTAAATTTTAGCGGCTTCTTCCGAGTCAATAAGTAACGCGTTATTATAGTCTTTTATTGTATTATTATCCGTTGGATTGTATGATCCTGTCCAGACCTTTTTAACATCGACAACGCAGAACTTATTGTGGCTTTCACCATGTCCGCCGTTTCCGAACATATCGTCTGTGAGTATAACAATTCCGGCGGCTTCAAGTGAACTATAAACGTCGCCAAAAGTATTCTTCTTTTTCTTTTTGGCCGGCGGATTATAATATTTATTATCAGTTATCAATTTTACATTTTGCGGTCCCAGTCTTTTAGCTGCACGAAGAAGTGCATCGACGACGACCTGACGGTTCAATTGATAAAAATGGCAATTAACTGATTTTTGAGCAGTATCAATGAAATTAGCCAGTTCAATATCTATGTTTTTGGAATCTGGCGGATCGTTAAAGAAAATTTTCAGCTTGTCTGTTTGAGCGGAATATAAATTTATATTTGAAATGGATAGGATAAAGAATGTAGCTAATAAAATACATGATATTCGAAGAATAAGCTTTTTTTTCATTATTTCTCCTTAAATGTTTTTGATAAAATTTAAAATATTGGGTTTATTTTACGTTAAAGCGTAACTTACCGAAATTAACCTTGTCACCTGACTTCAAGGGATATTTTTGAGAAGCATCTCCCGGCAGAGGTATAATGTAAAAAGAATTGTTTTCAAATATTAACTTGGCTTGTTCAACGGAAATAGTAATATGCTTACATGTGATGCAATTTTTCTTTTCATTACTGTCATTACATTTCGAATAATTTTGAGACCGTTCATCGGGGTTTTTGCATTTGTCGCAGCGGCCGATTATATCGCCTGACCGGCATGTTATTTCGATCATTTCATCATCTGAAATTAAAACGATTGATTTACTCTCGACGGCGTTTGACGTGCCTGAATTCAAAGCGGTATCTGTTTGGTTCGGGATATATTCAGAAATAGGGTTGGGAACCGCTTTTTCAAGGACTTCTTTGAATTTTTCTTCTGTGAATGGTTTGCTTACAAAATATACCGCGCCTAACGAAAAAGCTTTTATTATATTATCCCGGTTAGCAACAGCCGATATCATGATGATTTTAGCTTTAGGATTTATATTTTTAATTAACTTTATGCCGTCTAACCCGGAATCGCCCGGCATGGTAATATCCATTGTAACCAGTTCGGGGTTGATTTGTTTATATATCGCGATAGCATTTATTACGTCTGTTGCTTCGAATATATTGTGAAACCCCAACTTTTGCAAAGTTCTTTTGATTGTTAATCGCATGAACTGAGCATCATCTACTATAAGTACTTTTTCATTCCTTACGATCATATACCACCTATCACAATAAATTATTTCTTGTTTCTTCGTATTTATTTGCGGTTTCTCTTTTTTTATAAAGAACGATGCTTTTACTCAGAGTTTTTATGCATTATATAAATCTGATGTAACGAACCCAGGTTTACATAATAAAAATTATCGGAAGTTCGATGGCTTTTGGAATGATAAATATAACGTGTGAACGGATCATGCCAGCGTTTTAAATCAATTGAAGAGATTTGATCATTTGTTGGGAATTAAAACGTTTGTTGTGAGTGGCTGAAAATGAAAAATATAATGTGAACCATGTTTATAATTGATGAAACGTATAATAAATAGTTATTCGAAATAATGAAATCAAGTTGCACAGCCTGATATAAAGATATTTGTTATGGCTTGGGCTGTGGCTGTGGTTGTGTTAATTCAGAATATTTTCCATGGGCCATGTTTGTATCATGAGTATTGACGCAAATAATATCGATTTTTTTACCAGCTTTGTCCATTATAGCATAAAAAGCTTCTGACTTGGTCAGGTTGGTCGAATTAGGGCATCTTGGATCTGTTTTGAGATAATTTTGTTTTAGAAGATAATCGACGCTGACGCCTTCAAAGTCTGCGCCTTTTGGATTTTCCATATAGAACATACGTGTGGCCTGGAATATTGTTCCCATGTTGGCAATGCAGGCTTTTTTCTTGACATCTGAAACGATCTTCTGATAGCTGGGTACGACAATAGCTATTAGGATTCCGATGATCGCGACAACAATCGCCATTTCAATAAGTGAAAAGCCTTTTTTATAGTTTTTATATAACATTAAATTTATCCTCCTAAAGTTTACTGCGCTGAACGAGTATTTGATTGTATCTGTTTGTGGCGTATCGATCGGTCATTGAAGAAATCAAATCTGCTATGCAAACGTCGATGGCATCATCTTCTGATGCTTTCTTATATTCGCTGAAAAGAACATCAGGGTTTGCCTTATAAAAATCGAAAAGAACATAAATAATTTCACGTGCCTTTTTAGCGTCATCAACATTGTCTTCTTTCAAGTAAACATTTTCAAACAAGAAATCTCTTAATGCGTTAGTGACCTGAAGAATCTCATCTGACATTTGTATGGAGTCGGAATCGATGCTTCGGAAGATAATGTCGCTTACCATTTTATCGATACGGCCGGCATTCGTTTTACCAAGTTTTTCGAAAACATATGTCGGTATCTGTTTTTCAGTTAAAAGGCCGAATGAAAGAGCATCGTCCAGATCGTGGTTAATATATGCAACGCTGTCTGCGATTTTTACGATCATGGCTTCTAGCGTAGAAGGAAATTCATTGCCAAACGAAGTGAAAATACCGCTTCTGGTTTTGGAATGTTTAACTATTCCTTCGCGAACTTCATAACAAAGATTAAGGCCTTTGCCGCTATGTTCGAGTTTGTCAACGACCCTCAAAGATTGAAAGCTGTGTCTGAATCCATCGGTCAACAACTTATTTAAAACCTGTTCGCCGGTGTGGCCGAATGGTGTGTGGCCCAGATCGTGTCCCAGAGATATCGCTTCAACCAGATCTTCATTTAAGCGAAGCGCCCTGGCGATAGTCCGTCCGATTTGCATTACCTCAAGGGTATGCGTCAATCTGACCCTTATATGATCCGTGCTCTGCCTTATATAAACCTGGGTTTTGTCCTTCAACCGTCTGAAAGATTTTGAGTGAAGTATCTTGTCGCGGTCCTTTTGAAAGCAGGTCCTATAAATGCATTCTGTTTCAGCTTTTTCACGCCCTTTTGTTTCGCAGGCAAGCTTGGCGTGCTTGGAAAGGTAATCCCTCTCATGTTTTTCAAGCAAAAGGCGTATCGATGGATCGTTGTTATTACTATTACTCATAATCAACACAGGTTTCCTGAAAATTATTTACTCTTCGGAATCGGAACGGCCCGCGGTCGGAGTGAGACCTTTCCATTTAAAATTAACATTGCTTTCAAGGCCGAGCAGTTCGTTGATGTAATAAATCACCGGAAGCGCAAGTTCGTCGATGGTTTTTGGATTATTATAAAAAGGCGGTGATGCGAACATTACGTCGGCGCCAAGTCTTGAAAGCTGAGCGAGATTTTCAAGGTGTATGGTTGAAAGAGGCATTTCGCGAGCAACAATGATAAGTTTCCTTTTAAGTTTTAAAATGTTGGAAGCGGTTCTTGTAATAAGATTATCGGCTATTCCGTGCGCGATCTTTGCAACGGTATTCATGCTGGCTGGAACGATTACCATGGCTTTGATACCTGAAGTAGCTGAAGATATTTCAGCCGCAAGATCGTCGTTCGAATATATTTGAGTTGCGTATTTTTTTATTTCCTGCTTAGTGACCTGGGATTCGCTCTGAATTATCTTCCAGCCTTCATCTGAAGCGATGAAAGAAACTCTGATATCACGTTTAATTGTGAGCCATTTCAAAAATTTCAAGCAGTAGATCGAGCCTGACGCACCCGTATGAGCAACGATGATCTTCAATTTTTCAACCTGCCTTTTTAATAATATATCATATTATATTTTAAATTGTTAATAATGTCAATATATGGCGCGCTTTTTTTAGCGCCCATTCTTATTAATTATAGCAATATATAATGAAACTACGTAAGGTAATAGCTTATTATATCTGCTGACGATAAAATTATTTTTCTCGAGACGTGCGCAGATATACTTGTCTTCAGGGAAAGCCATTATCGATTCGATGAGGTATGAATAAGCGAAAACATGCCCGGAAAGAAGTTTTCCAAATCCAGTGACGAAAAAATTATAATAGCCTCTGAATATTTTAGCCGCCTTATATTTTAAAATGTTGCGGAACTCAAGTATGGATAAAACGCCAGTAGAATTTAATATTTTAGAAGACGCTGAAAAGAAAGATCCGGCGTCAGGAAAATTTCTGAGACCGAACGCTACGGTTATCACGTCTATGGACGAGTTCTTAAAACATGGCTTTTGAGCGTCGCAAATGACGAAAGAAACGTTATTCGAAATAGCGTTTGAAAATCCAGCGGTTATTTTTTGCCTGGCTTTTAAAAGCATCGGCAAGGAAAAGTCAGAGCATATGTAGAATGTGAATGGTTCGGTTGTTTTGTTTTGACAAGCGCGCATGCTCGCGGTTTTAATGACTTCGATAAGAACGTCGCCCGTGCCTGACGCTATATCTAAAATGATCCGTCTGGAAGAATGTTGAGCAACGGTTGCATTGGCAATCTCAAACGTTTCAGCTACCATCTTCTTTCGCCAGTAAATATCGAATCCAATGCTTAAAACATGATTTAACAGATCATAAGTTCCAGCTATCTGGCCAAACATTTTTTTTACAGAAAGCGAATATTTATTCATGAGCTATAATTCCAACCAATAGGTTTACATAATAAAAATTATCGGAATAAAATTGGCGGCGTTTGCAGGCTGATTGGTGCTTTGATATTATTATAATGTTATTTTGTGGCTTGATGCTGCTTTGGTAATCTGATGCCGTTTGGCGCCCGGTGTTATATATTCGAGGATATCGTAATTAGTGTTCCGCCGGGCGAGTCTGAAACCTGCATTGGTTGCCGCTTCGTAAAATTCTTTGACATTCGCGTCGTTAATAAGCCCGGTCGATCTGACGACTTTTTCTTCCATAAGTATTCCGCCGAAATCATTCGCGCCGAAAGCGAGTGCAAGCTGGGCCAGTTTCATTCCTTCAGTCACCCATCCGGAATGAATATTTTTGACGTTGTCGAATAAAAGTCTTGAAATAGCTACCGTTTTAATATAATCCACGCCGTCCGGCTGGTTGAAATTTGAAAGTTTCGTGCGCGCCGGCGAGAAAGGCCAGGGAATGAAAGCTCTGAATCCTCCGGTTTCATCCTGAAGGTGTCTCACCTTCTCCATGCTTTTAAAGCGTTCTTCGAGTGTTTCGCCAAAACCGAAAACCATCGTAGCCGTGGATTTCATTCCGAGCTTATGAGCTTCACGCATTATCTGAAGCCATCTTTCGGAAGATATTTTATTGGGCGAGATCGCTTTTCTTATGCGGTTTATCAGTATTTCGCCGCCGCCGCCGGGAAGCGAATCAAGTCCGGCTTCTTGCAATGTCGCGAGAACGTAAGGCACACTTTTGTTGGAACCCTTTGCGATATGGTCTATTTCAGGCGGCGAAAGCGAATGAAGCGTCAGCTTTTTATATTTTTCCTTGATCATCTTCAGCATCTTAACATAAAAATCCAGCTTGAGCGCCGGGTTCAAACCGCCCTGAAGCATGATCTGCGTGCCGCCCAGTTTCACGAGTTCGTCGATCTTTCTCATCATTTCATTGAAAGGCAGTACAAAGCATTCCGCATGGTTTTTAGTTCTGAAAAAAGCGCAGAATTTACATTTGCAGCCGCAAATGTTCGTGTAAGTGACGTTTCTGTCCGCGACAAACGTTACCGTATCGCTTTTTTCTTTATGAACGCGTCGTCTCATTTCATCAGCGGCGGCGCCTATTGTGAGAAGATCTGTTTCGTTATATATTTTTACGCAATCTTTTACGCTGAATCTTTCATTTGACATAATACAGTCAGTTCCTCTAAATAAGATTATTAACTTTCATGACACTTAATTAAAATGACCGAATTATAAGACTCGTCATTGGATTTGAACGAACCGTAGATGAATCCTGAAATAGTTGCTAACACTAATAATGCCGGAATTCTTACGGTATTTTCAATGGCTGTTGGTGAAATAACAAATCTCTTAAATTATTTAACGGCCGCGAGCAGCGCTATTTTTTTAAAACGCTTTTCGAATTCTTCAAGAGCCATAATATGTTCAGGTTTGAAATCGTAGTTCAAGCAGTTATAATAATCTTTCATGATATTTTGGTCGATTCCGGATCTTGCCGAAACTTTTTCGGCAAACGCCGCTTTATTATCTCTGAAAAATTTAAGCCTCGACTGGATCTCGGCGGATACAGTCTCGCAGGCCGCTTTGTTGTTGAAATAAAAATCCTTTTTCGCCGCAATAACGGCGAAAATGAATGGAAGCGATGTAAGGCTGTTCCAGAGTTCCGAAAGATCGTATATTCGAATTTTATTATTTTCTATTTTTGCGGCTTTTTCATAATAATGAAGCGCTTCGTCGCCTATCATCAGTATCGCCGACGGATTTCCATTTTCCAGTTCGGATTCCACTTCGTCACGTTGAATTTTGACGGTTTTAAAATTTATGCGCGTATTTCCGAAAAATTCGCAGAGCATTATTTTGGCGAGAGCGGCCGAAGACGCCGATTCGTCGGTCAGATAAACGGTTTTTTCAGACAGGTCCGACATCGTGTATTTAGACGCCAGAAATACGGACATCACCTTTCCGGAAGCGGAAATGCAGGAACGGTTCATAAGTTGAAGATTTTCGCGGTTTTCGATGTAATGAAACGAAGAAACGCTCGAGATGTCAAGTTCGCCTTTCTTCATCATTTCGTTCAATGCTGAAGGAGTATCGTACGTAATTTCAAATTTTGGACCTGAAGAATTTCTGTTGAGGCTTTCTTCGAAACTGGTCCCGTTAAAATCATGGAATAGCGGAAGCGCGTTCAAGTATTTAATGCAGCCAATTTTAACGATGTCGCTCATTTAACACTCCTTGATGATCTTTTTTGTATATGTTGAGTCGGTCCGGACAGCGATCCTGCCGGCGCCTTTTATGATCTTTATAAGGTCGGACTCGGTAACGCCTTCGACAAAGTTCGCGCCCGCGGCTTTTACTATGCGCTCGTCAAAAGACGTTCCGCCCAGATCGTTGGCGCCAAAAAACAGCGCGGTCTGGGCAAATTTCAATCCAAGAGAAGTATAGAGGGCTTTAACGCCGGGAAAATTATCGAGAAAGATGCGTCCTACGGCAATTACCTTCAAATCGTCGTATCCCGTATTGACGCGATTTCTCACGATCTTTGTATTGGCCTGATGAAACGAAAGCGGAACCAGGCATTTAAAGCCGCCGGTGCGGTCCTGCAGAGTTCTAAGCATTTCGAGATGTTCGACGCGTTCGGCATCCGTTTCTATGTGACCGTACAGCATCGTGGCGTTTGTTGAAATTCCAAGGCCATGGGCCTTTTCCATTATTTCGAGCCATTTTTTAGCGCTGATCTTTTTAGCGCAGATCTTATCGCGCACGCGCTTGTTGAAAATTTCAGCGCCGCCGCCAGGCATCGTATCAAGCCCGGCGTTCTTAAGCTTTTGCAAAACATCAGAAACTTCAAGCTTGGATATTTCAGCCAGATATTCGATCTCGACTGCTGTAAAAGCTTGAATGGATATGCCTTTTCTGATGGCCTTAACCGCTTTTAATAATTTCACGTAAAAATCGAGGCCGTATTTCTTGTTGAGGCCGCCTACTATGTGGACCTCGAAAAGATCTTCCGGGTCGGTGCCCGCCATTTCTTTTACTTTGCTCATTATTTCATCGAAAGTAAGTTCGTAAGAACCGGCTTCTCCTGCATCTTTCGAGAATGCGCAGAGATCGCAGCGCAGTTCACAGACGTTGGTAGGATTGATGTTGAGGTTATAAGAATAATAAACCTCGTCAGAAGCGTTTTTTTTGCGCATGAAATCGGCCATTTTACCCAGGGCGAGAATGTCGCTCGAAGCGAAGAGCCGAAGCGCGTCTCCGGAGCTTATCCGTACTCCTGAATATACCTTTTCTTCTATTTTTTGTAGAGTTTTATCCATATGCGAGCACCATAACCATATTTTAGAATTTTATTACTATCATTTTAACACTATATTTGGTAAAGCTTACAATCGCGTTTATCCGGCTGCGACCGCGGGTTGGGGCAATTAATATCCGGAAAGTCGTCTCAACCTCTTCCGTAGAGAAAGAGCTGGAAATTTAAAGCCATTTTTAAAGATAATAATTTAACAGCGTGCCGAAAAAAATAATGATTGAAACATAACCGTTAACATTAAAAAATGCTATATTTACATTTTCAAGATTACCGCCGCGTAAAAGCGAGTGTTCATAAACTAAAAACGCTGAACATATGAAGACTGAAGTATAATAAAAAAAATCGGCTGATATGAGATAACCGGTCAGAAAAAAAACTGCTACGGTAAATGCGTGAAGTGTGCGCGAAATGTATAGAGCATTTTGCATGCCACAAATGACGGGAAGTGAATGTAATTTTTCGGTTTTGTCAAATTCAATGTCCTGGCATGCGTAAATAATGTCGAAACCTGCGCTCCACAATAAAACCGCTGCTGATAGTATCAGCGGGGCCCAATTCATTACAGGTCTTACCGCAAGATAGCCTCCCATAGGCGCGATCGCGAGAACAAGTCCTAAAACAAAGTGTGAAAAAGATGTGAACCGCTTGGTCCATGAGTAAAAAAACATCAAAAAAAGCGCGAGCGGTGCAAGTTTTAAGCAAACCATGTTCAGATTGTATGCAGCATAGAAAAATATAGAGAGCGATAAAGTTATTAAAGACCAGACGGCCGGGAGTGATAATAATTTTTTAGGAAGTGCGCGATTTTGCGTACGGGGATTTTTAGCATCTATGCGCCGGTCGGCGATGCGGTTGAAAGCCATGGCTGCCGTTCTTGCGCCGATCATGGCCAATAAAATGTAAAATATCCTGTCAAAAGGAACCGGGCCTTCCGCGCCCATCAACGCGCCCATGAAAGCGAAGGGCAGAGCGAATATGGTGTGTTCGAACTTGACCAGTTCGGCAGTGATCTTGATTTTTTCGAATAATGTTTTAATCAATTCGGCCTTTCCAGGAAATCGGAGAAAAATCGCATGTTGTAATGAAGTGAACCGCAAGAGTCCGCTTTTATAAGGAAAGCCTTATTATTATATTAAATTTCTTTCAAAAATTCAAGTTAAAAGTTTTTATGCGTCACAAAAATTTGACAGTTAAAAGTTTTTATGCGTCAAGTTTTTATGCTTTTGCGGGTGAGCATTGTTAGAATTTGCGGGACGGATTAAAAAATGCGGCGCCTGATATTTTTGACGGTTTTTATACGGCCGGCTGAATAATTACCGCCATCTTTTTCCGCGTCGCTACGATGAGATGCCATAAAATGAAAAGGCTTATCAGGCCTGAGAGAACCATGGAACATGGGTGGCTCCAGTAAACGCCGTTAACGCCCCATCTGGATGAAAGAACATATGCGAACGATATTCTGGCCAGGATAAATCTGAAGAGGTTTATGAAAAAAACATAGCCCGGATGTTTGAGGCCCTGGGCGATGCCAAATAGCGTCAATTCGAAAGGCACCATGAAATATCCCATGGCTGAGACGCTTATGACGTAACTGCCAAGCTCCAGGACGTCGAGTTCAGGTTTGAAAACGGCGAGAACTGCATGCGGGCAAGAAATAAAAAGGGCAGCCGCGCTGAGCGTGACGAAAAAGACAGGTATGCAGATTGACATTGCGGCGAGGGCTTTCGTGCTTACCAATGAAACAAAAACCTTATCCATGATGGCGTAAAAGTTCTGAAAGAACATCGAAAGCATGGAGGGGACAGCCAGCATTAAAAGAACCCGCCAGGCATCGCCGCTTCCGCAGCCTTCCTTGGTGCCGGTTATTCCAAATCTTTCTCTAATAATATCGATAACTCTTGTCATGAGATCGGCGTCGATAGAAACGGACCGGCCGTTAGCGTGAATTTTATTTTCAAGCTTTACCTTCGCTTAATATTGCCGGTAAAATATATCAGATAAAATTAAGAAAAGCAATATCATGATATTTTTAACTGATAGACGTTATCGAACAATTTAGTGAAATGGTTATTTCAAAGGTATGATAAAATTTTAAAACCTGTTAATTTTGAATTTATGGACAAGCTGTTACTGTATGAACATCGAGCGCTCGATGTCGTTAAAATCAGTTATAATATCATAATTCCAATTGCTATAATCCTCGTTGTTGGAATTTACAATGAATATCTTTCCGATCCCGGCTTTTTCGGCCGCTATGATGCCGGATACTGAGTCTTCAAAGACCACAAGCTCATCAGGTTCGACGTCGAGGACCTTTATAGCTTCAAGAAAAAGGTCGGGATGAGGTTTCCCTCTCAAAATACCGTTGTTATAAACTATTTTTTCGCGATCGAATAATTCGTTGAGTTTGAGATGAGAAAAATAAAAATCGACATTTTCAAGACCCGAAGACGTCGCGATCGTATATTTGATATTGGAAGATCTTAAAAAAAATATGAGTTCGCGGGCTCCCGGCGCCAAAGGCAGCTTCTTTTCACGGCTGATGTTTTGATAAGTGGTTTCCTTTTCCATGGTATATTCATAGATCTCTGCCGCGCTTAAATTCCGCTCGAAAATCCCTTGGAATATGTCGTTATTCGTTTTACCGTGGATCTTTTCTTTTTTTTCGGCGGCGGTAAGAACTATGTTATGCTTCTTTAAAAAAATATCGAACGCCTGATCGTGTAGCGGCGTATCCCAATAAAGCGTTCCGTTAAAATCGAATATGACTCCCCGATATTTCATTTGTTTTCCTCTAATCTCATTTATTTTGGTCCGACAGAACCACGGCGAAATTTTTAATATTGATTAGTCCGCTATTTGGGGCCGGCAGTTTTTTTAGTTTGTATCTCCAGTAAAATTTGACGGTAATGATAACATAATTAGCAAAGCGTTTCAATCAAAATTTGATATTAAAAACTCAGACTGGATATTGTTTTCATATTTCATTTAAACAGATTTTTTTGAAATTTTATAATTATTAAAACTCATGAAAATCCTGTGATTTTTAACTTGACATTATTACCTGAATTAAATATACTATGTTAAGTTTTTAAAATAAGACCTTCTGACGTCTGATTAAGTAAAAATACTTGACGCTAAACAGCAAAAATAATCCAATGGCTACCAGTTATTCAGGAAGCGGATATCTGGCCGAAGAACTTGGGAAACATGGATATTTTTTCGGTGGAATCCAGCCGCAGTGGTTCGACACTGACGGGTTTCTAATGCAAAAGACCAATTTCATGCCGAATTTTGACGTCATCAAGCTGCGCTCGCAGCGGGCGAAAAAAATACTGGAATATATTAAGGCTGATCATG
>CAZJFS010000122.1:0-13585 GCA_964545075.1 uncultured bacterium
GTTCCTACACCTATTGATGATGAATATGAGCCCGATCTCGGTTTTGTTATAGGCGCGGCTAAAATATGCGGAAAGTATTTAAAAAGATCCAATGCCGTTATTATAGAGTCAACTATAAACCCGGGAGTTTGCGAAGAAGTTGTGCTGCCCGTTCTTGAGGCGTCAGGTCTTTCCGGCGGTCGCGATTTCGAGCTGGTTCACTGTCCTGAACGAATAAACCCTGGAGATCCAAAATGGAACGTATATAACATTCCAAGAAATATCGGTGCGCTGACCTCAAAAGGATGTAGAGAAATAGCGAACTTTTATCGTAGTTTTATAAACGCAGAAGTCAATGAGCTGGCAACTCTTAAAGAAGCAGAGGCTACTAAGATAATTGAAAATACTTTCAGAGATATAAATATCGCCTACGTCAATGAGCTGGCCATGTCGTTCGATGCCCTCGGTATAAACGTTGTTAACGTTATAAAAGGTGCTTCTAATAAGCCTTTTGCATTTATGGCGCACTATCCGGGTTGTGGTGTGGGGGGCCACTGCATAGCAGTCGATCCGTATTATCTTATAAAACGCGCTAAAAAAGCCGGGTTTGACCATAAATTTTTGCGCAATGCCAGAAACATAAATAATGGAATGCCCAGATATGCCGTTGAAAAGCTCGTTATGGGCCTCAACCGTCTTAAAATGTCAGTTAAGGGCTCGAAAATAGGTCTGTACGGATTATCTTACAAAAAAGACGTGGCTGATATGCGTGAGAGCCCTTCTCTTAAAATAAAGTCTATGCTTGAAAACGAATATGAAGCTAAATTAAGTGTTTTTGATCCATATTTTATTGAAAGCTCCACGCACAAAACGCTGGACGCTTTTTTGAAAAAGATAGATACTTTATTTGTCGCTACTGCTCACAACGAGGTAATTCAGGCTGATTTTTCGAAATATAAGAATATAAAATTAATAATAGATGGTCGTAACTGTCTTGACGTTAAAAAGATTAGGAGTCTTAAGATAAGTTATTCAGGAATAGGATGTTGAAAAATTGAAGACTGGCAAGTGTTTCAGAACGAGTTTAATATCATTTTAAAAGCTTCGATGCCGTTTTGTACGCTTTCGTCCCCGGGGAGAAACATAGGGTTATGAAGTCCCGCTGAAGTTTGACCGCCGCCCGTTCCGAGCCAGAACATAAACGAAGGATATTCGCGCGATATGAATCCGAAGTCCTCGCCGGTCATTTTGTAGCCGCTGACGATAAAATTGAATTTATCGGAGGCGGCTTTTTTAATTTGAGAATAAAGGGCTTCGTCGACTTTTACTTCAGGATAAAAACTTCCCGTCTTTATTGAATAGTTAATGGCGGTCCTCGTTTTTATCGAATCAAGAATGCGGCCGAGCGTTTCGTAAAAATCATCCGAGAGCTTGGATGAGAGCGTTCGGATGCTGCCTTCGAGCCTGGCCGACGCCGGAACGATATTTCGCACGCAGCCGGCGGATATTTTTCCTATCCCGAATATAAAAGGTATCGCTTCGTTTTGGGGTACTGCGTCGATCATGTCCAGAAACATTCTTAAACCGTTGAAAGCGTTTATGCCTTTTTCGGGGAAAGCGATATGCGAGCTTTTACCGAAAAATTCGATATCCACCTCGCGCGCCGAAGCGAAAAGCACGCCTGGATTCGAAGCTATCGATCCGGCCGGATATTCGTCGGTTACATGCGTCGAAAAAGCCGCGGATATATTAAATCTTTTTAATATACCAGTGTCCATGATCCTTTGAGCGCCGCCGCCGGTTTCTTCGCCCGGTTGAAAAAGAAAGAGGATGTTCTTATCGACGTGCGCCCCTACGGCATATTTTAAGAAACCATAAAGCGCCGCCGTATGGACGTCGTGACCGCACGCATGCATGAAAGCGTTATTTGACGAGAATTGGCATCCCGTCTTTTCTTCCAGCGGGAGCGCGTCTATATCGGCCCTGAAAAGAAGATAAGGGCCTGAATTAACGTGATATTCAACGACGAGTCCTGTTTCGAGAGGCGCGTGTACTTTAATTCGGGCGGAAAACTCCGATAAGTTTTCGGCGATCGCGCGCGTCGTAGCGTATTCCTCGAACGAAAGCTCCGGATTTTGATGAAGCAAATGCCTTAATTCAACCGCCGTTAAGCTCACATTATCACCCCGGCGAAAAGATCGTCGAGAGTTTCGCGCTTGCGGATGAGCTTTAGTTCGCCGCCGGATGTGATAAGAACTTCAGCCGGGCGGACGGTGCCGTTATAGTTACTGGCCATAGCATAGCCGTAGGCGCCGGTATTTTTAAAAACTATTACCGAACCGGGTTCCGGAAGTCCGCCGTCGCGATTGGTGTAAAGCACGTCGCCGGATTCGCAGAGCGGTCCCACGATATTGTAACTCGCCTCGAATTTATTATTCATCTTTCCGATTACTTCGAAATCGTGAATGGCGCTATATAATGCCGGTCTTAAAAGATGGTTCATTCCGCCGTTCGCGACGATGAAATATTTATAACCGTTATATTTGGTGATCTGGACAGTGACCAGGTAAAATCCGGCTTCCGCCACTATGAACCTTCCGAATTCGGCCGTAATCTCAAAGTTTTTGAAAAGCGGCACGACTTTTTTCCGGTATTCGGCCAGATCGAGCTTATCGCCAGTGTAATCGATGCCCCAGCCGCCGCCGATATTGATCTTTTTAATTCCGTATTCTTCGGCCATGGCGGTTATTTGAGAGAAAGCGTCGAAGTATGGCGTTACGTCCGTTACCTGCGAGCCAATATGACTGTGAAATCCGGATATCTTAATGCCGGCTTTTTTAGCGGTTTCAAAAAAATTTACGAGAAGCTTTACCGGAATTCCGAATTTGTGCTTTTTCAGGCCCGTGGCGATGAACGGATGCGTCAGGGCGTCGACTTCCGAATTGATCCTCACAAAAAATTCCGGCCTGTGTTTCGAGGATTTTAACGCTTCTCTCCAGAGCGCGATCTCTTCTATCGAATCTATATTCACTTTTCCGATTCCGGCCGAAAGAAATTCGGCCATTTCAGCCCGCGATTTGCCGCAACCGTTCCACACGATGCTTTTGAGGTCGACGCCGGCCATAATCGACGCGCGGAGTTCGCCGGATGATACGACGTCGGAGCCGAAGCCTTTATCCCGCATTATTTTCAGAAGATTCGGATTGGAGTTGGCCTTGAGGGCGAATGTGGGATGAAAATCTATGCCTTTAAAGGTTTTGAAAACTTCATTTATTTTTGAGAGTATAATGTTTTCGGAGTATAGATAAAGCGGCGTATCGAATTTTTTAGCCGCTTTTTTAAAAACATCCTGCATGCTGGCCTCTTTTTTCATTTTTAAAGCACCTTTCCAAGTTTTTCGCAGATCATGTCGATCTCGGCGTATTCGATATTAAGCGGAGGCAGAAGCCTTATAAGCTTGTTTGAAAGAACGTTGATCAAAAGCTGTTCCGAAGAAAAGGCCCTATCCCTGAGGTTTTCGTCATCATGGTTCAGAAGTACGCCTATCATAAGTCCCATGCCGCGTATGACGCGGATCTTCGGTGAATTAAGCGCTCTGAGCTTTTCGGCGAGGTACGCCCCCTTTTTTTTCACTTCCGGTAAAAGCGGCGGCATATTTTCAAGTACGAATCGCGCGCCGGCGAGAGCGACCGGGTTCGGGGCGAATGTCGAGCCATGTTCCCCGAATTTCAGATAATTGGCGGTTTCTCCTAAAAATATTGCCGCGCCCAGAGGAAGTCCGCCGCCTATCGATTTTCCAATCAGTATTATGTCCGGATCGATTTTAATGTTCTGATATGAATAAACTTCGCCGGTACGGCCGAGGCCTGACTGAATCTCGTCGGACACGACGATGAATTTATATTTTTCACGCATTTCCATTATTTTAGCCGCGAATTTTATATTCATCGGCACTACGCCGCCTGAACCCTGGACGGGTTCGAGAAAAAGCGCGACCACTTTATCGCCGTTTTCATTCATGTATGATTCGAGACATGCGATATTGTTGAATTCGAGTTCGACCGTGTTTTCGAAGAGCGGTTCGAAAGGTTCGCGCAGTTTTTTGAAGCCGTTAAGTGAAAGCGCCCCGAGGGTCCTTCCGTGAAATCCGTCGCGGAAATGGATTATCCTGCATTTATCTTTAGCGGCGGCTTTTTTAATCGCTTTAAGCGCCGCTTCGGTGGCTTCGGTGCCCGAATTGGTAAAAAACACCTTTCCGCTTTTTTTAGTGAATCCGACCAGCATGTCGGCCACCCTGGTCGCGTCCTCGTCCAGAAAAAAATTGGAAACGTGCATGAAAAGCGACATTTTTTCATGCATGACGCTGATGAGCGGCTGGTAAGAATGACCGAAACTCATGACCCCTATTCCGGAAAACGTGTCTACGTATTTTTTCTGGTCGCGCGAATATACGTATATCCCGGATGTTTTTTCTATCGATATGGGAAAGGGTTTATACATCTTTAAGATGTTCGAGTTGTCCAGGCTCATAATTCAAACTCGCTTGCAAGGGACTGGATAGCCTTTTCCTTATATTTTTCTTCGATAAGGCAGGATATTTTTATTTCGGAGGTCGTGACCAGCCTTATAGGGATGTCGCCTAACGCTTTGAAAAATCTCGTCGCTACGCCGCTTGCGGCCTGCATTCCTACGCCGACGACGGATATTTTAGCGTATCCGGTATGATAGTTGATATCCCAGCCCCGCAGATGCTTCAGTATGTTTTTAAGCGCTCCGTCCAGGTGCCTTTTCTTCTCTTCGATGATGGTGAAGGAGATGTTGAGCTTGTCGTCGGAATTTATGATGGATATCATATCGATATTCAGATGTTCCTTCGAAACGTCCTCGAATATCCTGCGCACCAGTTTATAATCGAGTGAAAGGCTTGAAATGGTGACCTGCGTCTGATTTTCCATAAGGCTCAGACCCGTCGCCACGGGCTGATCTATCGTGTTTTCGACCACGTAACTTCCCTCCGTATCAGAAAATGTGGAACCGCAATAAATTGTTATGCCGAATTTTTTAGCTATTTCAACGCAGCGGCTGTGCAGGACTTTGGCGCCGGAAGCCGCGAGTTCTAGCATTTCGTCATAAGTGATATATTTAAGTTTTTTTGCCGTTGGGTAAAGCTTGGGATCGATGGTATAAATGCCGTCGACATCGCTATATATTTCGCATGGCGCTTTTAATGCGGCCGCGAGCGCGACGGCGGAAGTGTCGGACCCGCCGCGGCCGAGCGTCGTCATTTCGCCTTCCTCTGTCACGCCCTGAAATCCGGTGATAACGAGGGCGTCATGATCCTCGAGCGCCTTTTTTAATTTATCGTCCTTGAAATTTTTAATGCGCGCTTCGTTGAAGTGTTTTGTCGTGATTATTCCGGCCTGGAACGCGTTCATGGATTTGCTGATGACGCCGAGTTCGCGCAGCGCCATTGACATAAGCGAAGCGGTTATCTGTTCGCCCGTCGTTAAAAGCATGTCCAGTTCGCGGGGATTAGGACTTGACGATATTTCGCGCGCAAGCTTTATGAGGCCGTCAGTTGTTTTTCCCATCGCGGAAACCACGATCACCGTTTTTTTACCTTCGTCTATTTTTCTTTTTATTTTCCGGGCCACGCACATGATTTTTTTGCTGTCGGCCACGGAACTTCCGCCATATTTTTGAACGACTATATCCATCATTTTCTCCCGGATAGCTTTAGATTTTTACGCGAATATTCGCGGTATAATTTATTGCCGTAAAATTATAATTTTCTCAATTCGTCTATGAGCTTCGTTTTTGCGCGCGTTTTTTCATCGACGCGTTTAATTACCCTGGCCGGAACTCCGGCGACTACCGTATACGGTTCGACGTCTGTCGTTACAACCGCTCCTGCGGCGACTATGGCGCCCTTCCCGACGCGGCACCCTTCGAGTATTACCGCGTTGGCGCCGAGCAAGACATCGTCTTCTATAACGACTGGTTCCGCGCTTGGCGGCTCGATGACGCCGGCGATGACCGAACCGGCGCCTATATGGCATCTTTTGCCGATCACTACGCGGCCGCCTACGACGACGTTCATATCTATCATGGTTTTTTCGCCGATCACCGCGCCTATGTTTATGACGGCGCCCATCATTATAACTGCATTGTCGCCGATCTCGACTATATCGCGGATAATCGCGCCCGGTTCGATTCTGGCGTTATATTTTGAAAGATCGGCCATAGGTATGGCCGAATTCTGCCTGTCCATTTCAACTTTATAGCCTTTTATCCTCGCGCTGTTTTTTTCCTGAAAACTTTTGAAATCGGCATTTTCGCCGAATATCACGCCGAAATCGTTTCCGCCGAAATATTCGAGCGGGCCGAAATCAAGTCCTTCAAGCTGCCCTTTAATATAAACCTTGACGGGGGTTTTGCGTTTCGAATTGGCGATATAATTTATAATTTCATAAGAATCCATGACGCCTCCGCTTGTAAATTGCGATAAGTATAAAATTATGTGTCCTGATAAAAACACGGCCTTTAAAACGCGTTTATTATAACTTATGACCGGCTTGTTTGTCAAATAATCGAATGATTTATTATTGGTGAAAATAAAAGAAAAATATTAAAGTTGCATTTTTAAAATTGATTTGATAAACTTCAATAAATTAAATCAATTTTCAGGGCATTTATCGGAGGAACGGATGCAATACAATTTTTTTGACAACCTGACGGGGCTTATGTCGGAAAAAGCCAATAAGACGGCCCTGCAAATTAAGCGTAACGGCGAATACGTAAAATATTCATACGAGCGCTTCTATAAAATCGCTTGCGGCATATCGCTTTATCTTGCGGGGCTCGGCGTCGGAAAAGGCGATAACGTCGCGCTTTTTTCCGAGAACAGCCCCGAATGGGTCATCGCTTACTTTGGGATTCACGCAACCGGCGCGGCCGTCGTTCCGCTTGATTCGCAGTATACCGAAATGGAGCTTTCCAACCTTTTGCCATACGCCGGCGTCGAGATCGTTTTATGCTCGTCCGTTTTATATGAAAGGACAATCAAAAACCTTGCCCGCGAAATTAAATTCAAAAAAATACTGATAATCGACGCGCAGGGTGAAAATTCGATCTTCGATCTCGCGCCCGCCGGCTCGCCGGCCGCCGTTCGCAGCGAGAACGATGTGATGAGCATGATCTTCACTTCCGGAACGACCGGCGATCCTAAAGGCGTAATGCTTACCGATAAAAATTTTTTAAGTAATATCGAATCAATAAACAAACTCAATGTCGTGAATGGAAACGACAATATACTCGCGATACTTCCCATGCATCATTGCTTTTCATTTACAGCCACGATACTTCTTCCGCTGTTAAACGGCGGCACGATAACTTTTCAGCCTTCGCTCAAGGGACCGGACATACTTGCCGCGATGCACGAGACCGGCGTCACGAAAATGGCCGGCGTGCCCCAGCTTTTTTCGATATTTGAAAAAAATATTTTTGGAAAGATCGAGAAACTGGGGATCGGTCAGCGCAAAATATTCGGAATTCTTTATAAGATTTCCGAATTCGTTTATGATAAGACCGGTTATATGCCAGGCAAGATACTTTTCAAAAAGATCGGTTCCGCTTTCGGCCCCTCTTTTAAATTTTTTGTTTCGGGAGGCGCGAAGCTCGATCCCAAAACCGCCAAAAATTTCGCCGTGCTCGGCCTCGAAGTCCTTGAAGGTTTCGGATTGACCGAGACCGCCCCGGTGCTGACCCTTAATCCTCCCGGCAAGGCGAGGATCGGTTCCTGCGGAAAGCCTCTTCCGGGCGTGGACGTTAAAATATTAAACTCCGATAAGGAAGGCGTCGGCGAAATCGTCGTACGCGGCCCGAATGTAATGCCTGGATATTACAAGCATCCTCAATCTACGGCCGAAGTCATTAAGGACGGATGGTTTTATACGGGCGATCTCGGCTACCTCGATAAAGACGGGTATCTTTTCATAACCGGCAGGGCGAAGGATGTCATCGTCATGGCTTCCGGCAAGAACGTATATCCCGAGGAAGTCGAAAAGCATTATCAGAAAACTCCGTATGTCGCCGAAATGTGCGTTATGGCAGAGGATTCAAAGGACGGAAAGATAGAAAAGTTACGCGCTATAGTGGTTCCGAATTACAGGCTTTTCCGCGAACAGAATATCGCAAACTGCACCAATTATATAAAATGCGAGTTCGAGGAGCTTTCGCTGAAGATACCAACTTATATGAGGATAACTGATTTTAAAGTGATCTCGGAGGAACTGCCGAGGACCCGCCTTGGCAAGCTTAAACGCGCCGAGATAAAAAAACGGGGGCTTTTCGACAGGACCAGCGATGACGCCGTTAAGAAACCGGAACTTACTTCCGAGGAGCTTGCTCTTATGGCGGAGCCGATCGCGGAAAAGCTGGTCGAAAGGGTCAAAAAACTTGCCGGCAAGACCGAAGTTTCGCCCCGCGACAATCTTGAACTCGATCTGGGCATAGATTCTCTCACAAGGCTCGAACTTTTAGTCGTCCTCGAATCCGAGTTTGGCGTTAAAGTTAAAGAAACCGAGGCTTCTTCGCTTATACATATGAAAGACCTTCTCGAAAAAGTCGTTAAGGAAGGTAAAATATCGGCGCAGTCAGGTTCATCAGGCTTTCTGGAAGCCATTCGCAAAGATCCGGAAGTTCCGTTTGCCGAAGCGTATGATTTAAGGCCGGGGCTTTTCGCGTCACTCTTCAAATGGACGCTTAAACGTCTGGTTTACGCTTTTTTCGCGCTGACGTGCGGCATAAAAGTCAAGGGACTTGAAAATATCCGTCACAAGAAAGCATTTTTGCTCTGCCCCAATCACACAAGCTATATCGATCCGGTTCTGATGTTTTTGATACTGCCAGACTTTTTCAGCAAAAGAACTTTTTTCTTCGCGCTCGAGGAAATGTTCGGCGGGCCGTATATGGCCTGGATGAGAAAGCTTTTAAGGATAATTACTTCGGGAACCGAAGACTCTATGATAAGATCGCTTCAATATTCATCGATTGCGCTGTCAAAAGGCTTTCCTATATGCATATTTCCTGAAGGACAGCGCACGATCGACATGAAACTTATGCGCCCTAAAAAGGGTTTCGCCATATTGGCCGGCGAGCACCATGTTCCGATCTATCCGGTTTATATCGGCGGCGCCTTGAGTATGTTCTCCAAGCCGAATCCCGGATTTACGAGGTCGCCCCTGACGGTCACGGTAGGCGAACCGATAATGCCTCCGGATAAGACGGAATTCAAAGAAGAAGATTATGAACTTATGATGAAGCTCTGGTACCTTTCTGTTTTGAAGCTCGGGCCTAAAAAATAACGGCGGTCAATTTTATAATGTATGAAAGATGGAATAAATAAACATGTCCGATAAATTTTTGGCGACGCGGGGAAAGACGGGTGGACGCGGTTTTATTTCCCTTATATTAGCGCAGCTTCTCGGCGCATTCAACGATAAAGGGTTCATGACGCTTATAACGCTGTATCTTTCCGCGCATGTCGCGCCATCCGAAAAATCCTTTTATATAGCTCTCGCTACGGCGCTTTTTATAGCCCCGTTTATTCTTTTTTCGACATATTGCGGCTATTTCGCCGATAAATTCTCGAAGCGGACGATAATGCTCGCTGTCAAATGCTGGGAAATATTTATAATGTTCTTCGGCCTTGCCGCTTTTTATTACCAGAGCATGCCAGCTCTTTTCGGGGCTTTATTTTGCCTGGGCATCCATTCGACGCTCTATTCGCCGGCCAAGTATGGAATATTGCCTGAAATACTTACCGATGAGGAACTTTCGAATGGCAACGGCATACTTGAGCTTACGACGTTCGTTTCAATAATCGCCGGAACCATAGCCGCGTCGCTTTTATTTAAATTTTTTAAAACGGATTTGTATTACGCTTCGTTCATATTTATAGCCATAGCGGCTGTCGGTTTTTGCATAACATATTGCGTGCCGCGCGTTCCGCCTTCAGGCGTGAGCGAGCCGTTCAAGTTTAATTTCATAGGCGGCGTTTACAATGAACTGAAGAGGGCGTCCAAAGACAAGGCGCTGTTCTTAACGCTTGCCGCGATAACATTTTTCTGGCTTCTGGCGACCGCGATAAACAATAATATTATAACCTATTCGAAGGACATGCTTCAGATAACAGAGGATGAAATGGGCTTTTTACTGGCGGCCCTGGCTATCGGCATAGGTTTCGGCTCGGGCCTGGCGGGAAAGTTATCCGGCGACATGGTCGAATTCGGCCTCGTGCCGCTCGGATCTATCGGAATGACAATATTTTTATTCGACCTCAATTTTTCCCACGGATATGTAAAGGCGTTCTTTTTCAACCCTAACGCGTCTAACTTTTATATGATAAGGACGGGAGCCGATCTTTTTATGATCGGTTTATTCGCGGGGCTTTTCATGGTGCCGCTGCACGCGTATCTTCAGGTGAAGGCGCCGAACGGCGAGACGGGACGGATAATCGGCCTCATGAATTTCACGTCGAATATTTTCATGATTTTCGCTTCTTTCATGGTTTATTTTATGCACGATAACGCCTTCATGCCATTAAATTCGGCGAATATCTTTTTCGTTCTTGGCGCTATGACCCTCGCGATGACGTTCATAATAATATGGATGCTGCCGGACTTTCTTTTAAGGCTCGTGTTCTTCGTTACGACGAACGTAATTTACCGTATCAAAATGGCGGATGAAGTCAGGCTCCCGATTTCGGGCCCCGCGATGATAGTGTCGAACCACGTCTCGCTGGCCGACGTTTTCATAATAAACGCCACGACGCATCGCCACGTCCGGTTCATGCTCGAGCGCTCTTATTATGAAAGGTCTTGGTTCAAATGGCTTTTTAAATTGATGAAAGTCGTTCTTATTACGGCGGACAAACCGCTGGATGAAGAAATAGCCGCGTCGCGCGCCGTTTTAACGGATGGAAATATTCTGTGCTCATTCCCGGAAATATTCATAACCGATAACGGTCTTATGAAGGAATTTAAATATGACCCCTCGAAAATATCGGAAGGCATCGACGTTAAAATATATCCCGCCCGCATTTCAGGCATGTGGGGCTCGATCTTCGGTATGCGCGACGGGGCGCCGGAATGGAAGAGGCCGCAAAGGCTAATGCGTAAAGTTTATGTCGAATTCGGTGCTCCGCTAACATCATCCGCCACTGGTGAAGATATAAGGCGCGGAATCGAAGTGCTTCGCGAAAAGATCGAGAAAACGGTTGCGGGTGATATCAAATGACGGACTCACTTCAAAACCGAGCCAGAACGGCGCTTATGTATGCCACGGAAAACGGGAATGTTGATCTTGTAAGGCTTTTGATATCCCGTCGCGTCGACGTGAATATGCGGGACCGATACGGCAATACCGCTCTTATCCTGGCCGCTTCAAAAGGCAACGCCGAAATAGCCAAACTTCTTATAACGTGCGGCGCCGACATAAACGCTCGGAAAAATAACGGCCACACGCCTTTAATGGAAGCCGTTATGGGTTCGTTTACCGAACTCGTGAAATTTTTTCTGAAGATCGGTTGTGACGTGAATATCTATGACTCGGACGGCGTTACCGCTTTAATGCTCGCGGCCGCTTCCGGCAAAACTGAACTTTTGACCATGCTCGCCGAATCCGGCGCCGATGTAAACGCCCGCGACGCAAACGGCAATACCGCTCTGATTTCGGCCGTGCGAAGCGCGAATCCGGCCGCCGCTAATTTTCTGATTGAAGCCGGAGCGAGCGTGACCGCCAAAAACTCCGATCAAAAAAGCGCGCTAATATTCTCCGCGCTGGACGGCCTCGTCGATATGGCCCTTATACTTCTGACGAAGGACCCTTCCAATATCAACGAACCGGATGCTGACGGCAACACGCCTCTTATATACGCCGTCCGGAATTCAAACTACGTAATGTCGAAAATACTTATAGAATATGGCTGCGACGTAAACGCTTCCGATATTAGCGGTATGACGCCGCTTATGGTTTCATCGATCAGCGGGTATAGCGATATAACGCAGCTTCTGATTTCGCGCGGCGCCGACGTGAACGTTAAGAGCAACGACAACATGACCGCTCTTATGTTCGCGGTGATAATGGGGCACGGAGAGATCGTAAGCGTGCTTGCCGGATGCGTCGCCGATGCAAAGGATTTTTCGCCGGCATTCGTACTTGCCGCGCAGAACGGATATACCGAGCTCGTCGAATTTTTCCTGGCTAAAAGCGTTGGCGTCAACGCCCGTGACGGTAACGGCAATACCGCGCTCGTATATTCCGTCGAAAAGGGATTCGACGAGATATCGGCTATTTTAATCAAAGCGGGAGCGGATATTAACTCACAGTCAAGCGAAGGCAAGACGCCCCTTATGATCGCGTGCGAGAAAGACCTTGAAGGACTCGCCCGGAAGCTTGTCAGTAAAGGCGCGCTTCTCGGGCTCCGTGATAATTACGGGTATACCGCGCTTATGACGGCTTCATTGAACGACCGCGCGGGCCTCGTTAAAATTTTACTGGCCGCCGAAGCCGATATCAAGCCGGAATCGCCTCAACTGCCGTACGATGCTCTGATAATCGCTTCAAATAAGGGTAATTTAGAATCGGTGAAAGCCCTTGCCGCGGTTATTCCGAATTTGAACGCGAAGCATAATTACGGTAAAACGCCATTGATATGCGCGGCCTGCGGCGGACATACCATCGTCATGAAATTTCTTATAGATTCCGGTTCAAATATCAACGCCGCAGACGACGCGGGCAAAACACCGCTTATATACGCTTATTCATACGGCCATATCGAAGCCATAAAACTTTTATTGAACGAGGGGGCTAACGCCGTCGTTCGCGACAGCTCCGACAACAGCATTTTAAGCATGGCCAGAAATGACGGAAATAAAGAAATACTGGAACTTCTTGAAAAATATTGCATAAAATAAAACGGAGGGAAAATGTTAAAAGGAGATTTTACGGTTATAGCCGGATGCATGTTCTCGGGCAAGACCGAGGAATTGATAAGGCTCGTGCACCGCGCCCGCATAGCGAGGAAAAAGGTGAAGGTATTCAAAAGCGTTCTTGATAAGCGTTATTCTGATGATAACGTCGTATCGCATAATAAGAACGACGTCATCGCCATTCCTGTTTCTACCGCTGCCGATATCGAAAAACACATAACGGCCGAAGACGATATTATCGCCATCGACGAGGTCCAGTTCTTTAAGGACGGGATCGTCGACAGCATAAAGAAGTGGCTCTTTCAGGACGGTAAAAAGGTCATAGCGGCGGGGCTCAATCAGGATTCGAAAGGCAATCCGTTCGGGCCGATGCCGATGCTTTTAGCTCTCGCCGACGATATCATAAAGTTAAACGCAATATGTATCAAATGCGGAAATATCGCGAACAAATCGCAGCGCATAGTAAAATCCGAGGAACAGATAGTCGTCGGCTCCACGGATTTTTATGAAGCCAGATGCGCTCTTTGCTGGGAACCTAATTAAAAGATGAGCTTATGATTGAAAATAAAATGAAGCCTACGGTTGGCCAAAGGTTGTTTTTCCTTTTAAAAAGC
>CAZJFS010000123.1:0-10910 GCA_964545075.1 uncultured bacterium
TCCGTTGTCAAGCGGAAGTTTCATATTTTTTTAATCGCGCGCGTCAATATATTCATTTTCATGTATATTCTAAACCAATAAAATAGCGTCGCCGCCCGCCGGATTTTTGCCCGCCGATTTCTTTAAAAACTCCGAGACCCTGGTCCTTAAAGAACATATATCAACGACCTCATCAACCAATCCCATTTCCACCAATTTAGATGGATCTTCCGCGCCGCTCATCATTTCATTCATGGCTTCCTTCTCCTCTGCTGACGTTTCGCGCGTCGAAAGTTTTTCGGCCACCGACTTTCCATAGATGGATATCACGGCTTCAGGCAGCGCTATGAAACTTTCCGGATCGAAACCCGGTCCGGCCATAGCGTAAACGCCGGCGGTATAGTCTCTGCGCAAAACTATTGAAATTTTCGGCATTTTAGAATTAGCTATCGTTGAAAACAGCATCGCGCCTTCTCTTATTATGGCGTTTTTTTCGACTTCCGGGCCGATCATGAAACCAGGAGCGTCAGCCAGGAACACAGCCGGTATGCGGTAAGCCGAACATATCGAAATGAAGCGCGCCGATTTCCGGCAAGTTTCAGGAAAAAACAAGCCGCCGCGAACGCATGAGTTATTGGCTATGATGCCGACCGTGCGACCGTTAACGCGGCCGAACCCGGTTATAAGTTCTCCCGCGTATCCTTTTCTCAACTCGAAAAAAGACGCGCCGTCTACGATCCCTTTGATCACTTCATGGGTATCAAAAGCGAAATTAGGATTGGGCGGAATCGCCCCTTTCATTTTGTCATCGCCGTATTCAGAGGCGGCTTCAGCTTTTTTCAAGGCGCCCGGCATATGGTCGAGGTATTTTCGGACCCATTCAAAGGCGCCGTTCTCGTCTTCGGCCACGTGATCGATCGATCCCGAAATATTATAATGCATATTCGGGCCGCCCAGCTGATCATAATCGACTTTCTGTCCCAGCATTTTCTCAACTACATCGGGCCGGCCGACGCTCATCCCGGCGTTCGCCGTCATTACCGCGGCATCGCATAGCGCAACGGGAAATGTCAAAGACGCGCCAAGCCGGTTTAAAACCACCGCAATTTGAGGCACTTTGCCTGAAAGCTTCGAATGCGTGAAATACCAGCGGCCCACGCCGCGTTTATCCGCGAGTAATTTTATCGGGTCTTTTGGAAAAGGACTTTTATCAATAGTTTTATGCTGCGCCGGCATGTCCATTATTAAAATTACCGGAGTTTTAGTTTCCAGCGCCTTTTCAAGCAGGGCAAGATGATCCGCAATGCCCATGAATAAACTTTCCGGCTGATCTACCGGATCGATAAAAGAGGCCATAACTTCACGCCCGTTTATTTTTCCGCATCCTGTCACGAAACCGTTCGAGCGCGCCGGCGTGAATTTTTTAAAAGAATTTTCGTCAAAAAGTTTTGATACCCTTACGTCTATTATATTTTTAATCATCATTTGTCACCTCGGTTTATTTCGTCCGGATCAAAAGTTCTTACATAATTTAAAATCTCTATCCCGCCCTGTGAATACGGTTTTATGATATCGAAGTCGATAGCGAGATTATTCATGTATTGCAAAATAAATTCGTGCTTATTGTTAAGGCCGAATGGAAGAACGCCTGAAAAGAAAAACCCCGACTGCTCGCACTCGCGGGCGACAAAAGCTGCTTTCGGATCTTCCATGCCGATGTGAAGAAAGATCGCGTCTATATGCTTCAGGCAAAGATCATGAACTATGGATTTCAATTCATGCATAATATCGTTTCCGATGGAAAGGACTTCGACATCGGCGATATTGAGAACGGGGACCGAGTTTACATTTATTTCACTCTTCCCGGATGACGGCCCGGCTTCACTTTCGTCAATTCGCACGGCGATCTTTAACGCCGCGAATATATCCGATATTTTCGCTTTATGCCTCGCCGGAACATATATCGTACGCTCATCTTCTTCTGATATCGTACGATATAAAAGAAGGCCGCTTTCCTTCTGCCTTATTTTTCCCGTAAGCGCCTTGAAATCGACATCGTCGGGAAAAAGTCCGAAAAAAATGCCGCATGCCGCATATCCCAGCGCTTCAAGAGCTCTCTGCGAAGCGACGTGGCTGGTAACGGCCCTTCCGAAAAGACCGAACAATTTCAATTCCAGAGCTTTTTCATGGCAAAAAATCGTCATGGCTTTTAAGATACCGGCTTTTCTATATTCCGGTTTGACAAAAGCGACGCCTATTTCGGCGATGCGATCGCCCGCGTTTTTATATTTAAAAGCTACATGCCCCATTATTTCACCGGTGTTTTTGCCGGCGGCGATAAAAGAACACAGCTTTCCATCCCGATTCATTTCAATTATTTTTTCAAGATAATATATGTAAGGCTCATATGTATATCCATACGCTTTATAAGCGCACCTTGATATTTCAAGCGCGTCTTCGGGCCTGAAAAGGCGGATCTCATATAAAGCGCTATCGCTGGCGGCATCAGGCCCGCTCTTGACGAGGACTTCATTATCGTAATTTTCCAATGTCCGTTTCGCATGTCCGGCCGTTATATGCTTTATCAGCGTAAGCGATTTGCCTTCACGGCCGAGGTTCTCGAAAATAACGTCGTCCATGTTTTTTTTCATCAGATATACGCCAAGGCCGTTAGTATTTAAAGAGTTTTCAAGTTTCACCGGATCGTAATCCGCTATCCTGTCGGGACTGAAGGGCATTCCTTTTTCATAAATGGTTATAATAAAATCAGCTTCCGTGAAGCGGACCGATATTTTGAAAGTTTCATCACAATGGCCTTCAAATGCGTGTTTTATTACGTTGGTCAGCGCCTCTTCCGCCGCCACCTCGATATCGTTGAGCGCCTTTTCAAAAAAACCGCAGGAAGCCGCCGCGGCCCTTATGAACGCGAGGGCGGGAGTGACGAATATTTCCTGAGACGGCAAAATAATTATCGATTCTACGGGTTTCATGCGGCATCTCCTTTTAACAGGTCTATCAGCTGTTTTAACAATATCATTATCAAGCCTCCGCTACCGTTTGCGACCGTTTTGGAACAACCGGCCCGACGGACTCCGGAGCCGGAAGTTTTGAAAAATAAAGGATCATAAAAGATATAAGCGGCAATGATATAGACCACATGTAAATATTAAAATACGCGGGCACCATGGCTTCCGCTCCAACGTTATCGGAAAGCGAGCCGTATATAGCCAGCCCGACCAGCGACGCGAGAAAAACGGCCGCCCTGTAAATTCCGTTTGAAACGCCTTGCTTATTTTTTGGGACATAGCTCATAATAAGTTTATTCGATGGAGAAACGAAAAATGCGAACGCCGCGCCGTATATAAATAAAAAAACAGCCGTTTGATATACGGACCCGCCGGCTATTATAAAAATAAAAAAGCCGATGGAAACGGCCGTCGACAACATCCCAAAACTCGCTAAAATTCTAGGTTCGACCTTGTCGGCGAACCTTCCGGCTATGGCGCTGAAAAAAGAAAAGCTCAATGAAAAGAACAGGATCATGAACCCGGCGCGCGCGGGAGCCAGCCCCAGCGACAGCATCAAATAGAACGGCATCATAAAACTATTTCCGGTCATGAAAATATATCCGGCGAAAGTTGAAAAGATCAAAATAATGAATGGCTTTGAAAATATAGAAGAGTCTATGAGAGGCTCCGGACATTTTTTTTCGCGCCGCAGAAAAAGGGCCAGGAAAATAAAACTTAAAACGGCGAACGCAAGGAACGGTCCCGGGCCCGCCTTTATTTTTGAAACCAGGCTCAAAGCGACGGTAATAAAAAGCAGGCATGAATATAAATAAATACCGCCCGCGATATCGAATTTTTTCGCAAGATCCTTCATGGCGTTAACGCGAACCTCGCACGGAATAAATCGCATGGACATAATAATCCCGGCGGCCGCCACGGGGACGTTTATATAAAAAATATACCGCCAGGATAACAGTTCCGTAAGTATTCCGCCTAACGGAGCTCCGAGTGATATGCCTAGCCCGGCCGCGGTGGCCTGAAGCCCGAAAGCGAATCCCCTTCCGGAGGCCGGAATATATTGCGGTATCATCGAAGGGCCGGCTGAAATGAGCATCGCTCCGCCAAGCCCCTGAATGAAGCGCGAAAAAACGAGAAAATAAAAGGACGGGCTGACGCCGCAAAATACTGAACCGGCCGTGAACACAAAATATCCGAGGATAAAGATTTTTCTGGCGCCGACTATATCCGCGATCTTGCCGAATATGGGCAGCCCCGGCGTTACCACAAGAAGGTAGGCTAGATTGATCCAGGCCGACTGTCCGGAAGTTATCCCGAATTCGCGGGTGATAACCGGAAGGCAGATGCGGACGATATGGCTGTCTAACATACACATGAAAACAGCGATAGTGATCGCGAAAAGAATGGGACGATGACCGATATTTTCAGGCATTTGATCAGGCATAAAGATTGTTCCTTCTTAATTGAGGATATACATGGGATTCGGCAACTTCAGAGTGTTGAGCGAATAGCCGCCAAGAAGATCGCTATCCTGATCGCCGACGTTCAAAATAATACGGTAGCCGGCCTTCTCCACGGACGCGCGGGCGGCCGTTTTATAAACGAGCGCGGTTTCGCCGGTCGTTTCGTGCATGATCATTTTTTCGTATTTCGTGTAACCCGCGACGTTAAGGTTATTTGCGGTCACGGCGCGGAGACTTTCGGCGCGTCCGGTAATGAAGAATACATAAATGCCTTTACTGACGGCCTCGTCGTATATTTTTTTGCTTCCATTAACGGCGGGAGCTTTCGCGCTTGTCATCCACGCGACGCTTGATTCCTTGACGATCGCGAAATTGTCTTTTTTCATATTATCATAATTATCCAGGGTGGTTTCATCGATATCGAAAACGACCGCCTGCGTGTCGTTCTGGTTATAAGCCGCGCGGAGCAGAGCGACCCCTTTATCTCCCGCCGCGTCGAGTTCCCTGCCCCAATTGCCGGAATCTCGATACTGGATTATCTGCTGCTTGACCGTGTCGAGATTGGTCGGAAGCTGACCGGGCTGGGTGCCGAGAACGTAGGTGGTATCATCGCTGCTTAAACAACCCGTCAATAGCAGCGCAAAAAATAAAAATGAAAGAATAACTTTAGATATTTTGACCATGTGGCAACTCCTTTTAAAATAAACTGATGTGCTTGGCTCTATTTTATTATACTCCAGGCGATAAAAAGCGTATCGAAAAAATTATGATTTTTGTATGTCCGTCACCGAATCGAAACCATCAAAGTTAAACCCGCCCTTCTTCGGAAAAAGCGGATAAACTATAAGCGAAATGAAAAGGCCTATGATCCAGGAACTGTTGACCACGTGGCCGTTGAACGTATTATAAATCAAGTCAAGGCAAAACGGAAAGATCGAGATGAAATATGTTATGAGCGCGGCAGGGTTGAAGCCGCGAGTATAGTTATAATATTGCGAGCCGTCCAGATATAGATCATACAGATTCAATTTTTGTTTTCTTAATATGTAATAATCAGAAATATAAAGGCCGGCCAGCGGCCCTAAGAACGAGCCGTAAATTCCCAGCCAGTTGAATATATATCCGGACGGATCGGAGTAAAGTTTCCACGGCATTATGAGAACACCTATGATTCCGGTAATTACAACGCCGGCGCGGTAGGTTATTTTTTTAGGCATGAGATTGGCGAACGCATTGGCCGGGGCGACGACGTTAGCCGCAATATTAGTCGTTATGGTGGCCAGAAATATAATGAAGCCGCCGAAGAGGCTTAAAATCGGCGAATGAAAAGCGTCGATGAGTTCAGATGGATTCCAGATAGCGCGGTTGAAAACAATTATCGAGGCGAGAGTGCCGAAAACGCCCACAAACGCATAAAAAGCCATCGTAGTGGGCAGGCCGAGGATCTGGCCCGTTATCTGGTCCTTCTGACTTTTTGCATAACGGGTGAAATCCGGAATATTGAGTGCGATGGTAGCCCAGAAGGCGATCATCCCATTCAGCGATGGAAGAAAGATCGCAGCAAATGAGGCCTTTTTAATTCCGGAAACGTCGACGATCCTATCGGTGGCTGAAAGCAACGTTGAAATGGAGCCGGCCGCATAAAGTGCCCAGAAGATCACCGCGAATCCGACGCCTATGAGGATCGGCGCGCCCCAGGCTTCCATCCACTTGATGGATTCGGCGCCCTTGTAACCGATATATACGTTTATGCCCCAAAAAATAAAAAAAGTAACGAATTTGACGCTCGGAAACATGACGAGGGAAGGGATAAGGCCGGCGAGCGCGCTATATAAAAATTCTCCGCCGATCCAGCATTGTATGCCGAACCATCCGCAGGCCACTCCCGCGCGCAAAAGGGACGGCAGGTGCGCGCCTTTAATGCCGAAGGACGCCCTGCAGAAGATCGGATACGCAATGCCGTATTTAGTGCCGGCGAACGCGATAAGGACCATCGGCATAAGAACTATCATGTTACCCAGAAAGATAGTGATGATGGCCTGCCACCAGTTCATGCCGCTCGCGATAAGCCCTGATGCGAGCGTATATGTCGGCACCTGCACGCTCATTCCTATCCATAGCGACGCTATATGATAGTAATTCCAGGTCCGTTCCTTGATCTCGACGGGTTTAAGGTCGTCGCTGTAAATTGAATTTGATTTCAGGCTTTCCACGGCCATCGGCGTGAGTTCGATCAGCCCGTCTTTTTCGATTTGGTAAAATTCCGGCATTGGGCGCTCCTTCGAAAATTTAAATGTCGCTATATTTGAAACAAGGCCGGAAAAAGTTTTCCGGTCTCGCGAAAGAAATTGTACATATCGGCTGAATTAAATCAGCATTTCTGAGTTGTCGACATGAGCGCGCCGCAAACATCCGTTTCACGTTATCTTTACTCACTTATGCGACTCCCGGCGTTTTATTTATTCGCGGCAGACATAATATCATATCTTGATGAATTTTTCTATTTAATTATAAATTCAAAAATAAAAAGCATATCAAGTTATTTTTTCATTATAAATTTCACTCTTTTTTAAATTTTAATTTTATATTTATTAAGTCCGTTCTCATTTTTAAATTCAATGCCGGTCGATATATTCAGCACTATAAACAAGCCTAAATCTTCCGTGTCACCGCCCTGATCGGCCGCTTTGAATGAATTATTTTCAAACGGATTGATGTTTTTTCCGTCATGAACGATCTCTATCTCTATTTTTTTATCTATATCGCCGTATTCCACGATAATGTCAATATTCGGCGCCTGCGGCCTGTCGTAACATTTTTGAAGAATATAGGTTATCATTTCCTCAAGCGCCAGATTGACATTGTCGATTTTTTTTCTCTCGATATTATATTTGACGCAAAATAATTCCAGTTGAGAATTCATTCCTATAAGATCGAAATTATAAGAACTGACTTTATAATTAAAGGTTTTCAGTTTTCTTATAAAAGCCATTGTTTTGACTTTTTTAGGGTTGTTGAAAATCTCATCGGGAGTGCCGCTTTCATAAATTCCCCGCTCATCCATGAATAATACTCTGTGCGCCACTTCTTTCGCGAAGTTCATTTCGTGAGTAACGATGATCATCGTGAAACCGAGTTTCGCGAAATTGCGGATAACCGCGAGCACCTCGCCCACCATGGTCGGATCAAGGGCCGAAGTCGGCTCGTCGAAAAGCACTATTTCAGGGTCCATGGCCATAGCCCTGACAATGGCTATACGCTGTTTCTGACCGCCCGACAATTCATCCGGATAGCTGTGCATCTTATCTACAAGGCTGACCGTTTCAAGCAATTTTTCAGCTCTTTCTATCGCCTGCGCGCGCGGAATTTTTTTAATTTTCATCGGGGCCAGAATAATATTTTCAAGAACCGTAAGATGAGAAAAAAGATTGAAGTTCTGATAAACCATGCCCATCTTTTCCCTGACCTTGTTGATGTCCGTATTCTTATCGGAGATATTGGTCCCGTTGATGTAAATATTGCCGCCGTCATGGGGCTGTAAAGCGTTAAGGCAATATAAAAAAACGCTTTTACCGGTGCCTGAAGGGCCGATCACCGCGACGCATTCGCCTTTTTTTATTTCAACGCTCACGTTTTCCAGGACTTTTAAGCTGCCAAAACTTTTCATTAAATTCTCGACTTTTATCATCTGCCGCCCCTTCTTTTTCCATCCGCCAGATTGAAAATAAGATAAGTGGCGTACGCAAGTCCCAGATAAAGAATTATTCCTACGAATATTATCGAGAACGGGTCCGCCGTCCGCGCGCCGATACTATTGATAACCCTTGTCAGATCAGCTACAGTGATGTATCCGACAACCGAGGTCCACTGTATAACGTTTATGACCGCGTTTTGAAAAACCGGCCGGGCGAATTCGCCGGCCTGCGGAAGGGTGATATAATAAAACGCCTGATATTTTGTGAATCCGAGCGTCCGCGCCGCCATGATCTGACCCGGGTCAACGGATTCCAAACCAGCTTTCATGATTTCGGCTATATGCGCGGCGCTGTTTAACGCGAAAGCTATAATCGCGACATAGATACCGTCCATCCGCGATCTGGCAAATACCACGTAAAAGAGCAACATCAGAAGAAGTAATATCGGAGTGCCCCTGACAATTACTATATACGTCTTAGACATAATTTTTAATATTTTGTTGTTGGCATAATGCATTAAGCAAAGTCCGGCGCCCAGAATGACGCCGAAAAAGATCCCGGCAAGGGTTATGATCAAAGTGACCTTAAGCCCTGAAAGCACCAATAAATAAGATTGGCCGGCGATCAAATTTCTGTATATGGGATCATATATGTTGTTTAAAATATCAGCTAACATAAATTCACTACTTCTTCAATAAAAAAGCCAGTTTCAGACTGCAATAAGAATCCGTAAACGCAAACTTTTTGTCGAACGAACCTTCTTCATCATTTTCGCTTTTGAATTTTTCACGGTCCGCTTTATTCTCAAGCACTAACACCCAGAAAAATACATCTATCTTTTTTGATTCAAGCGCGGCGAATCTTGCCTGCGAATCGATGGAGACAAGTTCTATATTTTTGCCCGTTAATTTTGAGATCTCAGAAAGGAAGGCGACGCTAAAGCCCGCGGGTTTGCCGTCAGCGGCGATATAATCCATCGGCGGAACGTCGCCTGATACGCCCACGTAAATAGTTTCCGTGTCCGCCGTTTTTTCGATGTTCGTCAAGGAAGGCTCCTGGCCGACGGGAAGGTCCGTAATCCATTTTTTATATAATTCATCTCTTTTACCAGACACTTTAATTTTATCTATGGCCGAATTGAACTGATCCCTTAACTTGGCGTCGGAACTTCTTAAAATCATAAAAGTACCGATATTTCTGCTCATAGGAAGGGACTTAAATTCAGGATTTCTCTGGATGATGTAATTGGCGGTGATGTCGGTTGTCAGCATAAAATCAGATCTGGCCGATTTCAAAAGCGCGAGGCAGGTGCTCAGCGATTCGCCGAACACGATCTTCTCTATTTTGCAGTTCCAGTATTTATTTATGATATTTTTCAGATTTTCAGCGCTGAATCTGCCGTAAAACATCGTTCCCGATTTGCCGTTCAATTCTGAAAAATCTTCTTTTGTCGCCGGCGCGCTAATCGGTTTTTCCTTCGCGGCTTTTTGTACGGCCGTTTCGGTAGTTTGCGCTTCGGAATAACCCGCCGCTAAGGTTGTAAAAACACATGACATCGCTAAAACTAATAACAATTTGCCGATCTTCATTTTAAATATCTCCTTTAAAGTTCAAGCTTATATCTACCCGAAACAGTCGTCAGCTTTGAACTAAATGCCCTTTAACCGCGTTCCGCTTTTTTCGCTGCACTTACTTATTGAGTTTTTTCAGCGCCAAAATATAATATCATACATTAACGAGTTTTTCTATTTATTTATATGCCATCAAATGAAAAAAATGAGACTTGCGAAAATAAAATCTCCCCGAAGATCAATAGATTTCCGGAGAGTTTTTTATTTATGGGAGAGTTAAAAATATGTGAAACTAAATTAGCATGCAGCGGTTGTGGACAAGTGCGCTCCGCAACTGCCTTTTTGATTTTTTTCATCTGAGAGGCTGACTATTGCGCAAGCGATCCCGGCGGAAAAGATACTGACCATTACAGCCGAAGCTTTTTGTGCTCCGCCGCCGGCTACGTTTGCCAGGTCGCCGTCCGATAATTCTTTGTTTGAATTCGCTTTATCCATGACTTCGGCGCGGGCCGCCAGCAGATCGTCTTTTGAGAACGCGAAGCCGGAAGTTTTTCCGAACTCAATGAGTTTTTCAGCCATTTTGTTTTCGGCGTCCTTCTGGTGAGCCTTCATCAAATCGGCATATTTACCTTTTAAAGCCGCGTCTTTTTCCATTTTGCCGAACATCTGTTTTACGTTGTCTTTACTCATTGATGATCACTCCTCGTTTTTTGTTGGCGTGATAAATATGATATCACATTTTATTAAAGATTCCTATTTAATTATACGCCTGAAATTTAAAAGTGTCTCAAAATAAAAAATATTTTTTAAAGCCGGAACAGCATTCCGTGGTTATGCGCATGCCTTGGTTATGAGCATGCCGCAGCTGCCTTTTTGATTTTTTTCATCTGAGCAGCTGGCTATTATACAAGCGATCCCGAGGGAAAAGATACTGGCTACTACAGACATCTCCTTCCTGGCGCCGCCGGCTACGTTTGCCAGGTCGCCGTCCGATAATTCTTTGTTTGAATTCGCTTTATCCATGACTTCGGCGCGGGCGGCCAAAAGATCGTCTTTTGAGAACGCGAAGCCGGAAGTTTTGCCGAACTCGATAAGTTTTTCAGCCATTTTGTTTTCGGCGTCCTTCTGGTGGGCCTGCATCAATTCGGCGTATTTACCTTTTAATGCGGCGTCTTT
>CAZJFS010000123.1:11010-13487 GCA_964545075.1 uncultured bacterium
AAAAACATGAAATGTTTTAAGCCAGCCGCCGGAACGGATCGCACCGCGATTATTTTTGCATGAGCGAATTTAACTATTAAAAGCCGGACCGCAAAAAATATCAAAACATAACGGCTTTTCACGAAAAACATTAAATTCGTGAAAATAAAAATTCTCCAAAGAACGAGCCGTCTCCGGAGAAATTTTTATTTATAATATGTGAAAAAATGTGAAATTAAATTAGCATTTTTGGGTCGTTGACATGAATTTGCCGCAACCGCCAGGGTCTTCGCGATAGGCGAGGCTGTTCACGGCGCATATCATTCCATAGGAAAAGATGCTGGTAACTACTATATAGGCTTTTTGAGATATGCCGCCGCCGGCTACATTGGACAGATCGCCGTCCGCTAATTCCTTGTTTGAGTTAACCTTGTCTATAAGTTCGGCGCGGGCCGCCGCCAGATCGTCTTTTGAGAACGTGAAGCCGGAAGTTTTTCCGAACTCAATGAGTTTTTCAGCCATTTGGTTTTCGGCGTACTTCTGGTGTTCCTTCATCAATTCGGCGTACTTATTTTTTAAAGCAGCGTCTTTTTCAATTTTAGCGAACATCTGCTTTACGTTGTCTTTACTCATTTATAATTCTCCCTGCAAATTAAAGATAGGGTTTTATGCAAAAATTTGAACAATCTTTTTTCACAAGGCCGCAATAGTATAACCGCCTTATGAGGACGCTAAAACATGCGCTAAATTAGCATTGCGTGGTTGTGGACATATTTTTGCCGCAAGATCCGGAGGCTTGAATTTCGGTAATAGCGCTTACCGCCGCGCAGGAGATTCCAAACGTAACGATACTTGACATTACTATACTAACCTTCAGGTCGCTGGTGCCGCCCGCTACGTTAGTCAGGTCGCCCTCAGATAATTCTTTGTTCGAGTTATTCTTATCCATAAGCTCGGCGCGAGCCGCCATCAGGTCTTCTTTTGAAAATGCGAAGCCGGATGTTTTACCGAACTCGATAAGTTTTTCAGTCATTTTGTTTTCGGCGTCCTTCTGATGCGCCTGCATCAATTGGACGTATTTACCTTTTAAAGACGCGTCTTTTTCAATCTTGCCAAACATCTGTTTTACGTTATCTTTACTCATTTATGATTACTCCTCATTTTTTATTGGCGTGATGATATTGTATCACATTTCGCCAAAGCTTTCTATATAATTATACGCCTGAAGATAAAAAGCATCTCAAACAAAATTTAATCTCCCGATTTATGAAAACAGCCAACGCTTGAGATCATGAAATGCAGGACTATGTGTTTTTACAATTCGGATCGCTTGTTGTAATTACCGTATCGCATGGCACGCCGCTTCTGGACGAAGCTATACTCCCTATAGCGCAGAGTATACCTAATGAAATAATGCTTGTACCAATAGCAAAATTCTTCTGAGCGCCGCCGCCGGCAACGTTAGCCAGATCGCCATCCGATAATTCCTTGTTTGAGTTGGCTTTATCCGTGAAATCGGCGCGGGCCGCCAACAGGTCGTCTTTTGAGAAAGCGAAGCCGGAAGTTTTACCAAACTCAATAAGTTTGTCAGCCATTGCTTTTTCAGCGTCCTTCTGGTGCGCCTGCATCAATTGGGCGTATTTGCCTTTTAAAGCGGCGTCTTTTTCGATTTTGCCGAACATCTGTTTTACAGCGTCTTTACTCATTGATATATCTCCTTTTTTATCTTATGCGACAAATATTTCATCACACGATGATTGAATTATCCAGGCATTCGTTTTATTTTCACATCATGCGCTGGTATTTCGTGATAAGGCCGAATTTGTCATATGTATTATCCACGGCTGCTTGCAGAACCTTGATGTGCATATTTATTTCTTCGATATCCAGTTTTGAAAGTGAATTAATATTTTCCTGGACCTGCCTGAATTGGCTTAAAAAAGTCCTCAACTTGAGAGGCTGTTTAAATCTGTCATTCCACAAGCGCGATCCGGGCGATAATACAAGCCAATTAACGAAAACACTCACGCCGGTAGAAATCTGCAGATCGAAAATCTTATTTAATTCCTCGATGATCGCCTGCCGCGTCTGCCAGGGAAAACCTATAATGAACGAACATGAAAGTTTAGCGGATACGCCGCATTTTTGCGCGTTCAAAGCGCCCGCGACGATGTCTTCGGGTTTGTAATTTTTGCCGATCAAACGGATCGTTTCGGGATCAAAGGATTCGACGCCCACCCCAAACCGGTTTGTAAATGGCGCCATTTCAAGAAGAAGTTCGCTGTTTCGAAGAGCCGGAACTTCGGCGAACCAGTCCGCGCCGAATTCGACGCCTCTTTTTCCGGCGAGCTTCGCGATCGCGATCGCCCGCTCCTCGTCAACGGTGAAATTAGAGTCTATTATCTTGAACTTGCCGCTGATCGTTTTTTTCAGATATGGCGAATGCTCTATGATTTTGTTTATAAACGCTTCGGGAGCGAGCGGACGCCAGCTCAGAC
>CAZJFS010000124.1:0-13405 GCA_964545075.1 uncultured bacterium
CGATATGTTTCATAAGCAACGCCAGCGCGTCATCCTTTTTAGAGAAAGAGCGTTTAAGGTTGGAAAGCCTCATTATTGCTTTAGTATCCGTCGGAACCAATTTGAGATATTGTTCATAATATTTTTCGGATTCCTCGAATTTCGAAACGAAAAAAAGGCAATCAGCGAGAAGTTTTACGTCGCAGGGGCGAAGCGTTCCAGTAGCCAGCAGCGCGGCCTTGCGGCCCTCTATGAATTCATCCGTTTTCTGCGATCGGGAAAGAGTCTCAATATACTTCGCCTGATATGACGCGTCAATAAAGAAATATTGTTCATAAAATTTGTTGAGCATGTCCCGGTAAAAAGTCGCGGACGCCGAAGATGAAGACGCCTCTGAACTTATAAGGCGTTCCTTGGCGGAAAGCGCCTGACGGTCCCATTGATGATCCTTAAGGTACGCATCTATAACTTCCATTTTTTTATCGAAACGCCATCTGAGCTTTTCCACCACCGAAAAATATTTCGATTTCAAATAATGATCCGCCTGACGTTGCTTGAGAAGCGAGCCGAGATACAAAACCACCTTCTGATAGTATGCGTCATAAACGGCGGCTTTATTTTCATCATATACCACCTGATTTATAAGGGTTTCAAACGCTTCCTTAACCGATTCTATAGAACGGCCGTTTTTTCCGATCATACTCTCTATGGCGTCTATCGATTTTGACGCGAGCTCGGCTCCGGAATACTGCCCGCCGTAGTGAATAATAACATTGTTAAGCGCGCTCGCGGCGAAGGGCGAATCGGAATAATCTGAGCACAATTTTTTATACGCGGCGAATGATTCCTCAAGCATTCCCAGACTCGAGTAAAGAGAGCCGAGATCAGCCTGAATCCTGTCGGGATATTTAACGCCGGGATATTTTTGAAGTATTACGCCGTAGTAAAACAACGCGCTGTTTCTTGAAATAACCTGGCGCAAAGTCACGCGCATGGCGTCAAACGTATGGCGGAAAAAACGCCGGCTGTTCATAGCCATGGAAACGTTTAAAAGAAAGTCGCCGCATCCTTTTTCAAAGAGCCGGAAAGCCGCGTTCTTAAAAACGAGATAGCGCACGTCCATGTAATAAGCGGAAGAAAGCGACGAAGCCAGTTCATAATACGCATCCGGCTCTTCGGCCGCCGGCAGGCCTTCTCCCAAAGCGGAAAAGGCAAGTCCAGCGGATGCGAAATGCTCGCCGTAATGCCTTAATATTCTGGCTATTATTACCTTTTTCGAACCGTTCCCGGCGGCTATATAACGCGAAATATAGTTTTTACATTCCGAAACGCCGCCGCTTTGCATGAGAAGGCTTATCAAAAGGAGCTTGTCGTTATCTGAAGCCTTGTCGAATCCAACTCTGAGCTCATCCGTCTTTTTTTTGAAAATGGCGTTATCCTGAAGAAAATTATAATAAGCGGTCAAAAGAAGAACGCTCTTGTCGAAGTCGGCCAAACATCCGTTTAATGCCTGTTCGTAAAGCGTACATACCTTCAATATGTTTTTTTCCTTTTCATCGCCCAAAGATACGAGCCTGGTATAAAAAGCTATTTCACATTCCGAGATAAGCGAGTTATCTTTTGAAGTTTTCTTAACGCTTTCGATAAGCGCCGAAGCCCGGTCATATTTTTTGGTGTCGAGCAGATAATATACGGCGCGGCTAACGGTACGCGGAGCCACTTCGTGAAGAGCAAGCGCGTTTTTTTCATAAAATTCGACCTCGGCCGAACGCATATTTAGCCTGGAATAATAATCCAGCATCGCTGAAAAGAGGCTCTCAGCGGCTTCTTTTTGAGCGGTATATAACGCAGGCCTGTCATACACCTTCTGAACCGCCTTTTTATAAATAACGCCGGCTTTTTCAAAATTCACGCGGGAAAGCGAAAACTTGGCGGCTTTAGAATAAATTTCAACCGAATCCGCGTATTTTTCGATCAGATCGTCATATTTCTTATCAGCATTCGCGAACTCACCGAGCCCTGTATACGCCTCGGCCTCCAATATCCCCGCTTCAAGTCCGCCGCCTGAGATCTTACGGCATTCGGATAGAGCGCCCGCAAAATCGGAAATCATAATGTTATAGCTGACGACGTCTAACGGCGCGGCGGAAACGGCATCATGTCCAATTAACGCTGAAAGAACGCAACACGAAAATACCAAAGTTAAACGCAATAGTGTCGCCGGTGCAGAGCTCTTATAATTTTTCATTATTTTCACCCGCCTGTTTTTCTTTTGAAACGGCATATTTTAAATATTTAACCGTCCTGTTGCCCGCATGGTCTATCGCCTCGATCTCGAATTTTTCGTCGCCGGCCGGATGGTCCGCGGCAACCTCGAAAACCGCCTTAGATAAACTGCTCAGGGCGTCATATTTTAAATTGATAAGTTTTCCGGAAGAACTTCTGGCCGTTATCGAAGCGGTATCGCTTGACGCATTGGCCTTTATAACTATCGGAGAGCCGGGACGCGCGACAGCGGGAGTGCATGAAACGTATAGCTCCGGCGGCGTCGAATCTATCCAGAACGAGGAGTTCTCATGCGTTTCCCGACCCCACCGGTCAACTATGAGTATAACGGCGTTGTATTCGCCATCGCGTACATGAGCTGGCGCGGTAAATCTGGCTACGAAAGCTTCTTTTTTCTCATTATATTCGGCTTTCACCGCTTCGCCGAAAGGCAGCGTCACCATAACGAGTCTGGAATCGGCGGGAGCTTTTACATAAACCTCCGGATCACCAGGTTTTATGCGACGCGGACGTAATATCGAAGGCGGCACGGCTATAAATGAAGTGTACTTGGTAACGAAATTGAACCTTTTCGAAAGTTTTATTATTTCCTTTTTCATAGCTTCGTTTTCGCCGTTCTGTTCTATATACGCGGTAAGATAATTGACGCGCTCCCGGCCCCACAACAGCGGAATATACCAGTCACCCGGAGATTGCGACCCGTCCGATGAAATTTTAGCGTTTTTAGCGTATCCGGAATAATTATATGCGGCGTTCAATTCAAACGGCCCTTTTTGAAACAATTTCCCTACCGCATAGCATTCCGATTCAAAATTAACGTTTACGCCGGAATTCGGATAAATATCACCGGCCACGGTATTTTTAGCGCTGAAACGAAGATCTTTGACGATGCCCGAAAGAACCGACTTCATCATCTGCGCTATGCAGATGGAAGCCCGAGCCGCATCCGAGGCAGCAATAGACCTGAATTCGCCCGAAAACGAGTTCGCTATCATGCTCATCCGGTCATTATGACAATCATTGCCTACGCCTATTGTAGAAAGCGTCAGATTAGACCTGACGGCAGGTTCGGACTCGACTATCGCGCTTAAAGCTTTTTCCATGGGCACGCCATCCGGCGAAGAAGGTTCGAAATTTCCGTCGCTTATCATAATTGCCTTATAGTCATTACCTCTATCGTTTTTAATGACACCCGCAAGTTCACGGATAGCGCCGAGAGGGTCCGAATCAGAGAAAGGCCTTAACCGCGAAAGTTTATTTCTTATGACGCCGAAACTGGCGGCTGAACATAAGGCGTCTCCATTGAAAACATCCCGGACTCCGGAATCAAAAAAATAAGCCCTGATAGAGCCAAACCCTTCAAGAGAATCTAATTTTGAAAAAAGGTCCCGGACGGCATTCATCTTTTCGCCTTTCATCGAATAAGAAACGTCTATGAGGAACGCGGCTTTCTTTAGCGCAACGGGCCCCGAGCAATCGCGGGTCTCATGTTCAAAAGGCCTGAAATTGAGTAAAAAATAAGCTTCTTCGGTTCCATCCGCCTTGTCGTTATAAACAAGCACCTTGGAACGCGAATTTGAAATGTCAAGTGAATAAGACAACTTAAAATCTAAGGCGTCGGAAAAACCCGCCGCCTTATATGAAACGCAATAAGATCCCGCTGTATTTTTTACAAAAAGAAGATTTTTAAAATATATTTGAGGCGCAAGAACCCCGTAGTCGGAATCTATAACGGCCTCAATCGTAAGATCGCGCGGAGGCATTTTGAAATCAGACGAATGAAGAGGATACGTAAACGAATAAAGGCCGTTGGATAGCGGAAGGTACTCGACATATTCAAGCTCGAGGCGCTTAGTCCCGAAGGCCGGAATCGGAAAGATCTTTGCGCGGAAAGTATTTGAACCTATATTTTCAAGCAGCCCGGGATCTTTCATTTTCGAAACTATGTCATCGTATATTTTTTTCGCTTTAACTTTTTCCATTATAACGCCATTGATCTTCATTCCGTCATCCCATGTCGCAAATGACACGATATTTGCGCCAAAAGGAAGCGGAAACAGATAATCGCCCTCGAGAATGCGTCCAGTGGTATTTCTAAAAACCTGCACCACTCTGGTTTTGACCATCTGATTATGTATAGCGATGGTAACATTCTCACTATTGATAACTACTTCGGGTTCTTTTTGAGAACGAGCACCCGGCGATTTTTTTACGGTTATAAAACCTGTGGCCTCAGCCGGCGCGACGCCGGATAAAATAATAACGAAAAGAATCAGCAATAAAAAGAGCTTTCTGATCTCCGTCACAAACATCAAAATTAATCCCCCCACGTCATTTTATTATAATATTGATAAAAGCATCTTAACTTTTTTTTATATAAAAGTCAACCAAGAATGACATTAATTTAACAAATGAACCTTTTTTTATAAAAGTTTCTTAATATGCTTGAACAATTGGCGTTTTTTTTATATAATTATTATATAGATTTTTTAAGAAGATTTATTTCATGCTTTTGCATTTTATTAAATAAATGAAATTTTTTTATTTAAAGAAAGCGAGTTGGTAGTATGTATAAAAGAATTTTCAACATCACGGTTAGACTCATATTTTTTATTGCGGCCGTATTATGTTTTCAGTCGGGCGCGCTCTTCGCGCTTGAAACGGATCAGCTTAGCGATTCAGAAATGGTGATAATGCGCCCTCATAAAGTCGGGCCTACCAACAGCATGGTCTATATTAAAGAAACGCCGGAAAGCGATATAACAAAAAAACTGAGGACCACTCCGGAATTCGTTAAACAAATAAGGCTCTACCAACAATATCAGCGCGAAAATTTTGAAAACGACTTACGCAAAAACTTTTCTATTCTCGGCGAAGAAAAAATTAAAAAGTTGATAGCCGGCTATAAGCCTGATCCGGTTTATATGGTGCTTGACGAAGGCCTCGTAAAAGGGGTAAGTTTCGCCACCGAAAAACCTTTCGGTCTTATAGAAACCGGAGCTGACGGCAAAAATTCATTTTCAATGAAGGCTGCTCCGCTTATAACGCTTTCATCCGCGACTATAAATGAAATCAAAACCGGCGACCGTTGGGGTTATGAAACCGTATGCCATGAAATGGGGCATGTAATAATGTACCCTACTCACGGTATATTGAGATATCCCAAAGGAATATCGGAAAACCTCATTGAAACCATGAAAAAAGAAGGCCACTGGAAGGATAAGATAACCACCGCAGAATTCGCTCTTCTCGAAGGCTGGGCCGAATTCAACGGCGCTTATTTCACGAGCCAATCCATAAGCGATTACACGAAAGTCGACGGGCGCGCTAAAACCGCGGATGAATTAACCAGGACAGAGGGCGTTAACGCTAAAATACTTCTGGATATCTGCAAAAGCACAGAAATTAACTCCTCAAGCGACGCCGGCTATAAAAAGATGATCGACACGATGACGAAACACAAGCCCCAAACGCTCAACGCATTTCTTACCGATTACATAAAAGACTATCCGTCCGACAAAGCCGCGGTTGAACAGATAGTAAAAAAAGACACAAACGGCGTACTCTCGATAAATTACAGCTACGGTATAAAAGACTGGTTCGCCTCCAAGGTATACAACGTTAAAAACGTATGGGGCACATTCAAAACTTGGGTGGGCGGACTTTTCAATAAAAAAGATAAAACGAAAGCCGCAGCCGTGTTAAGCGCTCCCGCCATTCACGCGGACGAAAGCAGGCGCGAAATGGTTGAATCTAAATATGCTTTAAAAACAAATGACGCTTCCGAAGATTCAGGAGAAATCCTTATAAAAATGAAGGAAAAACAGAAGGCGCTTTATGAAAAATATAAAAAAGCGCTGATGGCCGACGATACGGTCGGTTCCGAAAAACTTGGCGAAGAAATAAAAAATTTAAATAAAGAACTTGAAAAATGATGGCAGCCGGCACCGGCAAATACCGAAATGGCAAAAAACTACGGACTCGGACCATCCCTTGCTAAAATAATTATGCTTAAAATAAAAAAGAATAAAAAACAATATTAAAACTTCCCCATTTACGATGGGGATGGTTTTTTTATCTTAAAATTAAAGTTGCCCTTTGGCGGAGGTTTTATCGGAATGAAAACAATTTTCAGAAATATTATTTTCAAATCGGCGCTTTTTTTAGCGTTCTTACTTATCGCCGCTAACGTTTCGGGATGCGGCGGAGACGGCGGAAACGGACCGGTAACCCCTGTCACCGACACCGGCGCATCCACAGAACCAAAATCTATTGAGATTACGGGCCGGATCGGTTCAACTTCCTCCGCGCCTTCATCTTCGCCCGGCCGTCAATCCGACTTTCAAAGCATAAACAGCATCGCCGTTTCCGATGAGAATGATGAAAAAATACCAGGCGCGACCGCTGTTTACAGAGGACTCAACTCATTTCGCGTTACCGCCCCTCTTGATACGGAAAGCAAATACATTTTAGTCGCGGTCAAGAACCCTTCGGGCCAGATAATTTATAAAAATCTTCTCGGAAGGCTTCCAAAAAAATCCGACATTTCCGCCAGCGTTTTAAAAGTCAGCGGCGTTAAAATAAATGAGGAAACGACAGTTAAATCACTTCTAGTTTTAAACGACCGTTCCAAATTGCCGCAAACGTACATAGCCACGGCGGACACTTTCGATAAAACACAATTTGAAAAAGATGTCGACGCCGCGATAAACGACGCCGACGGAACCAGAGTAATAACACCTCTTACCACCGCTTTGAAAACCGTTCTAACGACGCCCGATCAAAGCGCTGAAACCGCCCGTTCCACGTTTTTAAAAAGCGTCGAAAGCCTCATCGAAGCGTTCGCGAAAGTTACGAAAGCCACAAGCAGCGGTTCGTCAATACTTATAGGCGGAAGGATAATATCCGCGCAGTCGGAGATCACATCTTACGACCTCGCCGAAATAAATACCAAGATCAAAAGCGCGATCAGGCTCATCGCGGCGATCCCGATTTTCAGCCCCGCCGGCGGAAGTTATGAAACGGCGCCTAAAATAACCATTTCAACGAATACCGCTGGAGCCACCATCAAATACACTACGGACGGAACGAACCCGTCTCAAACTAACGGCGAAATATATCAGGGCGATATAATTCTCTCCCAGTCGGCGACATTAAAAGCCATTGCCATCATGAGCGGATTCATTGATTCGGACGTTTCTTCGGCGACATACGTCATCACCGGACCCGCGGTCTCGCCGCTGAACCTCGACAATATCACCGTAGGATCGCCATCGCAGACCATTGGAAACATATACACGCTTGCCGGCGGCCAGGCCGCCCAGACGATAAACACGTCAACGCCCTATTTCGAGTTTAATTTCAAGCGCGCCGATAATCTGTCATTCGTGATCGATCAACCGGCCTCATTGAAATTAAAGATCGCCGTGACTATGACTAAAAATTCTTCGACGACGTCAAGCATCTTCGTTTATAACTACACCCCCGAAACCGGGGAAAAACTTTTCACGAACGAATTCTCGGCTTTACAGGTCACGGCTAATTCCATCAAGTTCAACGTCAAGGAAACATCCACGCTCTTTTTAGAAAACGCGGCCTATAATATAGCCGTTAACGCGCTTGAGGGAGTTTCATACACGAACGCTAATTCACAGACGTATAGTTTTACTCTTGCGTCTAACGTTGGAGGAAACGTCACCATCGCCGGAGTCGAATCCAAGCTTCAGCCGCCAGCCATAACCCCATCAGGCGGCATTTACTCTTCGACGCAGCAGGTCTCGATAATTCACGCCGACGCCCTGGCTACCATCAAATACACCATCGACGGTTCGGATCCCGGCGCGTCCTCCGGAACTAATTATTCCGCTCCCGTCAGCATAACCCAGAACACGACATTAAAGGCGATCGCTTTAAAAGCCGGTCGGCTCGATTCAGACATCGTAACTTCGGTTTATTATATAAAAGCCGCTAATCCTGTTTTTTCACCGGCGGCCGGTTCCTTTGAATCCGTCCAGAACGTTACGGTCACATCTCTTACGATGGGCGCGTCCATCTATTACACCGAGGATGGAAGCGTTCCTACGGTTGCAAGTACGCTCTATAGCGGGCCTATAAGCGTCTCTTCCACGAAAACCATCAAGGCCATAGCGATAAAAACCGGAATGAATTCATCCGACATAGTGACCGCGGAATATGTGCTGCAGGCTAAAGCCCTTACCGCGCTCAGCGTCAAGGAAAATTCAAACGGAAGCGGCAGCGAGCTTTTAACCGGTTTTTCCGGTTCGACATCAAGCTATTCCATAAACATCCCGACTTCTCTTACCGGGGTTAAGGTCGCTCCAACGGCCGCCTCAGGAACCACATTCAAGGTAATGCTCGCCGGCGTGGAAAAGGCCAACGGCGTACTTGACAATCTCGCGGCCGGCGTCAACACCGTGAGCGTCATCGTCAGCGAGAGCGGAAAAACCAGCCGCACATATTCCATTATTATAACCAGGCAGGAACTTTCAGCGGGACTTACGGCGCTTTCCCTCACCGGCGTATCTTTGACGCCGGCGTTTTCTTCCGCCGTAACTTCTTATACGGCAAGCGTTTCCATGAATATAACATCGACAACCGTAAAACCGACGGCCGATAACGGCGCCATAACGGTCAATTCCAATCAAGTGGCAAGCGGCAATAATTCTTCGCCAATAGCGCTTAATTTCGGCGTCAATACCATCACCATAGCCGTTTCAGAATCAGGAAAGGCTTCGAAAACTTACACTATAACGATAACCAGGCAGCAGGAAGCGGAAGGCCTTACGGCTCTTGTCGTAAGGGACGTCAATAATGCAACTCTTTCACTAACCCCGGCATTCGCGCAATCGACCGCTTCATATTCACTGAACGTAGGAAACGCTATTCCATCGATCACATTAACGCCATCGGTCATCGCCGGCACGATAAAGGTCAACGGAACCTCCGTCACAAGCGGCGCCGCATCCCAGGCAATAAACCTGAATTTCGGAGCGAATACCGTTACCATAACCGTGAGCGAGACTTCCAAAGCCGACAAGACTTACACTATAACCGTAACACGCCAGGACCAGGCGGCGGGGCTTACGGCGCTCACCTTGAAGGACACGTCAAATAACGTTATAGCCATCTCGCCGTCGTTCACCCAAAACACTTTAAGCTACACGGCAAGCGCATCTTACGACGCGAGCTCGGTTACATTCACTCCGGCGGTCGCGACCGGAACGATACTCGTAAACGGAAATACCACCGGAAACGGAAATCTTTCACCGGCCATAGCGCTTAACGTCGGCCAGAACAGCATACTGATCACCGTGAGCGAAACCGGAAAACTCGACAAGATTTATACCGTAGTCATAACACGTCAGGACCAGGCGGCGGGCATGAGCTCGCTCACCATAAAAGACAACGCCGGCGCCACTCTCAGCTTAAGCCCTCAATTCTCTCAGACCGTAGTTTCTTATACCGCCAACGTTTCGAATACGATAACGTCCGTGACGGCCAAACCAGTCTTCGCCGCCGGAACCATGACGATCAACGCAGCCCCCATATTAAGTAATGCTACTTCTAACGCCATAGCCGTTTCAACCGGTCAGAACTCGTTAACGCTGATCGCAAAAGAGGATGGAAAAGCCGATAAAACTTACACCATAGTAATAACGAAACAGGACCAGACCGCTGGGCTCACCTCGCTTACGCTTGGCGGCGGAAACGGCCTGAACCCGGGGTTCAATAAAGACGTCATCAATTATACTTCCAGCGTCCTAAACAGCGTAACTTCAATTACCGTCACGCCGGCATCGGCCGCCGGAACATCTATAAAGGTCAATAACACATCCGTCGCGAGCGGATCCACGTCCAACGCTATAAACCTCAATATCGGTTTAAACAATATAATTATCACCGTAAGCGAAACAGGAAAAGCCGATAAAACTTACACGGTCGCGATCACGAGAGCGGATCAGGCCGTGGGGCTTTCAACTCTCGTCTTAAAGGATGCCGGAAGCAATACTATCGCTATATCGCCGGCTTTCGCCACAAACACTTTAAGCTATACGGCTAACGCCGCATACAACATAAGCTCCGCCACCGTCACTCCGACGGCCGCGACAGGTTCGATAAAAGTGAACGCAAACACGGTCGTAACCGGAAATCCTTCGCCCGCGATTGATCTCGCCGTCGGTTCAAATACGATCACGATCACTTCCAGCGAGCCCGATAAAGCCGATAAAATCTATACCATCACGGTTACCAGGCGTGATATTTCAGCGGGCCTCACCGGACTTACGCTCAAGGATTCGCAGAGCGTAACCGCCACACTGACGCCTTCATTCGTTCAGGCCACGACTTCTTACACCGCGAACGTATTAAACATCATAACATCGGTTAAAGTAACGCCGGCAGCTTCCGCTGGAACGATTACCGTCAACGGGACGTCAATACAAAGCGGAAATGAATCCGGAACCATCTCCGTAAATGTCGGCTCAAACAACATAAGCATCGTCGTCACGGAAACCGGAAAAGACCCCAGAACATACACTTTAAACGTAATTAAGGCAGGCCCGCTGACCTTAACTTCGTCCGATATAACCGACGGACAGCAGATGGCGCTCACATTCGCCGACTCATCTCAGGGAGCGGGAGCCCTTAACAAATCGCCGGCTTTCAGTTGGTCGAACGTTCCGGCGAACGCAAAAAGCCTTATCCTCGTTTGTCGCGACGATATGCTGACGCCGGATGTTATTATGGACGACACCATACACTGGCTGGTTTATAATATACCGGTGACCTCCACCGGTATAGCGCTGGGAGCCGATAAAACGTCAACGATTAGCGTACTGCCTTCAGGAACGGTCAATCAGGGCCTCAATTATAAAAACGTCAACGGCTATGATGGCCCCAAGCCTCCGATCGGAGTGACCCATAATTACCATATCGCTCTTATAGCCGTAAAAGACGCTACCGTATTCCCTGCCGATCAGACCATATGGTATTTCGCGTCCATACTTCAAGACCAATCCAAAATAGCGGGCCAGGTCGAACTCAGTCCCGTCTTTACTGGAAAATAGAGATATTTCATTTTTCTTAAATTAATCCGATATATTAAACCATGAGAAATAAAAAAAATTCATGGTTTAATATGCCGCGTTTTAGCATTTTCATTGTTCTGGCGCTTTTCGCGACCATGAATTCCGGCTGCCCGCACGGGCATATGCAGACATATGTTTCCATAGTGCCAGGCTCGATCTCCGGTACAGTCAGGACGTTCGACGGTTCTTCCATCTCAAACGCAATGGTTTTTTTAGCCGGCGACAGCCTATTATCGGACAAAAAAGTCCTGAAGCAAGTTAAAACGGGGGGCGGGTTTTCATTCGACAACCTCGACCCCGGCCGCTATTATATAGCCGCCTATATAGACACCAAAAACGACGGCACTTATACGATAGGCGAAGATTATCTCGGCGGAAAGCTCGTGGATAAATGGGATCTGGACAATACTTACTACCCGGAAGTTTTAGAGGGCCGGGACACCGTAATAGATATACCGCTTTTAGCGCCGATGAAAATGAGCGCCATAGAAAACGGCACTAACGCCGTAAGCCTTAATCCGGATTTCAAATGGGACGCGTGTTCGGGCGCCGCTTTTTACCGATTGCGCGTAACGTCGAGAACGCAATCGTACTGGGTGATCGACACGCCTCTGACCTCTAAAACATACGGAATTTCTTCTCAAACAGGTGAAACGCTTATAACTCCGGCGACGCAACTTGCCGAAGATTCAGAATATTTCTGGACGGTCATCGCCTATAAAGAAAGTTTCGTCCCGATCGCTTACGGCGATATTTCAAGGTTTTTCACGATAGCAACCAGAAAATTCATTGAATATAAGAATTTCACCGATCTCAATTATAAGTAAGGCGGAATTTATTGAATTTTGATTTAAAAGAAAAAGAGGCTGTTTCAAAAGTTATCTTTTGGGACAGCCTCTTTTTTATTTTTATTCTTCGAATCGATTTCAGCCTGTTGTCACACTATCCGGAAATAGTCTATCAATACGCACCGGCGCTCGCGCGTAAAGCTCTTCGGAGTGGTGCAGCCCTCGCCGGTCGGGCCGGCGATGGTAAGCGTCGTATGGCCTTCGCCGTTAAAGCCGAGCCCCGAAAATGACGGGCCGTTTTTAACGAATATGGTCGTATTGATGCGCGAAGCCATTTTATGAAGGTTTTCGATGCTGTGAGAATGCATCATGGCGGTATGGAAATATCCGTGCTCCGCAACGATAGCGATATCGATGGCTTCGTCTATGTTGGAAGCGCGTACCAGCGGCAGGATGGGCATAAGCATCTCTTCCTCGACGAAAGGATGGTTGCGATCGACCTCGGCTATTATAAGCTTTATTTCGTCGGAAACGTGAATTCCGATTTCCTTTAAAATAACCTTGGCGTCTTTTCCGCACCATTTACGGATGAGCTGGCCATTGGAATCGAAAACCACCTTCATTACTTTCGTAATCTCTTCGCCCTTGAGTTCAAAAGCGCCATGCTGTTTCATTTTTTCTCGTACTTTATCAAAAACGGGGTTTAAAATTATACATTCCTTTTCAGCAATGCACATTATGTTATTGTCAAAAGAAGCGCCGTTGACAACGTCTTTTGCCGCTTTGTCAAGATCGGCCGTTTCATCGATGACGACAGGCGGATTTCCGGGGCCGGCCGCGATGACCTTTTTCCCGCACGAAAACGCAACCTTTACGACGCCGGGACCGCCAGTTACGCAAACGAGTTTGACGTCCTCATGGCGCATCAATTCAGTGGACGCTTCCATTGAAGGATTTTCAATGGTATTTATAAGGTTTCCGGGACCGCCGACGGAAATTATAGCGTCATTTAATATGGAAACCATTTTGATACAGCAGTTTTTCGCGTTCGGATGAAAACCAAAAACAACCGTATTTCCAGCTGAAAGCATGGTAATGGAATTGTTTATAACAGTGGCGACTGGATTCGTCGAAGGAGTGATGGACGCTATCACGCCATATGCTCCGCGTTCCTCGAGCATCAGGCCATGGTCGCCCGAAATCGCTTTAGGTTCAAGATATTCGGGACCCGGAGTTTTTTTAGCC
>CAZJFS010000125.1:0-13231 GCA_964545075.1 uncultured bacterium
AGATTTGACAATACGCGCGCGTTATTGTAACATAACCGCTATTATTTAAGTTAGGAATGTTGATATGAAAACCAATTTTGGATTGAAAAAATTATGCTTTATAGTTTTCTTGCTCTGGTTGTTAGTCCCGCTATGTTCATCTGCCGCTGATTCAGGATTAAACGGAGCTACATGCGAGATCGGGCTCATGGACGCTGTCAGGATGTCTATTGAGAAGAATTCGACCGTTAAAATTTATAAAAGCCAGCAGACGATCGCCGAGGCCGGCGAACTTTCCGCGAAGGCGCAGTTCGATCCGAAGCTTTCGGCTTCAGTCGCCCGCTCATCCGAATATACGCCGATATCGGATGCAATGAAAAAATATTACAGCCAGTCAGGCTGGCCGGGCGTTACTAAGCTCAAACAGGGGACTCTGTCGTATAACGTAGGTTATGAACGCCGTTTCAGAAGCGGAATCGCTATTTCACCGTCCGTTACCGTTTCTACGAGCGAATCTAACGATCCTCAAAACCGCGTTCCTCTCACCAGCGGAAAGGTCCAGTTCGCCGTCATTAAACCGTTGAGACGCGGCGGCGACGCCGAAGTCAATACCGCGTACGAAAAATCATCGAGGATCGAATCTGAAGGCGCTTCATACGACAGCCTTTATGCGATATCTCAAACGGTGCGCAATGCGATATTATCTTATTGGAATTATGCGTATTCCTACAAGGCTCTCAAAATAACCGAGGAATCGAAAGCGCGCGCTGAAAAATTATATAACGATACCAAAACGCTCGTGGAATGCTCCGAGGTTCCGCCTGCGGAACTCGATCAGCTCATAGCAAGTTTAAATCAGAAACAGGCTGATTGCGAGAAAGCCGCGCAGGATCTTCTTCAATCAAAAAACGATCTGAAGATCGCCATAGGCGTCGCAGGCGATTCAAGCGTTATGATAGGCCCTCCGGCGGATTTTTTCCCGGCGGAACTTATCGCCGGCGGCACCGTTGAAACCACCGTACTTGCGAAAAAACTCCTGAATTTCGCTATCGCCAACAGATACGATTACAAGGCCGCGAACAAACGTCTGGAATCTTTTAAATATACGCTTCCGGCCGCGAAGGACGCGTTGAAGCCGCAGGTTGACCTGCAGGTAGCGACCGGATATAACGGCAGAAAAGATGACAAGGGCGCGGCGGCGATTATTTCGTCGTTAAACGACAACGTACCAGGCACTAACGTCAGCGCTACCGTGAACTATTCGTTTTCGCTCGATAACAAGTCGGCCAGAGCCGATGTTATAAAGCAGGAAGAACAGTTCAAACAGTCAAAGATAAATGCTGAAGAGATCGCGAGAAAGATCACTATTAATATTGAAACTCGCGTGAACGCGGTCGTCTCGATAATCAGCCGTTACAGGAGGATGATCGAGTCCGGCAGGCTTTATAATAAAGCCCTTCAAAACGAAAAGGAAAAGAACAGAATGGGCGTTTCGACGCTTATGGATGTGGTCAATATTGAAGATCGCCTCGGTCAGGCCGAACTTGGGCTTGAATCGGCGATCCTGGAATACGCCGTCGCCGTTACGGACTTGAGATTTGAATCCGGATGCCTTGGAACTATGGGTACATCCGAATGTGAAATTAAAATTGAAGACATAATAGCATTGCCGGAAGTGAAGAAATTTGAAAAATAAAGCGGTTATTTATTTATTATTTATCTTGTTATGGGCATCGGCCGGATGTTATTATGAAGGCGATAAAACTGTATTGCGCCAGGAAAAAATAAAATCGTCTCCGACGATAAATATCGGCGTCGTATGGCCGTTGAGCTTGAGTTATAAATCCTTTATAAACGGGATCTTAATGGCTTCGGATGAAATCAATCTTTCAGGAGGCGTCCTCGGCAAAAAGATAAGCCTTAGATTGAAAGATGACGAGTCCAATGTAACCAGAGCGATGATAATCGCGGATGAACTGTCCTCGGATCCGGAAATATGCGCGGCGATAGGTTTCTGTGATTCCTACGTCACGCTTACCGTTTCACATATATATGATTCGGCCGGAGTTTTGATGGTTACCACCGCTACTACCGATCCCGACTATAATTCGTCCAAAAGTCCGTTTCTTTTTAGAATGGTGCCGGATGGAGTCGCGATCGCTAAAAAGATCGCCGGAGTAATAAGCGTACTCGGCTATAAAAAAACGGTGTTATGTTATGTAAATAATGACTATGGTCTGAGTTCGGCGAATGCCTTCGAAGATGAAGTAAAGGGTTTATCGATATCCGTGGTCGATCGAAGACCATACATATCCGGCGGTATCGCCGAATTTAAGCAGATAACCGACTGCTGGAAACTTCTCAAGTTCGATTGCGTAATATTATTCGGAGATTCGTCAGGCGGACCCGAATTGATTAAGTCTCTGCGTAATGAAAAAATTTCCTGTCCCATATTCTGCGGCGACGCCATGAACTCTCCGGATCTTATAAAAATTGCGGGCGGCCTCGCCGAAGGAACGATAGTATCATCTTTTTTCAATCCCACCATGGTTTCTGGAAAAGCCGCTAAGTTTGTTTCCGATTATAAAAACAGATTCGGTATCGCGCCTGACAGTTTTGCCGTACTCGCTTACGATACTTTAAAGGTCCTCGCCGAAGCTCTAAAACGCTCTAAAACTGCTATTCCACTTGATATTTCCAGAGCTATGCATTCGCTGAAAAACGAAGAAGGAATCGCTAATTCTTACAGCTTCGATGAACGCGGAGAAGTAACCGATAAAAAAATATTCTTGAAAATAGTCAGAAAAAGTAAATTCTTATATCTCGATCCGACCAATGAGATCGAATTGATAAATAAATCACTCGCTAAATAGCGAAACTGGAAGTGAAGAAATGTCTGGCAGCCTTTTTAGAAAAGCGGCGCTCGAAAAATTATCGACGCCCGATCAGCTTGACCGGCTCATAGTAATAACCGGTCCGCGCGGCTGGCTTGCGCTTCTGGCTATCGCCATAGCGCTTGCAACGGGTCTTATATGGGGTGTATTCGGTACTATATCCTATAAGGTCAACGGGACCGGAATGCTAATTAAAACAGGCGGTCTCTTTAATATCGGCCATAATTTCAGCGGCAAGCTCGTCGATATACGCGTTCGCGAAGGCGATATTATAAGAGAAGGCGACGTCGTAGCCAGGATAGACCAGAGCGATACGCTCAACCAGATAGTCGACCTGCGTGAAAAAATAAAAGCCCTCGATTTACAGAAGGAAAAAACGCTGTCCTATACTTCGCAAAGTAATATAAAAAATATTGAATATATTGACAATGAAGCGAAGAAGCTTAAAGAAACCATTAAAAGCAGCGAGGAAAATCTCAAGCTTTTGAACGAGAAACTTGCAAACCAGAAAACGCTTGTTGAAAAGGGCCTTTTAACCAAGGACGCCGCGCTGAATACCAAGCAGCAGATAAATAGCATAGAGGAATCTATCGCGTCCGCCGGCAATCAGCTTAAGGGGTTGGACGTAAAAAGAGTCGACGCGCAGAAGAGCCAGAACGACGAATTATTTAATGTTGACAGTCAGATCAAGGATCTTAACGATAACATGAATTCACTTTTGAAAAAATACGAAGATTCGTCGAAAATAGTCAGCCCCTATGCCGGAAAGGTGGTTCAGATAGCCACATCGATTGGTAAAATGGTCAATCCCGGCGAATCCATAGTTACGCTGGAACTTACCGGGAAAAACATCAAGGACATCGAAGCCATCATTTACGTTCCGATCGGCGAGGGCAAGCTTGTAAAAACTGGCATGGATATACGAATTTCACCGACAATTGTAAAAAAGGAAGAATACGGTTTCATCATGGGTAAAGTTACCGAAGTATCTGAATATCCAGTGACTTCGGCAAGAATGATGGAACTTCTGGCCAATGATCAGGTCGTTTCATCCATTACGAAGATGGGTGCCGTGATCGAGGTAAAAGCCGACCTCATAACCGATAAAACGACCGTGAGCGGTTATAAATGGTCAACCGAAAAGGGGCCGCCGTTAAAGATCCAGAGCGGAACTTATTGTGAAACCCTCGTTACATATAAAACCGAAAGACCGATAAACCTCGTCATTCCGATATTAAGGAAATGGACGGGCATATATTATTAAACCGCGGGTTACAAAAAAATTAATTAAAGGTTATCGATGCAGCAGGAAGCACCCAAAAAAGCATACAAAAGAGTTAAGACCCCTACGCTTATTCAGATGGAAGCCGTCGAATGCGGCGCCGCTTCTCTCGGAATAATACTTAGCTACTACGGTCTCTTCATAACTCTTGAAGAACTGCGTGAAAAATGCGGCATTTCGCGTGACGGAAGCAAGGCGCTCAACGTTTTGAAGGCGGCGCGTGGTTATAATCTCGTGGCGAAAGGCTTTAAATATGAGCCCGGCGAGCTTAAATTCGTGAGATATCCCGCGATAATACACTGGAATTTCAACCACTTTCTGGTACTTGAAGGATTTTCCGGAAACAAGGTTTATCTCAACGATCCGGCGGAAGGCCCTCGCGTAGTATCGTACGAGGAATTCAACGAATCCTATACGGGCGTCGTACTTACATTTGAAAAGGGGCCGGAGTTCAAAACCGGCGGTCATAAAAAGAGCATGTTCAAAGCTATGCTTAAAAGGCTCCCGGGTACCAGAATAGCTCTCTCATACTCAATTCTCGCGGGTCTTTTCCTCGTAATTCCCGGTCTTGTAATTCCGACTTTTTCCAAGGTGTTCATTGATAACATTTTGATTGGAAAAACGACCGACTGGCTCAGGCCTTTGCTCATCGGCATGGCCTTTACCGGAATATTGCGGGCGGCTCTTACGGCCCTTCAACAGCATCATCTGGCAATGCTCGAGATCAAGCTTGCGGTAACCAGCTCGGCGAAGTTCTTTAACCATCTGCTGCACCTGCCGATAGAATTTTTCGCCCAGCGCTTTGCCGGAGATCTCAGCGCGCGGTTACAATCCAACGATCAGGTCGCGCAGCTTTTTTCGGGTGAACTCGCCACCAACGCTCTCAACTGTATTCTTATAGTTTTTTATGCGTTTTTAATGTGCCAGTACGATATATTGCTTACAGCGATAGGAATTGCGATAGCGCTTGTAAACATACTTATATTGCAGGCGGTTTCCCGCCGTAAAGTTGACCAGAATCAGAAGCTGCTTCAGATCAGAGGCAAGTTCATGGGCGATGCGGTAAGCGGCCTTTCAATAATTGAAACGTTAAAGGCGTCGGGCGCCGAATCTGATTTTTTCGAGAAAATAGGCGGCCTTCATGCGAACGTGGTCTGCGCGTCCCAGGAAATGGATGTTACCAACCAATTCATCGCCTGCATACCGACTTTTCTCAGCGCTTTAAACAGCGCGCTCATTCTTGGCGTCGGCGGTCTTCTGGTCATGAACGGAAAGATGACCCTCGGTATGCTCGTAGCTTTTCAAAGCCTCATGTCGAGTTTTATCGAACCCGTAAACAGGCTTGTTCAGCTCGGTTCATCCCTTCAGGAACTTGAAGGAAGTATGAACAGGATAGATGACGTAATGAATTATCATGAAGATAAAAGGTTTGAAGTAAAACCGGTCGTTGAAGAAAACATTTCAAAATTAGCCGGTTTCGTTGAATTAAAAAACGTTACTTTTGGTTATAGCAAGCTTGAGCCGCCGCTTATCGAAAATTTCAACCTCAAGCTTAAACCTGGCATGCGCGTCGCTCTGGTCGGAAGTTCCGGTTCAGGAAAATCAACCATAGCCAAGCTTGTTTCGGGTCTTTATGCGCCGTGGTCGGGCGAGATACTTTTTGACGGACGTCCGCGGTCGGAAATATCGAATCAAATTATAACGAATTCAGTTTCCATTGTAGATCAGGAAATCTCGATGTTTGAAGGCACCATTAAGGAAAATATCATTTTGTGGGATTCATCGATCCCCGACACATCGATTTTTAAGGCGACAATGGACTCCGCAATTCATGAAGACATAGCGCGCAGGCCTTCGGCGTATGACGCGAAGATCGAGGAAGGCGGAAAGAATTTTAGCGGCGGACAGCGGCAGAGGCTTGAGATAGCGAGAGCGCTCGCGATAAATCCGACGATAATGATACTTGACGAGGCTACCAGCGCCCTTGATCCGCAGACGGAAAATCTGATCGACGAGAGCATAAGGCGCCGCGGCTGCACATGCATAATAGTCGCGCACAGGCTCAGTACGGTTCGCGATTGCGACGAGATAATAGTTATGCAATATGGTAATATTGTCTGCCGTGGAACGCACGATGAGCTGGCGGCGGATCCGGATAGCGCTTATTCCGAGTTAATAAAAATGCATTGACGGATTGTCATGGAAAGGGTTATGGAAACAAAACTTAAAGCCAAAGACATATTCCTGCTGGAAGGCAGCAAAAGGGCTTGGCTCGTCAAAGACGGCGCGGTGAACGTTTTCTTCGTTCGCACGACTGCCGACGGTTCCTTCGGAAGAAGATCGTGGCTGTTTACCGCCGAAGCCGGCGATATGCTTGCCGGCTTTGATTTTTCTTCCGAAAATCCGTACAGGATAATAGTAAGCGCGGCGCCCCTGGCGACGGTTGAAGAAAAAAATATAGATTTTCTAGGCGATCACGCGGGAGATCCGGATGCAATTGCGTCTAACGCAAAGCGCCTGAACAGGTGGGCTGAAAATCTCACTTTCGCTCTTGTCGGTTATAAACTTCCTCCTAAAAATCTTAAATTCCTTGAAAAAGGCGATGCCGTAACGTTACTCGATGGTTTTTCATATGGCGCGAAATCCGGCGAGGTTTTGTGGGTGAAGCTGCTTGAGGGCGAGTCCGAGACTCTCGCGAGCTATATGGCATTTTTTAAGGGGCATGTAGGATATTTTCCGGTCACCAACCGCTTCTGGTTCAAGATACACGCGGAGAATCCCGCCAGTGAAGTATATCCTTCGGTTTTTTCGTGCGGTACGGAAAAGTTTCTCGTGCTTCCGGATGTTTCCAACAGTATAAAGTCTTTTCATGCCATAGTATTGTGGCTTTTGATCGAAAAGACCGAAAATGTGGATATAGATGAAAAAATCAGGCTTGATCGCAAGAATGTCCGCGATAGTGAAATAATGGAACATTCACTCAGCGGTTTTGCGTCGATCGTCGACGATAAATTCGGGAGTTCGGTGGTCGCCGGGGCTGGCGATAACGAAGAATTCGCGGCTGCTTGCATGCTGGTCGGCAAGGCGGCCAAAATAGAAATGGTCATACCGGCGTCCATCAAAAAGGGCGAAAAAATAGCTGATCCTGTTTCGGAAACGGCTCGTGTTTCAATGGTCCGCCACAGAAAAATTCTTCTTCGCGATGAGTGGTGGACGAAAGACTCGGGGCCGATCCTCGCGTTTCTTGAAAACGGTCAGCCTGTAGCGCTTATTCCGGAATCTTCGTCACGTTATAAAATGCATATTCCCGGCAGTGGAAAGGTTCTGAAGGTCGGCCGTAAGGAAGCCGTTACGCTTTCCGGAATAGGTTACATGTTTTACAGGCCGCTTCCAAGGCGACCGCTTTTCTTGCAGGACATAAGCGTTTACGCTTTGAACGCCGGAATATTATCTGACGTAGTGATGATGGTCGCCGCGGGACTCGTTCTCAGCGGAATAAATATGCTCACGCCCATGGCGACGGGCATAGCTTTTGATTCGATCATACCTGAAATTGAACGATCGCAAATGATTCAGATGACGGCTATTCTTATATCGTCTTCTATTTGCGTCCTGCTTTTTCAATTCTTCCGTTCTATCGCTACCATGCGGTTTGAGAATAAGGTCGATGCGTCGCTTCAGGCGGCGGTATGGGACAGACTTCTCGCATTACCGGTACCATTTTTCAGAAAATTTTCGACCGGCGATCTCGCGATGAGGGCCATGAGTATAAATACAATCAGGCAGACTATTTCCGGCACCGTTTTCAGCACTTTTCTGACCGGCACTTTTTCGGTTTTTAATTTTTTCCTTCTTTTTTATTACAATATGAAGCTCGCAATTATATCCGTTGCTCTTACGGCCGTCGCGATGCTCATATATCTTGCGATCATGGTGCTTCAATACAAGTATTCAAAACTCACCATGGATCTTGAAGGAAAACTATCCGGCCTTGTTTTTGGATTGATAAACGGAGTCGCCAAGTTTCGTGTCGCCGGAGCCGAAAGCAGAGCGTTTGGTTTATGGGCAAAACTCTTCAAGGAAAAAAAAGAAATCCCGGTATATATGCTAACCAATGTGATGGAAGTTTTTAATTCGGTATATATGTTAATGTGTACGGGGATATTCTTCTGGTGCATCATTACCTATGCCGATGACAAGTCAATGACGGCTGGTTCCTTCGTGGCTTTCAATTCGGCTTTTTCAACTTTTTTCTCGGGTATGATCTCGATATCTTCTTCGATGATGTCTTTTCTTAATGTTTATACGCTTTATGAAAGAGCGAAACCGATCCTTGAAACCGTTCCTGAATTTGATGAAGCAAAGGAAGATCCGGGCGAATTGAACGGCGGGGTCGAGATCAGCGGGGTAACTTTTAAATACGAAGGCAGTCTTACTCCCGCGCTCAACGATGTTTCCATCAGCGTCAAGCCCGGTGAATTCGTGGCTATCGTCGGGCCTTCCGGAAGCGGGAAATCGACCCTTATAAGGCTGCTGCTCGGATTCGACAAGCCTCTTTCCGGCGCCATATTATATGACGGGCATGATCTTTCCGGCGTCGATGTCAGGGCCGTCAGGCGCCAGATTGGCGTGGTTCTTCAGAATGGACAGCTTATGTCGGGAAATATAATGTCTAATATCATAGGCACTTCGACGCTTACGATTGAAGACGCATGGAATGCCGCCAGAAGCGCTGGTGTCGCCGAAGATATTGAAAATATGCCGATGGGTATGCACACTATGATTTCCGAAGGCGCCTCGACAATTTCGGGCGGACAGAAACAAAGGCTTCTGATTGCGCGCGCTCTTGTGAAAAAGCCTCGCATAATAATTTTCGACGAGGCCACCAGCGCCCTTGACAATAAAACTCAGTCGATAGTTTCTGAAAGTCTTGAAAATCTTCATGCTACAAGGGTAGTGATAGCGCACAGGCTCAGTACGATAATAAAAGCCGATCGTATTTTTGTAGTTGAAAACGGCCGCGTTATTGAGAACGGTAATTATGAAGAACTTATCAAGCGGAACGGCCTGTTCAAAAAACTTGCCGAGCGTCAGATCGCCTGACAGTTTGATTAAAACTTTCCGCCGGGCATCGGTTCGTCAAATCTCCCATTTATTATATAGTTTATGTTTGTCGCAAAAACAGCGATAAAAGTTTTTGCATATTGTCTTCGGTCTGTAAATTTTTAATAAAGTCTGATAACATGCGTGCGGGTGCGGAATAAAAAATTGAAGCTATATTTATAATAACGAGGCTGGCCTATGATAACTTTTGAACCTATAGGAACTATTTATACCCCTTTTAAAACCATTGAAAATATGCCGATTCAGGCTGCGGCGGCGAAAGGCATTTGCGGAAGGATCGTCGTCAATGAAAAATTCGAGGCCGGCCTTAAAGATATAGAAGGGTTTTCGTATCTTTATCTTATTTATAAGTTCCATAAATGTGCCGGATATTTACTCGAGGTCAAGCCGTTCCTGGATGATAAAACGCACGGCATATTCGCCACGCGTTCGCCTAAAAGGCCTTCTTTGATTGGTATTTCAATAGTCAAACTTGCCGGCGTGAACGGATGCGAACTTATGATAGAAAATGTCGATATACTTGATGAAACGCCACTTTTGGACATTAAACCATATATTCCCGAATTCGATGTCATGGGCGGCGAGATTAAAACGGGCTGGTATCAAAATAAACCTAAAAAATTAAATGAGACTAAATCGGACGAAAGATTTAAATGAAAAAAAGCAGGGGCAAGATAAGGATATTAATTTTTGTTCTTGGCGGTCTTGCCGCCATAGGGCCATTTTCGATCGACATGTATCTTCCTGGATTTGCCGAAATTGCGGGCGGCCTGAACACAAGTATGGCCATGGTCGGGTATTCGCTTACGGCTTATTTTTTTGGAATATGTTTCGGGCAGTTGATTTACGGCCCTGTAACCGACCGGTTCGGAAGAAAAATTCCGCTTCTGACTGGACTTGCTATTTATATGATTTCGTCTATTGGCTGTGCTCTTGTTTCAGGTATAAATGGGTTGATCATATTACGGGCGACGCAAGCGCTCGGCGGGTGCGTCGGTATGGTCGCAAGCCGGGCAGTGGTGCGCGACGTTTTTCCAGTCGCGATGACGGCGAAAATTTTTTCTTCCCTGATGCTTGTGATGGGCGTGGCGCCAATTATTGCTCCCACAGTAGGCGGCATCGTGACGAGCGCTTTCGGATGGCGCGTTATTTTCTGGGTGCTCGCCTTATTCGGCGCTTTCATGTTTATTTGCGTGGTTTGTTTTCTGGATGAGACGAAAACGCCCGATCCGTCAGTCTCACTCCATCCCGCGAAGGTTTTCGTAAATTATTTTGAAGTGCTCAAAGAAGCTGACTTTTTAATATACGCTCTTGCCGGCAGCGCTCTTTCCGCAGGCATGCTTGCATATATAAGCGGCTCTCCGTTCGTTTTCATGAAATTATTCGGGCTCAGTGAAAAGCAATTCGGATGGGTCTATGCGGTGAATTCTTTTGGGTTGATAAGCGGGAGTCAGCTCAACCATTTTTTGTTGAAAAAATTTAAAAGTTCTGAAATAAGCTTCGCCGGCGCAATATTTCAGTTTATTACATGTCTTCTTTTGATAGCGGCTGCGATGAATATATCGATTGGCAAAGCGCCCGTGTTTATATTGATTTTTCTTTTTCTTATGATGAACGGGATATTAAACCCGAATACGACGGCGCTGGCGCTTCGGCCTTTTAAAAAGTCCGCGGGCAGCGCTTCAGCGATGATAGGGTTTATACAGATGTTCACTGGCGCTATGGCATCGTGTTTGGTAAGTTTTTTTCACGATGGTACTGCGGTTCCTATGGCGGCAGTTATGGCTGTTTTTTCGTTTTTGGGCCTGGCCTGCCTTTTAAAGCGCGAATTTTATAATAAATCTTATTGAGCCGTAACGGCTATTTTGATTATTTATTGAGTGAAGAACCGGCGCGCGGGTTAAAATTTTAATATTTTTCCGGAATTTGCATTTTAATATGTTATAATTTAATTAGGGGTTTTATAATTTTTATTTTTATTTTTATTTTTAAGCATGAGCTGTTACCGCTTAACTAAACTTAATAGGCGACAGATGGAAAGCCGGTGATGTTTATGAAGATACTTGTGGTGGATGACGAATTTATCAGCCGAAAAAAAATGGAAATAATTATGCAAAATTTTGGTTTTTGCGAATCGGCGAAAAGCGGAGATGAAGCCGTTAACTTATTTATTGACGCGCTTGATTCGAACAGGCCTTTCGACGTTATTGCGCTTGATCTTTCAATGCCCGATCTGGGCGGTCTGGGAGTGCTTGAAAAAGTTCGTGAAATTGAAAAATGTAGAAATGTAATCATGGAAAAAAGCGTTAAAATAATAATGGTAACTTCAAAATCCGATAAAGAAAGCGTGTTATCCAGTATGAATGGCGGTTGTAACGAATACATTATCAAACCTTTCAACTGGAAAATAATATTTAATAAACTTATAAAATTAAAGGTTTTGAAATTTGCCCAATGACGGATTATAAAAGTAGCGAAAAAGGCGTCAAGCCTGTTCATAAATCTTTAAAAAAAATGATAGTAAAAATAATCTTATTATCGTTTTTTTTTATTATTGCGCTAATAAACGGCGGCGCGATAATAGATCTTATCAACATTCCTATAAATGCCATTTTCAGGGTGAAAGCGCCTGTCGATGCGTTTTTCTATATAATGCTTATCATATATGGCGTTCTGATCGGCTCATCGCTGCCGCAAATAAAATCTGACGGAAGTTTTCAGCAAGATCGCGAAAAAGAATCGAGTGAGGTCGCGGACCGCTTGAAAATAATATTTGAATACGCGCCTGACGCATGCTATTTAAGCGATCATACGGGAGTTTTTATCGATGGAAATCGCGCGGCTGAAAACATGATCGGACATAAAAAAGAGGAAATGATCGGCAAAAATTATCTTGATATAGATCTTATATCGATCGATCAAATTCCAAAAGCGTTATGGCTTCTAGGTAAAAATGCGCTTGGTTTTCCTACAGGGCCTGATGAATTCATAATAAACAGAAGCGATGGGGAAAAAGTCGTCGCGGAGATCATGACATATCCGGTTAAACTTGCTGGCAGGACTGTTGTTCTTGGCATCGCCCGCGATATTACGCGGCGCAAACAGATAGAAACCGAGATATTGAATAAAGAAAAAGTTCTCGAAATAGTATCTAAATGTTCGAATTTACTTTTGACGGAACCCGGCATTAATAACGCGGTTCTTAAAATTTTAGAACTTCTGGGGTCTAATTTCGGGTCCGCTAACGTAAATATATTTAAAAATAAAAAAGACTCTCAAAAAATTGAAAATAGATATCAATCCATTTATTCATGGAGCGATTCCAAAAATTCCGATAATGATATTGAAGCGGAACGTTTTTCTAAAATCAAAATTTTTGACCGGTGGCACGAACTTTTATTGAACGGAGTGCCTGTAAGAGGCCTGACGGAAGAATTCAGCGGTGAAGAAAGCGAATATTTAAAGTCTCGCAACATAAAATCAATATTAATAATCCCTATAAATATTTCAAGCGAATATTGGGGCGCGATAACGTTTGAAGATGTCGAAAATTATAAGGTATGGAACGACATTGAATTATCTATATTATATGCTACCGTAGATATTTTTGGCAATGCCCTCGAAAGAAAACGCGCCGAAGAAGCGTTGATTGAAAGCGAGGTCAAGTTCAGGGGAATTTGTACGATCGCATCCGACGCGATAATAGTTTGCGATGAATCCGATCTTATAGTGATCTGGAATCCGGCCGCCGAAAATATCTTCGGATACTCTTCCTTGGAAGCCGTGGGGCGCAATTTTTACGATCTTATAACTGCTCCGAAATATGAGGACGTGTCTATACCGGCGGTCGATCTTTTTATTAGTTCGGCCCATAATATAGATAGTGGAAACGCTTTTGAATTAGTCGTCATAAACAAAGCTCCTTTTCAAGGCGACACATTGATTTCACTAG
>CAZJFS010000126.1:0-2427 GCA_964545075.1 uncultured bacterium
CGTGAAGTTTTACGTCCGATCTTGGATAATTAATGTTTTGATCGACGACTTCGAAAAGCTGTTTGATCTCGGTGAGCGAATATTGATTCCAGTCCGATATCGAATCTATAGCCCGGAGCCCTTCGATTTTCATTTTTGCGGACGTATCGTTTATCAGGCCTATAAGTTTTTGAAGGTCCATTTTCTGTTTTTCAATCATGTCAGTTATAATTATCTCCTATTTGACTTTAAAAATAGCCTCGACTTCGACGGCGGCGCCCAGCGGAAGTGATGAAACTCCTACGGCGGCACGGGCGTGAGAGCCGAAATCGCCCATTATTTTTTTGAAGAATTCCGAAGCTCCGTTCACGACTTTGGGATGGTCTTTAAAATCTTTCGTCGCCGCGCAGAACCCGGAGATTTTTACGAGCCTTTCGACGCGCGAAAGATCCCCGCCAAGGGCCTGCGAAAGCGCCGCGAATATATTAATGGCGCATATTTCAGCGGCTTTTTGAGCGTCCTCGAGCGATACGTTATCGCCGAGCGTTCCGGCGCAGACCAGTTTTCCGTCGCGGACGGGAAGCTGGCCCGAGACGTAAGCGAACCCTTCAGAGATCACGACCGGAACGTATGCCGCAAGAGGCACGGCCGGTTTGGGAAGCACTATTCCGGCTTCCTTTAATTTTTCAACTATATTCATTTTATGATGACCCCCTTGATTGTCTAAATGTTTTTGTTTACGAAAACTTTCATGATTTTTTAAAGGCTTTTAAACGTTTCGAGCGCTTTTAAATCCGTCATGTCGATCTTAAGCGGCGTGATTGAGACGTAGCCGTTTTGAACGGCTATAAGGTCCGTATTTTCATCGCTCTCGATTTTTTCCTTGTGGCCTGAAAGCCAGTAATGCACGAAACTCGACGGATCCGATATGGCCTTGTAGTCGTCGCGGTATCTGAAATTATTAACTCGCGTTATCTTACTTCCTTTGATCGCGGAAGATTCGACTGATGGAACATTGATGTTTAAAACGCAGTTGGTGCCGAATTCGTGGCATCTTGCGCGTAACTTTTCAATGTTATCGAAAATAAATTTCGCCGCAGTCGAATATTTTGGATTTGAAGAGAAGGTCGCGGTTGAAACCGCGAGTGAAGGAATAGCGAAAAAAAGACCTTCGAACGCCGCCGCGACCGTGCCGGAGTAGCGTATATCCACGCCCATGTTTTCACCGTGATTGATACCCGAAATCAACATGTCGGGCTTGTTTTCGGCGAGTATTACGCCAAGCGCGATCTTGGCGCAGTCGGCCGGCATTCCGTTGACTTGAAAGAATTTTTTTACGGCCGTTTGAGACGCTGGCGTAAATTCTTTTACCTTTAGCGGATAACGAAGCGTTATAGACGCGCTTGACGCGGATTTTTCCGTGTCGGGCGCGACTACATAAACTTCATGACATGCTGCGAGAGTTTCAGCGAGACAATGAAGCCCCTGAGCGTGAATTCCATCGTCGTTGGTAATTAGGATCTTCAAAATTTCCTCCCTGAATTATTTCAGCTTGATCTTTGAATTTTCAAAATTGTCCTTGGCTGTCGTTATGCTGATATTATTTTCGCGCATAAGCCATCCGAGGGCAAGAGTGAAATGCAGATCGTCTATCGCATGCTTTTTCTTTATCTCTTCACGTACAACGCTGACAGCCGTTTCGCCGGCTTTGTCGAGGTAGTGCCAGATGTATCCGGCAATCTCGCCGATATCGGTTTTTATCATTTCATACTCTCCCTTATCGCCATCATTTATTTATCTTTTTTTCTTTCCGAATATAGAAGCTTTAGCGGCTTCGTCATGGAGTTGACGTTCCGCCATGTGCAGGTATTTTATGAGATTCTGGGCTGTTTTTGGAGTGGCGCGCGCGGCAAGTATTTTTTTCGCGAATCCGAGTTTTCTTCTTATGTAATTTACCGCCGGGATGGTAGTTTTAAAAAGAGAGGCCATTTCCCAATCGGCGTGTTGATCGTTTTTTTCAATGAATTTTTTCAGGTCCGCGTCCGACCATTTTCTCTTATCCGAGCCGCCTCTTCTTTTGTAGTTATGTTTTTTGAGGCGTTCTTCATTGCGTTCAACGCTGCCGCGTGACTTTAACTCTTTCCAGTGCGGATTGCGGTTTCTGGAAAATTCGATATCTTTAACTGTAAATTTGGAATTTTTTTCGAGCCAGTCTTTGGTGACAAGACTTTTTTCGCCTGAAGAGAGTTTGGACTTGAGGGATAATTTTATGTATTCGTCTGGGGTTTTGGCCGCCATGAGCTTTTTTACTTCGGCGTGATCGAGAGGAGCTGAAGCCGGTTTCGATGATGAAACCGGCCTCCTGGATAATTTAATTAGTTTTTTTTTTTTGTAACGGCTTTTTTAGCGGGAGCTGCCTTTTTTACGGGAGTAGCTTTTTTAGCGGGA
>CAZJFS010000126.1:2527-13094 GCA_964545075.1 uncultured bacterium
GCTTTCTTAGCGGGCGCGGCTTTTTTTACGGGCGTTGCTTTCTTTACGGGAGTAACTTTCTTGGCAGGAGCGGCTTTCTTAGCGGGCGCGACTTTCTTGGCGGGAACCGCTTTTTTAACTGGCGTAGCCTTTTTTACGGGAGTAGCTTTCTTAGCGGGCGCAGCCTTTTTAACCGGAGCAGCTTTCTTGGCGGGAACCGCTTTCTTTACGGGAGTAGCTTTTTTTACAGTTGCCATTGTTTTACTTCCTTCCTTTTTTTGAATATTCATTTTCTCTATTTATTATAACAAATTTTCGGCATATAATCAAATTATATTATACTATCTTTCATTTTTTTTAAAATTATTTTAAACGACCGGTGTATCATTGTTCGTGTTGGAACCTGAAGATTGAAGTATATCAAGCTTTTTCATCTTATACCTGAGAGTGTCGCGATTGAGGTTTAAAAGTTTGGCGGTCTGAGACTGGTTGTTTGAAGTCATCGCGAGCGTCTTTTGAATTATTTTTTTTTCGATGCCGGATATAAGTTCCTCGATGTCGAGCCCTTCCTGCGGCACTTCAAAATCAAGCGAGTAAAGGTTCGTAGCGGCCATGACCTGGTCCGAAAGTGATTCGCCATGGTGTTTTTTTATTGATGATTTTCCGGCGATGTCCAGGTGAAGATGGTCCGGTAGGATGTAATCGCTGCTTTCTAAAAGTATTGAACGCTCGACGACATTCTTAAGTTCTCTTACGTTTCCAGGCCATAGATAGCCGTTCATCAATTCAAGCGCTTCTTCCGAAAGCCCTTTGACCTGTTTTTTAAAAACCGAATTGTAATGCTCGATGAAATGCTTCGCCAGGACGGATATGTCGTCTATTCGTTCCCGCAGGGGAGGGACGTGTATCGGTATAACGTTAAGCCTGAAAAAAAGATCTTCGCGGAATTTCGACGCCTGTATTTCTTTTTTAAGGTCTTTATTCGTAGCGGCTATTATCTGCATGTCGACCGAGATATCCTTTATGCCGCCGACATGCTTGAATACCTTGTCCTCGATTATTTTTAAAAGTTTCGACTGAAGCCCCACGCTCATCTCGCCGATCTCGTCCAGAAACAGCGTTCCGCCGTCGGCTACTTCGAAGAGACCTTTTTTCTGATTTATGGCGTTGGTGAACGCGCCTTTTTCATGTCCGAAAAGTTCTGATTCAAGAAGAGTTTCGGACAAGGCGCTGCAGTTGATCTCGACGAAAGGTTTGTTCTGGCGGAGCCCGCGATAATGAATCGCCCTTGCCACAAGCCCTTTTCCGGTTCCCGATTCGCCGGTTATAAGGACGGTTGAAATCGGAACGCTGGCGAGTTTGTTTATCAGCTCGAGAATCTTGACTATCGAGGAATGACTGCCGAGCATTTGTTCCTGCTGAAACTTTTTCTGTTCCTTCTGTTTCAGAAAGAAAACCTCTTTTTTCAGTTCGTGAGTTTCCAGCGCTTTTTTTATAAGGTGTTTTAATTTTTCGAGATTGAATGGCTTGATCAGGTAGTCGTAAGCGCCTAACTTTAATGCTTCGATAGCCGTTTCAATTTCCGCGAACGCGGTTATCATTATTACATATGTGTCGGGCTGCAGCGCTTTTATTTTGCGTAAAAGTTCGATCCCGGAATAATCCGGCAGTTTTATATCGAGTATGCATACATCGATGGTATTTTCCTTAACGGTTTTGAGTCCGTCGTCGGCTAGTTCATGAGAAAAAACGTTAAATCCCATTTCCTTAAGTTCCGTCGTAAGGCTCCACCTCAGAAGTTTTTCATCATCGACTATAAGGATATTTTTCATTATTTCATCCTTTCAGATCAAGAAAAATTATTTATTTTGAATATTCGTTTCTTTTATCGAGTCGGGCGCGGCTCCGGAAAAAATCGGTATGATTATCTTGAAGATCGTTTCCTTTCCCTGTATTGAAGATGCTTTGATATCGCCGCCCATGCTTCTTATTATTTTCTGCGATACCGCGAGTCCAAGTCCAGACCCCTTGGGTTTGGTCGTGAAAAACGGTTCGAATATTTTCGTCATGGTCTCCTCATTTATGCCAGGGCCGTTATCCGAAACATTTATTATGAATTCTTTTTCGTTAGCCGCCGTTGTTATGGTCAGCCTGGCGTTTGAAGTCGAAGCTAAGGCCTGGTAAGCGTTTATGACGACGTTCATAAATACCTGCGTGAATTGCTTTACGTCAATATTCAAAGGCGGGTCTATCTCTTCATGTATTAAAAATTCCTCGGTGACGTTGGGATATGTGTTCGATGTTTTTATGAACGCGAGGATGTTCAAGACCGTGTCGCGTATCTTCATAACTGACAATTTAAGCGGCACCGGCCTTGCGTAAGTGAGAAGGTTTGAAATTATTTCGTCGACGCGGTTTACCTGATTTATCATTTCGGCTATGATCTCCTGGTGCGGATCGTCTTTAGGGAATTTGGAAGATATGACCTGTATGGCGTTTCCTATGCCGGCCACGGGATTTCTGACCTCATGGGCCACGGCGACCGCGAGCTGGAGCATGGATGTGAGTTTTTTATTCGATTCCTTCAACGAAACGGACATCTGATTAAGGGTCTGGCCGAGTTCGCCGATTTCATCATAACCGGTGAGATCCACCTTGTAATCGAGATTTCCATTTCCGATCTCTCGCGCGGCGGTTATAAGTTTATTGATAGGGAAGGTTATTTTTTTCGTCATATAAAAGGAGAACCAGATGACGCAAATAAAGATTACTATGACCGCCGCGACCATGTAAATCGTTATTATTCTGTTCTCCGTGACGGAATTCACCGTCATATCCTTTAAGATGTTATTGTTCTTTATGAGCAGCTCCTCGATATCCCGGTGGAGGCTCTCTCGCTTTTGAACGAGCTTGGTCATTGGAATCTCCGCGGTATCCCATACGCCGAATTCGGAATCGTAAGCCTGATAAGCCGTGTTGAGGACCGTATTGAAGTTAGCGCGCGACTCTTCAATTCTCGACATTACTTTTTTTAATTCGCGGCTTGAAATGGTCTTTTTAGATTTTTTTATGAATTCGTCCATATAAATATCGAAGTCACGGTATTTTTCAACCAGCTGCTGATCGAAGCTGGCTTCCTTGTCTTTTTCACTTGTAAGAAGGTCGTTTGATTTAAGCTGAAGACTTTCAATAAGTTTGAGCGTATCGTTGTAATTGGAAAGGATGTTGGCGTTCTTATCGAGTACGGCTATGTTATAAATGGTTATAAGGCTGAGAAGCGTTATGAAAAAAAACATGACGAGGACGATAAGGCCTATCTTCCATGTTATATTATAACGTACGTTGAATTTTATGCTTTTCATCAGTTCCAAAATAATTTGCCTGTCTTATAATTCGCGGCATATGCCGGCGTGAGTTTAACGGAAACACCTTATTTTACTTTAAAACATTTTAAAATGCAATAGCGTTTTAACACATTCAGCCAATATTCTTGTATCCGCCGGTATTGACTTGGCAAACGCTTTCTGTTAAAATTCACCGCGATGTATTCATTTTCGCGTTATATAAGGCGCGTGACCTTATTTTCAAACAACTGCAGAATGTTCATGATATCCAATTCGATACTGAGTTTCGGAATATCAGCCGTAGAGGTTTTTCTCGGATTATATTTGCTGGCGCTCGGGTTTCGCGAGGATTTCATAGGGACTTATTACGCCGTTTCCACCGGAACTTCGGCCGCGCTTCTTATTTTAATGGGACGCCTCTCTGACAGAATAGGACGCATCGCGAGTTTTTACGCGACGCTTTTCGGGCACTTAACCGGATATCTGATACTTTTTTTTTATCAGGCGCCGGCCGCGATATTTTTATGCGGTTTTTTAAATGGCGCTTCAGCGGCGCTCAGGGCGTGCACCTCGTCGCCGTTTTTACATGAGAACGCCAGGCCTTCGGAGCGTGAATACGTTTTTTCCGCGTCATCGAGCTATCTTCTTGTCGGAAGTATGCTCGGAAGCATCGCGGGAGGATACATGCCGGTATTATTCTCAAAGTTTTTCAGGGCGGCGGGGATGCTCGAAGCGTACAGGTATTCCGTCATCGCGGCATCCGCTTTTATTCTTGCGTCTATCTGGCCGTTGTTTTATATGAAGGAGGCTCCAGGCGTCAGGCGCTCCGGAGTGCCCGCTATCGACGCGCTAAAGCATTCCAGGTGCGAAGGCAATCGTTCGTTCAACGATCCGGAAGGCTTGTATTATTATAAATTCGTAATATATACTTTTCTGATAGGATGCGGAGCCGGCCTCATTGTTCCTTTTTTCAACGTTTATTTCGCGCAGAAGTTTTCCATGGATTCGAGCCGCATCGGAATAATATTCATGATCGGTAATATTATGACGGCTGTTCTCATGATGATAACCCCGATCATAACCGAGCGCTTTGGAAAGATAAATTCGATAGTGGTTATGGAATTAATGTCGCTGCCATTTCTTCTGATACTGGGCTTCTCGGCTTCGGTTCCGCTGTGCGTAGCGGCTTATTTTATAAGAGGCGCGCTGATGAATATGAACAACCCGGTTTTCATGAATATAGTCATGGAACTGACGCCCGATCACGAAAGGGGAAGGATAAGCTCTATAGTGACGCTCGGCGATAATTTCTCCAGGACCATTTCGACTTACGTTTCCGGGATGATAATGACCAACCACGGAGTAAGCCAGCCTTACGCTCTCACAGCCGCTTTTTACACTCTCGCGGCTTTTTATATTTACTTCTCTTTCGCCAGATATGAAAAAAAACGGTAAGACGCTCCAACTCAGTTCGCCGCGGCTTTTTCGGCCATGATAATTCTTTCGATGGCGGGAGGATGCGTTCCGAACCAGAACTGGTTAATTGGATGCGCCTCGAGGTTAGACCGGTTATCGATGGCGAGCTTTTTATTCATCGATATATAATCCGGTTCTATTTTTTCCGGTCTCGCTATTTTTTCCAGAGTGAACATGTCCGCCGCTTTTTCGAACTCGCGGCTTATTATATTTTCCAGGGGCGCCAATAAAAAAAGCGCGCAAACATGCAATATAAAATATAATGGAAGCATCGCCGCTGAGGCTCCTTTAAAAAGCGAAGACGGTTCGATTCCGAATACCGGCGCGATATGCTTTATTAAAAGCGATATGAAGAAGATTGCCGCGGACGCTATGGCGACCCCGTAAAACTCATGATTTGAAATATAGTGCCCCAGTTCATGCCCGTAAACGATCTTCACTTCGGCGCGGCTGTGATTCTTAAGAAGCGTGTCGCATATAAATATTCTTTTCCACGGCCCGAAACCGGTAAAAAAAGCGTTTGAATGGTTCGAATACCTGCTTTCGTCAACCACTTCTATTTTTTCGGCCGTTACGCCGTTCGCCGCGGCCGCGGCGATAAGTTCGCCCGAAAGCTTTTCATCCTTCAAAGCGCTTATGTCGTAAAATAAGGGGAGCGCTACCCATTGCAGCAGGAGAAGGAAAAGAAGGCCGGATACGAAAGCGGTCAGCGGAAGTATGAAATGCCATTTTTTTTCAAAACGCTCAAGCGTGAATTTTATAATCAATATTATTATAACGGATACGATAAGTTCAATGGCTTGCGCCTTCAACTGAAGCGTCAGCCAGCCTGAAAGAGACAGGTTTGAGAAGCCGAAAGCCCTTTCCTTCAAAAACCCCAGCACGTATAAAAAAGGCAATTGAGAAGCCGAAAGTCCGGCGTAGAAATCCGTGAATAAAAAAGCGAGTCCGGCGTATGGACGCTTTTCTGATATCGCGGAAAGCCTTTCAAAACTTCGGACCCGGACGTTTGAAAAAATGCAGATTGAAAAATAAACCGCCGTCCATATAAAAAGCGCGACCCTGAATTCATAACCCTGGCGGAGATATTCAAGGCCGTCATTTATATTAGCGGGCGTGAAATATTTCAGAAGAAGCGCGGTGTGAGCAGGATCGTTATTCGCCAGATATCCCGTTATAAGAAGCGAGAGCCTGGCGACGAGATAAAACGAGAAGGTTATATATATCAGCCTGTTAAAAAAATCATTCATTTTCAATGCGCGTTTCTTTATAATGTATTATATATATTCAATGGGGATAAATTACCGCGGCCCCGACATTATTTTTCGGCGAGAATTATTATCGACCTCGGGCGGGCTGTTATCGTTTTCGGTGAGTGGAGCGGCATATTATCGTCGTCGAATATATCCCGGCCGGCGCATTCGAAGGTATCCGCCTTTAACCGCCATTTTTTGCCTGGCAGGTTTTTGGGGATCTCGAATTCTAGTTTTTCAGTATACGCGTTAATTACTATGTAAAATCTCCGGTTGTATTCCTTGATGCCGGTTATCGCCGGAGCGCCGTTTAAAGTGAACGCGATGGAATGAGAGGACGGAGTCCAGTCGGGCTGGTTTAGCTTGACGCCGTGCCAGGTTATAAATTCGGATATTTCAGAATTTTTAGACCGGGTTTCCTCTTTTTTCTTGAGGAAGGTTTCGAGGCAAAATATGGTGTTGTCCTTGCGAAAAGCGATAATTTTCTTGAAAAAATCAAAAATTTCGACGTTTTTCGCGACGTAATCCCAATCGTGCCATGAAATTTCATTATCCTGGCAGTAGCCGTTGTTGTTGCCGCGCTGCGTTCTGAAAAATTCGTCTCCGCCGAGTATCATTGGCGTTCCCTGCGCCAGCATCAGAAGCGCCGCGAAATTTTTGACCTGTCTTATTCTGACGCGGTTGATATCGGGATCTCCGGTTTCCCCCTCGGCTCCGTAATTATAACTTCTGTTATCATTGGTCCCGTCGGAATTGTTTTCGCCGTTTTCAAAGTTGTTTTTTTTATTATAGCTTACGAGGTCGCGGAGGGTAAATCCATCGTGGCAGGTCACGAAATTGATGCTGTGATAAGGCGCGCGGCCGTTGTTATAAAGGTCGGGGCTGCCGCATAACCTCGTGGCGAGTCTTGAAATACAGTCCGAATCGCCCTTTATAAAGCTTCTGATATCGTCGCGGAATTTTCCGTTCCATTCCGCCCAGCCTTCCGGGAATTCGCCAACCTTGTAGCAGCCTCCGGCGTCCCAGCCTTCCGCTATAAGTTTCGTTCCTGACAGTATAGGGTCGCCCTGGATATCTTTTAAGAGGCTGTTTTCGCCAAGCCACTCGCCCGACGAGCTGCGCCCTAATATGGACGCGAGGTCGAAGCGGAAGCCGTCGACGTGCATTTCTGTCACGAAATAGCGCAGGCTGTCGATTATCATGTTTTTTACCGCCGGATGATTGCAGTTTAAAGTATTTCCACATCCGGAGTAGTTCTTGTAAAATCTGTGATTATTCTCGAGATGATAGTAAACGGAGTTGTCGATTCCCTTGAATGAGATTGTCGGACCCACTTCGTTGCCCTCGCCCGTATGGTTGTAAACGACGTCTAAAATAACCTCAATTGAAGCTTTGTGGAGCTCCCTGACCATTTTCTTGAATTCGTTGACTGAATTCCTCGGGTCTTTTGAAGAAGCGAAAACATTATTAAGGGAGAAAAATGACAGTGAGTTGTAGCCCCAATAATTTCTAAGGCGTTCTCCGGTTTTGGGATTGACGCGTATTATTTCATTCTCGTTGAATTCGTGAACCGGAAGAAGTTCGATCGCGGTGATTCCAAGTTCGCGAAAATACGGGATCTTTTCGATGAGCCCGGAGAAAGTTCCGGGCGCGGCTGTTTTGGAAGATGGATGGATGGTAAGCCCTCGTACGCTGGTCTCGTAAATGATGGTCTTGTTCAAGGGCGTCCGCGGGGGCTGGTCGTCTTCCCAGTCGAAAGAAGAGTCGTCGATGACGACGCACTTCATGGCGGAGCTCATATTGTTGATTTTGGAGGGAGTCAGATCCATATCTTTGCCGGCCGTCCGGTCATAACTATAGGTTTCGTTATCCTTCCAGAGGAATTTTTCCACGAGCGCCTTCGCGTATGGGTCTATCAGAAGTTTGTTTTTATTGAACCTGTGGCCGTTTTCGACCGGCGTATATTTTCCGTCCATTCTGTATGCGTAATAGATGTTGTTTTCCAGGGGCGATACGTGAATATGCCAGATATCCCCCGTTTTATTTTTTTTAGGGTCGAGTTTTATAGAACAAAAAGATTTGTCGGCGTTTTCGGCGTTGAAAAGCTCCAGCGTGACGCCCGTGGCGTTTTTAGAAAAAATGGCAAAATTAATGCCGCCTTTTTTATCAAAAGCGGCACCCAGAGGATAAGGATTTCCTTTAGATGTTTTATAACTCATAATATAATTTCACTCGCGATTGTTCAGCTTTTTTCTTTTAAAGCGATATTAAGCTCGAGATTTCCAAATTGCGTCTGGAAAGGAATAAGTATAGCCTGCACGTCAGATTCGGGAATCATAATTTCTTTTCCGATGAAGAGCGTGGGCGGCGAAAAATCCGCGTTGTACCCGGCGTTTGAAAGAATCGATATGGCTTTTCCGGTTATCATATTCGTCATTTCCGAGAGCGCCGAGCGCGCGAGAGGAGTCAGCTCGTCGGAAACGCAGGTTTCTTTCAGCATATTCATCGATATTTGCGAGGCGAGTTTGTTGTCAAGAATGTAGATTACGCGACCGCGGATCGCTCCGATAACGCCGAGTATTATCACCGCGAGTTTTTCCGGCGAGGCGTGATTTTCCTTAGCTAGCTCGAGACCGAGCCGCGTGAAACTTATGCCTGAAACTATCTGCGGCAGAACCGTCGCGGCAGCTTCTATAAAAGGGTTTATAAATTCTTTTTTTATGATACTCACCTCGATGTTTTTCAAAGAATGCGGCTTCCGGTTATTTCATTAAAGCTACATTTTCAATACTTTATCGATGGTGGCGATGAAATTGTCATCGGTGAAAGGCTTTACTATGAAGTGTTTGGCGCCTAACGTAAGCGCTTCGATAACCTTGTCCTTCTGGGACGCGGCTGAAACCATGACGACTTTAGCCTGGGCGTTTATCTGTTTTATCTGTCTCAGGCCTTCAATGCCTGAATCGCCGGGCATGGTAATATCCATCGTCACAATGTCAGGGGTTTCGGCCTGATAGACTTTAATGGCGTTTTCGACGTTCTCTGCTTCGTATATATTGGTGAATCCGAATTTCGCCAGGATTTTTTTAATGGTGTATCTCATGAATTGAGCGTCGTCTACAACCAATACTTTTTCAGATCTTTCTGACATAAGCCTCTCCTTGAAAAATAATTAACGTTAAGTTTTTCAGAATATACATTTATCACATTATCAGTACAAAGTCAATAAAAATTATCTTGATAAGTCGGCGGTCGCCTTCCAAAAATCACACTCCCCTGGCATCGGGCGGCCAGATATATTTATGCATCTGAAGCTGGAAACGAGCTTTGATATTGTCCTTGAGCATCCAGCCGATGATCGCTTCCGGTTTTATTTCACCATATACGGCGGAAAATAAGATGCCGCATTTTTTATCGAGAGCGTAAAGCTCTATTATTTTTTTTGAATATATGTAATCTTTTCTGCTTCCGATAACGAATTTGACCTCGTCATTTTTTTTCAGATAGCTAATATTGTCGAAATCCATCATTTCCGACATGCCCGAAGATGGCGTTTTAACGTCCATTATGATTATCGCTTTTTTGTTGACGCTTTTTATGGATGCCGAGCCCGAAGTTTCGATAAGAAGTTTTCTTTTTGTCCCGGTTTCAGAGAAATTTCGTATTATTTCGTTTATCAGGGCGAACGAATTTTTCTGGATAAGCGGCTCGCCTCCGGTGAGTTCGACAATCGGCGTATCGCTGGCGTTTATTTTTTTTATTATCGCCGCGAAATCAATATTTCGGCCTTCGTTATATGCGTATCTGGTGTCGCAGTATGAGCATCTTAGATTGCAGCCTGACAGGCGTATGAAAACGCACGGCAGACCAGCATACGAAGATTCGCCCTGGATGCTTTCAAATATTTCGTTGACCTTTACGCTTAACTGAGTGTCGGTTGGCATAGGTCATATTATATCAGATTTAAAATATTGTTTCAATATAAATAATATACAATAAATCAATTTTATAATTGAAAAAAATTTAAAACTATGATAAAATAAGTTTCTTGATATTTATAATCAAAAATAATAAAATTTAATTGATCGTAAGAAGGTTATTATTATATGGACATTTTAGATTCCCTGAATCCGCCGCAGTATGAAGCTGTTACCAATACCGACGGGCCTCTCATTATTTTCGCCGGCGCCGGCACCGGAAAGACAAAGGTCATAACTCATAGAATACTATACCTGGTCAGCAAGAAAAACGTTAATCCTAAAAACATACTGGCCATAACTTTTACCAATAAGGCGGCCGACGAAATGCGCGAGCGCGTAAACGTCCTTATGCCCGACGTATGCCGCGACATCTGGATATCAACTTTTCACAGGATATGCCTTTATATTTTAAGGAACCATCCCGAAGAACTCGGATACTCAAAAGATTTTGTTATTTATGATGACGGCGACCAGCTTTCGGTTATCAAGGAATGCGCCGAGGAGCTCAAGATCGGCGACGATATAATAAAACCTC
>CAZJFS010000127.1:0-13085 GCA_964545075.1 uncultured bacterium
ATTTTCGCGAATTCCGCAAGTCCGGGATTCGGATGGGCTCTGTATTTTGAAAGCAATTCTTTCTGCGATACGCCTTTAGGAGTTATCATGTCTAAAATGTTAGGCGCGCCATAGAGGTCCGTACTGCCGCCGAAATTTTTGTCCGTCGCCGTTTTATATATGCGCTGGTTATAAAATGTCGTAGAATCCGATGACGGGTCCAATACAGTAGATAAAACCTGTATGCCCCATTTTTTCGAGAACTCTCCGAGATCGGATTTTCTGACGGTGGCTGAGAGCGTATAGTCATAAACGTTTATTGACGTAGGAAATACGAAATCGTTAAGGCTTTCGGCGAATTCCAGATCGTCCGTTTTATCCCTTATCGCGCTTACCATGTCATCGCTTGCGACGGGGCTTAAAAAAACGACCCGATCCCATGCCGATTCGGGCGTGAACTTTAAATTTCTTCCGAGCGCGGCATTCTTATGCCCCGAACCCCATTTATGGTCGCGGTCGATATATATTTCGGCAATATTTAATATCCATCCGTTTCCGTATCCCATATATTCCGGCCAGGAACGGACTATCTTTCCCTTATATTCTACGTCGAAACGGTAAAATTCGTCCACTTCGTAGATCTTAACGCTTGCTATATCGAACATGTGAGGGTTCGATTTAAAAAGTTTTCCGTTAGGATAAACATACGAACCGGGGCCGTAGTCGTCATATTTATCGTCTTCATAGGAGAAAAGGAGTTTTCCATTCTTCGGCCCTTCGATCGAAAAGGCTGGACTTGCGGTTAAAATAATCGCCGCCAGGGCCCCTAAAAATATGTGGATGAGTATTTTTTCTTTTTTCATAAATTTTCACTTTCACAGGTTTTTAATGTTATTACAGGCCTTAGTTCATGGTTATTATGGAATTGCCCGTGAGATCGTCGAGCTTATTCTTGGAATTGGCCATGTCGGGAACGGCGTTGTAGGATGAGTCCTGCCATTGTCCGGCGGCGGCGTCCCATTGAGGGTTTAAATAAAATTTATATTCATAGGTGTAAGTTGATTCCGCGGGGACCTCGACCGTCCATGTTCCGTCATTGGCGGTAGCGTCGGGCCATACTCCGTTGTCCGTGAATTCATTTTTATTGCGGTCGCCGCCTTTGCCCCACTGGTTAAAATCGCCGGCTACCGAGGCATTCGTTATCGGGCCGTATTGCGATTCATAAGCCGTTTTATTTAAAAAGAAGCGTATGACCATCTGGTTCGTGAAAAAATCCTTACCCATGTGATAATTGAAAGGTTCGAACATAAGAGATGCGTACCATAATTTTTCGGAAGAGTTCAGAAGTTTTTTAGCTTCCGAGTTATCGCTGTAAAAGCGGAAGGTTTTCATGCCGTAAATAGATACTTCGCCCGTCGCCGGAGGCGTGGTGTAAGTCGGATCGACGGTGACCGATGACGCCGGAAGCAGCGGATCTTTGGAAGACGCCACAGTCCATTCTTTTCCGGTCCATACGTTGTTATACATCTTTGGATTGAGCGCCACTCTATATTTCCAGTTTCCGACTGGCGCGCGAACGGTGCACAGCCACCTTTCATACTGCTTGGGACTGCCGGCCGGGAGTTCTTTTTCGGCGAGCTTTTCCTGTATGCAGCCGGTGGCGAGAAATGTCGTTATAAGGCACATTAAAAGCATGATCTTTTCCAATATGTTTTTTTTACTATTCATATTTTTTTTTCTGTTCATCTCATCTCACCGTTTCCATCTTTAAAAATCAGTTGTGGCCTCAAAAGTTACTTTCTTTTCCGTTTCTATATTTTTCTTGTCCTGATCGTTGTCTATGAAATCGCCGTAACGTACGCGCATTCTGGTTTTATCCGTCGGATCGTATGCAAGTTCCGCCGTCAGGTTGCGCAGGTTGTCATTTGAAGTTCCGGTATGGTCCTGAGGGTTCTTCCACCAGTAAAGGAGCCTGCCTTTGAGTTTGTCCGTAAAAACTTCCGTAAATTCGGAAGTGAACCAGTTATATTTTTCATTTTGCGTGGTATACGCATTATAAACATTGTGAAGTCCCCTGAGAGTGAGTTTCAGCGAAAGCGATGAAGTCAGCGTAAAATTAGTTTCAAATCCGGTTTCGTCGACCAGCATTTCAGTGTTATCCTTCGATGGGCTTGCCGTGTTTCCGTCGTGCCAGCCGACCCTGGATATTGTGCGTTTGCCGAAAACCTTGCCCCAGATATTCTTCATAAGCTGTGAGGAAAGCTCGCCGTAGAATGAATTTTCCTTATTAGTCTTACTTTCGAGGTTGACGTCGTCGCTATTGTTCGCGGTAGTGAATCTGGCCGTAGATGAAATTCTTTCGTTTAATTTAGCGTTCAATTCGACTTCGGTATATGTCTCGCCGACCTCGTCTTTAAATGCGTCTTTTAAAAGTTCAGTATAAAATTTCGACGTCATGTTCTTAGCCATATCGGCGTCGGCCTGGAAAGAAAACTTCTTTCCGGTATAGCCGTCTGTTTTGTGCGGTTTATCAGGATTATATTCCCATTTTTTTGTCTGGATAATGCCTTCAAGTTTTAATTTCTGATCTTCCGCGAAAGGTATATCATATTTTAAATCCAATTTCAGGAAATTTTCGCCTTCAAGGGAATCGCGGCCGTAATTATAATGTACGCCGCCGGTATTTTTTTCATACATGGTGTCGGTATAAAGCGTGTCATATCTGGCAGTTGTAATTAAAAAATCTTTTCCATATTTATAGTGGTTTAAAATCAATGTCATATTTTCCAGTTGATACTCGGCGTCAAGCTTGGTTCCGTGGTCGCGCCGGATGTTCGTGGAACCGTTTCCGTAGAGCGGGTCTTCGCCGTTTCGCGATTCAAGGTATTCGGAGGTTACTTTTAGAGTTCCTATATCGGTAAATTTAAATCCCAGATCGACGCCGTTGGCTTCTGAAAAATTTCCGCGTTTATAGTAATCGTTGGCGCGTTCCACGAAGGATGTTCCGAAGATTATTTCAGCGGTGTCGGTTTTAAGTATTCTTTTTGGCACCATATATACAGCCCTGCCGGCATATATGTCGCCATTTGAATATTCTTTCAGTACGGATGTCGTATATGTGACGTCTTTTACGGTTCCTTTGGTTTCAATGCCGGAAAAAACGTCTGAGGGTGCACTGTCAACGCGGTCGTTCGTCGTGGAGTTCCTGCCGCCTCTGTTTAAAAGTATCACGGGGTCGTCGAGTTTGGTCAGATCTTCGTTGTTGAACGCGCGGACGTTGGCGTACTGGCTTTTTATGGACAGATGCGCTTTTTCGGTCATAATATCGCGGTCGGTCTTATAATCGATCAGATATTTTTCGAGATAGGGCCTGATGACGGTTTTACTTTGCGAAGTATATTTTTTACTGTTCTGACTGTATGAATTGACCCAGGCTTTAAGCTCGAGATACGTTTCTACGCCTTCGAAAGGTTTTCCGGCAATTTTAAGGTTGACCTTGTTTCTGAGCTGGTCCATGCCGTTGACGTCATTGCCGCTGTCGTACGCGTCGTCGTAGTCAAACGCGTCGAAATCGTCGTCGCCGTTATCGGGGTCGTTTTTGGTAGTATATTTATCCCAGACGAAAGTGGTGGTTGCTTTATAGTATCCGTAAATTCTAAGTTTTTCGGAATTCTTCTGGAACTTTTCAAGTTCGGTGACTCGTTGATCGAGCGCATTGACCTTTATTCCAAGGGATTTTAACTCTTCGCGGAATTCGTTGGCCAGATTTTTTATCGATTCGGCGTCTTTCGGCGATATAACGCCGCCCGCGGTTTCGACATCCTCGACCTTCGTGAGGACCTTGGCGAGCGTCAGCGCCATTTCATAACGCGTAACGACCTTTCTGCCTCTGAATGTGTCGTCGGCGAATCCGTCCATGTATCCGTTCTGGATAAGCTTGTCTATTGCGTCATATGCCCAGTGATCCTTTGGGACGTCCGTGAAAGGTTCCGCCGCCTTCGCCGGTATCGCCGAAATGATCATTGCGAATACAATGATCATTAAAGCATAGATTTTGATCTTCGTCTTGTTTTTCATGATATATTCCAATAAAAAATGATAAACCATGTTTTTATTATCGACTTCAACATAAATTTATTTACCGATTTATTTTAATGGTCCGCTATATGCTATATTTTAAAAATATTTTTCCGGGCTTTGACTTTTCATTCCGGCTTTTGAATTATAAGCAAAAACCGCCGCTGAAATTGATTGTGATGCACCTTTTATCAGCAACCCTGAAGCATAAGCGCGGCTAAGACAAAAAGAAAAATATTGCAAAAATTAATGCGATGCTATAAAATAAAATTACCTGAAATTTTATGCATGGAAAGGAAATAATAAATTGACTGAAGTATATTTAAGCCATGGGGCGTTGTATGAACACCAGCTTTTACCGTTTTTTAACATCGCGGCCAGATGCGGATTTGACGGCGTGGAGATCATAGTCGGAAGAAGCCGCGAGATGTCGGATGTCAGCTACATGAAATATCTCGCCAATAAATATGGCGTTCCGGTGAGGGTTTTACATTGCCCTTTTTCGAGCTGGAATAACGAATATTGGCCGAAATCTACGCCGCAAAAATTGATAAAGACGGTTGAAATGGCCCACGCGCTGGACGCGAAGGTGGTCGTTGCGCATACCGCCCTGGCGCACGAGACGGAATATAAAAAATGGCTTACCGATGAACTTCCGCTTTTTCAAAGCCTTAACGAGCCGGTGAAGATAGGCGTTGAAAACATGCCCAGGCGGTATGTCATGTTCGGAGGAATTGGTCGGAAAATATATAATTTTAAAAAATTAGGCTTTAAGTTCCGGCGCAGCCTTACTTATGATATCGCCACGCATACCAATAAAATGAATTTTTTAAGGCCTATCGAGGTCGACGATATCGACAACTCGCTAAATCATATCGAAAAGCTCAATAAATTCAAATATCTCACGATAGACACGACGCATCTCGGAACGTGGGGATGCGAACCGGCCGATTATTTAGATATGATAGCGGGCGAGATAGTGCACGTCCATCTTTCAAATTATAAAATGGGGCATGAACACAGGCTTCCGCTCGATGGGCACATGGATATTGAAAAATTTTTGAAAAAACTCGTCGCGCGCGGATATTCGCATGCGATAACCATGGAGACCGATCCGCGTTCGCTTACAAACCACAGATCGTTCAACGATACTTGCCGTGAATTCAAGGAAAATCTTGAGTTTTTGAGGAAGAGTCTGGCTTAGCGGATAGTGCTTTTTAAAAAGTCCAGGAACGAGTGCATCTTTTCTTTAGTGAAATTAGGATGCTGCTTGTTGAATTTGCTGAGGGATGAAAGCACTTCATTCCAGAGCTTTTCGAAATCCTGGGCGTTGTAATCGCAAGGTTTTTCGGCCGACATTGTTGGCGGTTCGGGCGGAGTTTTCGAAGACGCCCTGACCGTCGCCTGGTCAGTCGTTATAGTCGCGTTTGGCGTCGCGGGTGAAGATCCGGCTTTAAATTGCGTTTGCTCGGGTTGAGCGGGTTGCGTTTGAGGCTGGCCCGGCTCGGCTTGCGATGCGTCCCTTTCGGTTAAAAACGAAGCGGCCATTTCAGATATTTCGGAATTCGGATGTTTCGCAAACTCCTCAAGCATCTGAACCGATTTGGGCATATTTATCTTCGCGAGGCCTTCTATGAGTTTTTTGAGGTTGGATATGTCCGGGTCGTCCTTTGCTTTTTCGAGAAGGTCTATGGCGTGTTCGCCGCCTATGGCGTTTAACGCATAGATCGCCGAGCCGCGCACCGAGGCGTCTTCGGATTTGATCATTTCCTCGAGTTTTTCAAGCATATTCGATTTTCCGAATTTAGATAGGATCTTTATTGTGTTGGCTTTGACGCGCGTATTTTCATCCTGTATGAGCGGTATGAGAAATTTAATGATCTTCGGATCGCCTATTATTTCAAGCGCTTCGATCGTATTGGCGCGCGTTCTGGCGTCCGGGTCCTTCAGGTATCTGGCGATGATGGGGATGAGCTGGACGCCGCCGACCCTGGCTATGGCTTTTACGAGCGTCGCCACGACGAACGCGTCCTGTTCGGAATTGAGTAAATTTAAAAGAGGCGTCAAAACGCGGTTTTCACCGATCAAGCCGAGCGATTGGACGGCGTAAACGCGCACGCTTCGCGACTGGTTGTGTATGAGCCCTAAAAGCGGTTCCGTCGCGACGACTTCTTTTCGTTCGCCGAGTTTTTTTATGACTTCGAGTTTTATCGCTTCATCGGGATTTTTAAGGTCGTTGAGCAGTTCCGTTAATGAGCCGCCGCTTCTGTCGAATATTTCATTCGGAGTGGCCATGACTTTTTCTGGCGGTTTAACGGAGGGAATTTCAGGTTTGGGCTGCGGCGCGGGTATGGGCTGGGCGTCGAGGCTTAAGCCGCCCGTCGTCGAGGCCTGAAAAGCGGCGGTGGATTCAAAATCCTTCAGCGCTTTTTTAGCGAAATAGCGGACCGCGGTGGAATTATCGTTTGAAAGCGTAGAAAGCGCATCCCGGACTTCCGGCAGATTATGCCTTGAAAGCGTGATGACGGCCTTTTTCCTGGTCTCTTCTTTTTCTGCTTTAAGATCGTTAAGCAGCCTTGAAATTTCTTCTGTTACTGGCATAATAATTCACCAAAATTATATCATATTTGTCGCGGTTTAGTAAATATCAAAATTATATAAATTATAAATTTATAGCCGGCTTTGATTTTGCAAGCGGCCTATTTGTTTTTATCGGTATAAAAAACGGCCGAAATTTTATGCAAATCGGATGCCGCGCCTTTTGAAAAAGCGTAGTCTATGCGGCTTTGCTTTAGTGAAAATCCCATGCCGTAAGCCATTCGTCCGTCGTTTATTCCCGTCCTTACGACCGTTTTATCGGATATCTTTTTTTCAAATCCTATGGATGGCGTCACTGTTTTATCAGCGGAATCGTCGATGGCAAGCTCGGCGGCGAGCCGGCCGTTTTGAGTGCAAGCGGCCGAATATCCGAGCGACAGAACCCTCGCGAAATTTTCCGATGCGCTGCTTTTAGTGTTAGACCACTTCAGGCTTCCCACGGCGTTTCTTAAAACAACCGATGCGTTCTGGCCGTTTTTGAATTCGCGGAGAGCGCCGAGATCTATCGAAAGGCCCGAGCCGGTTGCGCCCATTACGCTGTGGCTCATATGTTTAGCGAAAAAACCATAATAAATTCCCTTTTTTTTTAAAAATTCATTCGTGGAACCGAGACCGTAACCTATGATTTGTTCTTTATCCGAAAAGGTTCCCGTCAGATTTCCAAAATTGTCGCGGCCTTCTATTCCGGATATTTCATCTTTCATATAAGCGAGGCCGCCGAATGCGCGTTTCTTTTTTCCGTGCGGCATGGAAAAGTTAAAACTATCAGCGCTCTGATCGAAATCGCTCCGTGAGGAGGTAGCCATGATTTCAGAGGTTTTAAGTCTGGCGAGCGCGGCCGGGTTATAGAACATGGCCGTCGAATCGCTTGAAAAAGTCGAGAAAGCTCCGCCCATTCCGAGCGCGGCGGCGGAGAAATTCTGCTGTATATAGCTTATATCGGGCGCCGCAGCCAGAGCGTTTCCAGGCCCTGAAACTAAAGATACAACTGATATTATCATAAATATCGCGATGGAAAAGTGATTTATTTTCATTTCAGCACCACTATTTTCCCTGTTTTTTCAGCCGAATCAGCGGTAAGCCTGTAAAAATAAGTTCCGTTCGAGACTTCGCTCATATCGTCGGTCAATAAATTCCACGAAAATTCGTTGGCGCCGAATCTTCCGGCGAGGTCGCGTTCAAAAACGGCTTTCCTGTTCCTGTCGAATATTTTTATTTTTACGTCCGAAGGTGTAAAATTCAAAAAATAATAAAATTTCCCGTTTCGCCCTGAAACTGGATTTGGATAAAAATACGATCTTGAGATTTCGACTTTTTGCGCTATTGAAATCGCTTTGGTCGTTACATTTACGTTCATAACGTCGGCCGGCGGCGAAAGAACCGTTATTCCTACGGATGCGTCCGTGCCGTTATATGATATCGACGATGGATTGGTATAGGCGTTGAAATCAGTTTTATAGCCGGCATAAAACAGGTCCGTGCTCAATACCGCTTTTGAACCGGTAACATTATAATCGAGCCTGTCTTTTCCATTGGCGTCAAGGCCCGACGCGACCTCCAGATCGAGGCGCTTGTGAGTTTCATTGTAATTTATACTGTTTCCGGAGATGGCTCCGACCGTATCGTCGACATGCCATATAAGAATTCCGGCTTCTATATAAGCGTCAAACCCTTTTTTCTGGCGGTTTTCAACGAGAAAATATTCATCGGGCGAGCGTTCTTTTGAAACGGCGTAAATTTTCAGGGCGTTGGGCGAGTCCGAAAGCGCGGTTACGGAAAGGTTCGCGGCGTCGTTTAAAACCTCGGTGGGCGCCATATAGCCGAGTTGAATGAGCGTCCACGAAGATAACATGCACGGAGTTTTTCCCTTGTTGCGCCATGCGCCGTATCCCATGAGGTCCCATCCCCCGACGCCGAGCGAAGAGTTATCGATGTCGTACAGGTCGGGAAGGCCCAGCAGATGGCCGAACTCATGGCATGTTACGCCGAGCGGGCTGTTTTCGCCGTTGCCGTCCTGAACTTCCGTTTCCGGCGCTATTAATACGTTGTCTATTTTCTTTCCGCCGGGAAGAACTAAATTAGCGTCGACAAAGCCGACGGACCATATGTCGTCAGGCGTATCGCCTGAGCCGTTGTTCGCTACGTCGCTTTCCTGGCCCGCTCCGGCATGGATCAGAAGCATCGCGTCGTATTTGTCATAATCGATATATTTGGTAGTGTCCGTCTGGTTTTTAGCTGTATTTATCCGTGACGCTTCGAAAATTTCCGTTATAAGCTGCCTTAAAGTTAAGCTGCTTTCGCTGCCGCCGCCATAGTATGTCATTTTTTGAGGCGCTTCGTAAATTTCGGGAGAAACATCCACTGTAATGTTTAAATTGTTAAATGACACGGTTTTGAAGTAATTTGAAAATTCGCTCATGTTTGATGTTATTGACGCCAGGCTTTCTTTCATGCGTCCGTTGCCGTTTATGCGCGTGCTGCTCTCTTCTGGGAACTGGCATCTGACGGCTATAACTTTTAAGCTGCCTTTGGCCGTGAGCGCCAGACTTTTATTTCCAGGGGCTGGAGCGCGGCTTATAAACGATGCCGAATGCGCTTTGATATCCGCTTTACTCATGATTTTTCCGGGATAAGGCGGCGCTTTTTTGAGCTGGGATGTTCGCGAGGATTTAGACAGAGCGTATTTGACCGTCTGTGACTGGCAGAAGTAAAAAGTTATCAGGAAAAATATGGATGAAAAAATAATTAACTTATTGAAATAATCTTTAAAATCGCCCATTTTAATCTCCACGCCATTCGAATATAGTAGAAGTTATAACTAAATATCGGCCGTAATTTGGATAATTTTAGAAGTAATTCGCCTTCATGAAATTAAAGCGAAGCCGTCATGATAATATGTTTGCAAATTTTTGATAAAAATGTTATTATTTTTGAGTTCTAAACTTTTATATTTGAAATATTTATTTGTCGGCAAATGTTTATTTACGGACTATTTTAAGAAATATTTATCAATGTTTGACACGACGGAATGGAGTAAAAATGAAACCATATGAAATAGAACTTATAAAAAAAGCAGCTGTGCTTTTTGGGCGGAATAAAGAGCAGATCATAAAAAATTGGGTCGAAGTGGTAAAGCGTGAAAAAACGATTTCCGATGATTCGGAATTGAATTATTTCATATCCGGATTCGAACAGCTGGTGAGCGATTTTTCAAAATACTTATCGGTTGGCGATTTCAACGGATATTATCATGGCAACGCCGAGATCGCCGCGAAAATTGCGTATAACGATATTTCGTATCAGAAGTTCGTCGAGGTATTTCATCTTTTCGAAGACAGTTACGGCCATATTCTTGTTGATAATATTGATAAAGACGACATTTTAAAATGCATTGGAGCCATAGACCGCGTCCACCACAAAACTATTTCCACGGTTTCAAACGCTTATTTCAGTATAAACGACGTTACCGTTTTCGCTCTGGCCAAGCTCGCCGAACTGCGCGACCCCGAAACGGGGTTTCATCTTGAAAGGACCCGCGAATATTCGATGGCGCTTTCAAAAAAACTCGGGCTCAATGAAACGTTTATAGCTAATATATACAGGGTAGGCCCGCTTCATGATATCGGAAAGGTCGGCATAAGGGACAACATTTTGCTAAAGCCGGCAAGCCTTACCGCCGAGGAATACGCGATCATGAAAACGCATGTAACGATAGGCGCCGGCGTCATAACAAGCATCATAGGCGGCCACAATATAAGCCGCGGGTATCTTCTGATGGCTCGCGACATAGTTTTATATCACCACGAAAAATACGACGGCACAGGCTATCCCGTCGGTCTCGCGGGCGAACGCATTCCGCTTGCGGCGAGAATATTCACTTTGACCGACGCGTATGACGCCATCGTTTCAAAGAGGCCATACAAAGAGGCTTTGCCGCATGAAGAAGCCGTCGCGAGAATAAAAAAAGACTGCGGCACTCATTTCGATCCGAAGATCGTGGAGGCGTTTCTCGAAATCCATGAGCAGCTGCGGGAGATCAATGAAAAATATAAGGAAGAATCGTTAAAAGCGTAGGATTATCTTTTACGGCCTCCGAAAAGCTCCAGCATATAAAGAAAAAGGTTTATGAAATCCAGATATAACGTTAGCGCGCCCATTACGGCTTCCTTCTGATCTTCTTCAGTTCCTTCGTTTCCGATTATATTCATGTCTTTTATTTTCTGAGTGTCGTATGCCGTAAGCGCTATAAAGACGGCCAGTCCGGCATAGGTTATGATCCAGTGAAGAAAAGTGTTTTGCATGAATATGTTAACGACCGTCGCTATTAAAACGCCGATAAGGCCCATGATGGCGAAGCTTCCGACCGCCGTAAGATCGGATTTGGTGAAATATCCGAACGCGCTCATGATACCGAATGTGGCCGCCGTCAGGAAGAATGTCGAGGCTATCGATTCGCGCGTGAAAACTAAAAACACGACGGAAAGCGTTAATCCGTTTACCGCCGAGTAAAAGAGAAACATGCCCGTCGCCGTAGCGGCGCTGAGTTTTTCGATGGCCGCGGAAAGATACCATACGAGAGCTAATTCGCCGAAAAGAAGACCGTAGAATATAACTTTGTTCAGCACTATCATTTTAACGAGCGCAATATTCGAGGATACATACATAGCCACGACGCCGGTTACGACGAGCGCCACCGACATCCACATATAAACTTTATTCATGAAACTGAGCTGTTCCGCGGCTACCTGGGCGTTGGTCATGGAGCCGCGCATTGAATTGGTAGCCCCTTTTTCATAATAGGTTAAATTTTCATCCATCATTTTAAAAGCCTCCATGTTTTTTTATGATGTTATTTTAACACATGAAGCGGATATTATCAAGTTTATTGCATTATGCGCGCCGGATCAAAGTTGAATTAGTGTATGAATTTTCGTTCCGGATAAAATTTGCCAATGGTATCATGATTGAAGCGGTTTATTTATGCCGCTTAAAATTTTTTATTTTATTTCCGGTGAAATTAAATTTAAAGCGAACGAAACGTCGCCCGAACTTTCGGCAATGAGGGTCATTTTATCTTTTGAATATAATTTTACTTTGTATTTTACGCCCGCGGCCGAGGAATATCTATGAGTGGAATCGGTTCCGGTCGTGGAGCTGACCGCGGCCGATCCGTCGCCATAGTCGATACTAAATAACTTAAATGAGTTTGCGTCGTTCCAGTTATATGTTTTCACCTGCGGCGAGCACAGATCGAAAGTATAGCTTCCGTCGGATACCCGTTTATAATAATTTACGGTTATGTTTGGAGTTTCTATATAAACGGGATAAACCTCTTTTACATCGTTTATTATTCTCGTAAAATTTTTTAGCTTTGCCTTTAAGTGATATGGGCCTCCCTTTTCAGCGGAGGTGTATTTCGCATTACTTTCAGCGGTGTATATTCCGGAAAATGTTCCGCCGTTGGTCTCGGCTACGGCCCATTCTATTTCACGATAGATCTGATTTTTATTTTTGTCCTTGAGATAATTAATTATATTTTCAGCGGATTCTCCGAAAAAGGTTACTTCCGTTGTAAACTCGCTCACGATCTTGCTCGATACGAGATTTCCGGCGGTCGGAGTCGCTACCTGCGCTATTTTAACGCCTATATTGTACACTTCGACTTCCATTGTCGTTTCATCCGATACATCCATGGTTGCGACGGGGTTTCCGGTAGTATGTATCTTTTTTGAAGCAACTATATGATATTTTCCACTGCTTTCAGGCGCGGTATATTCTCCGAGCGAATTTATCGTTCCTCCATTTGTTTCAGAGACTTTCCATTCGTATCCGCTTACTTCGCCTTTTAATACCATAGCTTTATACTTTTCTTTCTGTCCAACGGCAAGCTTGTTATTACCTTCGATATATAAGGGTTTATATTTGATGTTATCCGCGTCGAACGATTCTATTATATTGCTGTTGATCGTCAGATCTACCTTAACTCTATAATTATGCAATTCTTCAGGATTTGCGGCGTTGAGATCACCCGCCTGAAATAAATGCGTGTAAAGTCTCATGCTTTTGGGAGGGACCGTCATTATTTCGGAATGATTTAAAGCGAGATTCGGCCCGTCTACATAAGATTTGACGATACAATCAAATGAATTGACCGGATCTGAATTCCAGACGGGAACGTTTGAGACCGCGATAGCTGAAAATGTTGGAACGAACTCGTTATAAGTTTTATATCCAATGTTTGGAACCGTATGGTCCCAGCCGATAAAATCCATTGTATATAAAGTATCCCTCAAATCGTTTTTTTTAAAAAATCCGATTCCTTCAAATCCGGGACCGAAAAATTGAGGGGCCTGCTTTGGACTGGTTGAATGATCATATCCATCGGGCATATGGATCGTTACAAACGGGTTGCATACATCGCCCTTAAGTTC
>CAZJFS010000128.1:0-12999 GCA_964545075.1 uncultured bacterium
TCCGCCGAGAGGTATCGCCCTGGCGCAGTAATTGGTTTCGCCTTTCGTCCTTCCGAATATCAGGGGGCCGAATCCGATCGAGAATTCCCGTACGAGAATCCCGCTTTTTTTAGCGGTTATATAGTGGCCGAATTCGTGAAAGACTACTATTAAAGACAATACAAAGCATATGGATAAAAGTCCGATCAAAAAACCTGTCATTTTATATAAAACCTCCAGTAATTAATTATCTGATAAAAAACACGAAATAATAATATGAAAACGGAAGCGCCAGAAGAAGACTGTCGACGCGGTCGAGAATTCCGCCGTGACCCGGGATGATCGCTGACGAGTCCTTGATCTGGCAATCGCGTTTGAATTGTGATTCCACGAGATCGCCAAGTACCGAAAAAACGTTTAACGCGAAGGCGAAAAGAATATATGAGTAAAATGGAATATTCGCGACGGGCATGTAATGGAAAAATAATATCGACGCGGCCACGGTTCCCATGAGACCCGAATAGACGCCGATGACGGATTTTTTAGGGGATACTTCGGGTGAAAGGCGCTTGCTGGATTTTCCGAAGCGCATGCCGCCGAAATACGCGAAGGTGTCAGCAGCCCATACCATTATGATAACCAAAAATAAAATATCGCGGCCGTATTCAAGATTTCTTATGTATATGGCGAAGCTTAAAAACACGCTTATATAAAGAAATCCGAATATAGTCGCCGAAATCTCGAGGATGGAGCCGTCCGTTTTGCGGCGTGCGGTAAGCCATAATATCAGGAATACGAAACCGAGTACGAGAAGCGGAGAAAACTCAAAACCATGGGTTTTATCGTTGACCCCGGTGAAATGAGAGTTTAAAATGTAAAGCGCCGATATTATCTGCGCCGGAAATCTCATGCATTCGACCGATTTTGCCTTGCAGAAATCGAAAAATTCGGAAAGGCCCATGGCGCAGGCCGCGAGTATAAGCAGCGTGAGCGGAAGCCCTCCCTCATATATGCACCATATTACCGCCGGAATAAGTACGGCGGCGGATATTATCCTTGTCAGCATTTGTTTTTCGGCGCGGCGTGAAGCCCGCCAAACCTTCTTTCACGTGAATTAAAATCTGTTATTGCGTCTATGAGGTCGTTCGCGGTAAATTCCGGCCAGAATTTAGCGGTTATATAAATTTCAGAATACGCTATCTGCCAGAGCAAGAAATTCGATATCCGGAATTCGTTCGATGTCCTTATTAAAAGTTCAGGCGCGGGAAGCTCCGGCGCGTATAAATAATTTTTAAAAAAATCTTCATTGATAAAGTCAAGTTTTTTGGCCTCGATGTTTTCGCTTGCTGAAAGTTCAGCTATGGCGCCGTTTTTTGCGTCGGCGACTATGCGTCTTACCGCGTCTAGTATTTCAGCGCGGCCCGAGTAACTGACGGCGAGATTTAACATCATACCCGTGTTCTTTGAAGTTTCGCGCTCGGTAACTTCGATCATTTCCCTGACGTTAGCTGCAAGATCATCACGTCGGCCCATGACTCCGAAGCGGATATTGTTTTTCATGAATTTAGAAAGCTTCGTTTTCATGTATTTATAAAATATAGACATGAGGTATGTTACCTCGGTTTCCGGCCGCTTCCAGTTTTCCGTGGAAAACGAGTAAAGCGTCAGGGCGGAAACGCCTATTTCGGCGCAGAATTCGGTTATTTTTTCAACGACGCCGACGCCTTTTAAATGGCCGTAAGTGCGCGGATAACCGCGTGACGTAGCCCAGCGGCCGTTTCCGTCCATGATTATCGCGATATGAGCGGGTTTGGGCATCGTTTTTAGTTCGGCGATCGGAATTTTTAATTTCATAAAACAAGTCTTTATAACAAACACAATACCTTCAGGAAGTGATTTCCCAAAGGTCGAAAAAAATTAAATGCGGATATTTTCCAGGCGTCAGAACGGATTTGAAACCGTTCTGACGCCTGATATTATAAAACTAAGCGCTCAAAATGTCCTTCGATTTCGCTTCGGTGATCTCGTCTATCTTGGCGATATATTGATCAGTGATTTTCTGTATCTTGTCGGTGGCTTTCTTTACGTCGTCTTCTGATATATGCGAATCATTCTTGGCTTTCTTAACGACTTCCATGCAGTCACGCCTGTGATTTCTGGTGTTGACCTTGAATTCTTCCGAACGTTTTTTAATCAGTTTGACTATCTCCTGACGGCGTTCGCCTGTAAGAGGCGGAACCGAGAGGCGGATGATGTTTCCATCGACCTGAGGGTTTATACCAATGTCGGATTTTTGAATGGCCTTATTGATCTCGCCGAGAGAGGCTTTATCAAACGGCGATATCACAATCGTCTTCGAATCGGGTACTGTGATCGTAGCAAGCTGAGCGATAGGGTTTGAAACCCCATAAAATTCAACTTTTATCTTGTTGAGCACGTTTGGATTAGCGCGTCCGGTACGATAGGACGCCAGTTCCTCTTTTAACGAAGAGACGGTTTTTTCCATTTTCTGGGTGATTTCCGAATAGATTTTTTCTAACATTTGTACTTTCCTCCACAAAAACTAATTTGTGACAATAGAACCTATGTTTTCGCCCTGAATGATTTTTAAAATATTTCCGGATTCACGGATATTAAAAACTATTATCGGCAGGTTGTTTTCCCGACATAGCGTGAACGCCGTCATATCCATTACGTTAAGATGTTTTGATATTGCTTCATCGAAAGTGAGTTTGTCGTATTTCACCGCATCGGGAAATTTTTTCGGGTCCTTCGAATATACACCGTCGACCTTAGTGGCTTTTAAAAGAACGTCGGAGCGAAGTTCCACGCCGCGAAGCGCCGAGGGCGTGTCGGTCGTGAAAAGCGGACTCCCGGTTCCGGCCGCGAGTATGAGAACGCGCTTTTTTTCCAGATGGCGGAGGGCCTTTTTGATTATAAAAGGCTCGGCCACCGAATGGACCTCGAGCGCTGATTGCACCCTTACCACGAGTCCGGCTTGTTCAAGGGCGTTCTGAAGCGCGAGGGCGTTCATGACGGTTGCGAGCATACCCATATAATCGGCGGTGCAGCGTTCGATCCCGAGGTCTTTTGCGAATACGCCGCGGAATATATTGCCGCCGCCGATGACTATGGCAATTTCAGCGCCCGCATCGTAGGCCTGTTTTATTTCGTTTGAAATACGCGTGAGAGTTTCGGGGTCGTAACCGGAACCTTTTTCTCCTCCGAGCGTTTCTCCTGAAAGTTTTAAAAGTATCCTTTTATATTTCAGAGGCAATTTTATTTTCCTTTCGAAAACGAAATTATTCGCCTATTTTGAAACGGACGAATTTTTTAACGGTTACTGGCTGGTTGAGCTTTTTAGCTTTTTCAGCGAGGTACTGGTTGACCTTCTGATCGGGATTTTTTACGAAAGATTGTTCAAGAAGGCAGATTTCTTCGAAATATTTGTTTATTTTGCCTTCAATGATCTTTTCGATGACGTTGGCGGGTTTCTTCTGTTCGGCCATCTGCGCTCTGTAGATCTCTTTTTCTTTTTCGACGACTTCTTTAGGGACGCTGTTTCTGTCGATGAAAAGAGGGTTAGCGGCAGCTATCTGCATGGTAAGATCTTTTGACAGTTCTACGTATTCCGGGTTGTTAGCTAGAGTCTGGTCCGCGGTCATTTCAAGAAGGACGCCAAGTTTCGAACCCATATGGATATATGAGTGGACGAGTCCTGCGTTGAAGGTGGTGAGTCTTTTAACGCTTATATTTTCTTTTATGGCGGCTACTTTTTCAACGATGAAATCATTGACTTTCATGCTTTTGTTTTTGAAGAAAGGCTGTTCGAGAAAAGATGGCACGTCTGAAGGCGAGGTTTCGAAAACGTGAGCCGCGAGGTCTTTTGCGAGGCCCTGGAACTCATCGGTTTTCGCGACGAAATCGGTTTCGCAGTTGACTTCTACGAGCACGCCTTTTTTGCAGTCAGTTGATACCTGAGCGTAGACGATGCCTTCGTTAGCGGTACGGTCGGCTTTGGCTTTGGCCATAGCGAGGCCTTTTTTTCTTAAATAGTCCATAGATTTCTGGAGGTCGCCTTCGTTTTCAAGGAGGGCTTTTTTGCAGTCCATCATGCCGCATCCTGATTTTTCACGTAATTCTTTTACCATGCTTGCGCTGATTTCCATAATATCATTTCCCTTTCTCTATTATTGATGTATTTTATTTTCTTAATTTTATAAAACCTGTCCGGCAAAAGATAATGCCGGACAGGTCATTAATTTAAAAGCACGCAGGCTTAAACGCTTGCGTGCTTTCAAGTAATATATTAAACTTCTTTTTTGCGTTTGCTTTCGCCTATTTTTTCAACTCTTTTACGTTCGCTTTCATCCGAGATGATCTCTTCCTCAGCGGCCTTTTCGCTTTCCGTGAGAACGGGTGCGACGTATGTCGACATATCGGGAAGTTCCGATTCATCGGCGGATGTCGCCGTCAGAGCCTCAACTGCAACGGGAGTCGTTTCTTCCGAACGGCCTTCGCGGTTTTCGATGATGGCGTTGGATATCGTCTGGGTGAGAAGTTTTATCGCGCGGATGGCGTCGTCATTTCCGGGGATTACATAATCGATCTCGTCCGGGTCGCAGTTGGTGTCAACGATGGCGACTGTCGGGATACCCATTTTGCGGGCTTCGGATACGGCTATGTGTTCTTTTTTCGGGTCGATTATGAAAAGAGCGGTCGGGAGTTTTTTCATATCTTTGATACCGCCGAGGTATTTTTCAAGTTTTACGCGCTCTTTCTCAAGGGCTGAAACTTCTCTCTTGGGAAGAAGATCGAATGTTCCGTCTTCTTTCATGCGTTCGATCCTCTTGAGATAGTCGATCCTCTTCTGGATCGTTTCATAGTTGGTGAGCGTGCCGCCCAGCCAGCGCTGGTTGATGAAGTACATTCCGCAGCGGATCGATTCTTCCTTGATGGTTTCCTGAGCCTGTTTCTTCGTTCCTACGAAGAGGATCGTGCCGCCGTCGGCGATGACGGATTTCACGAATTTGTAGGCTTCCTGGATCTTCTTGACCGTTTTCTGAAGGTCGATGATGTAGATGCCGTTTCTTTCGGCGAATATGAAGCGCGCCATTTTAGGGTTCCAGCGGCGTGTCTGGTGGCCGAAGTGTACGCCGGCCTCGAGGAGATTTTTCATTGATACTACTGACATTTGGGTTCCCCTTCCTTTTGGTTTATTTTCCTCCACCACCGTCATGTTTTTATAGAACTTGCTACAAAACAGGCCCGGGCCGAAAACTTTTCTTAGATGTAAAGTCTTATAACAGGCACCGCCATAAAAATCGGGTGATGTGCGAGATGGATGTTATTATATCATATAGTGAAAGATTTTGCAAGCTATTTTTGACGGCCTTTTCTTTTTTGATGCGGGACTCATCTGATACGGGTGTCGAGAGAGCCAGGCAAAACCGTTTTAATAATTCAGTCAATTGCTTTTCCCATGTATTTAGTTACAGGTATAGCCTGTACTGCTCTTTTTTTTAAAATAACGGTTGAACTAAAGATCGCATATCATTTCCGCGCACTGAGCCGCCCCGCCGGTCGGCATGTCGGAAGAACCCGGATTCGGTTCGAGCGCCTCTTCGATGTGGCTGGCGAGTTCGCATGATAAAAGCTTTTCTCTTTCTATATATACCGCTTTTTTACAATGATTCGCAAGCATTTTTATAAGGCAGGGGTATTCGGCGAAATTGCCGCGGTCGGCGTAAATGCACGAGGATTTCGCGGCGATTATATCGCCAAGCACGCCGTAACCGGGTTTTGTGACTATCACGTCGAATATTTTAAAAAGGTTTTCGAAGGATATTCCTGCCGCTTCCGTATCGATATATTTAACGTTATGCGGAAGGCTATGGCCCGACTCCGGCCTTATTGTCGTTAAAAATCTGTAATCGGTTAGTTTTTCAAGTTCGCGCTGGCGAATTCCCGACGTGTCAAAACCGCCGAAACTTATCATGACCGTCTTGCGTCCTTTAAAATATGCGGAATCGTAACCAAGCTTTTCATAAACCGCTTCTCTTGAAAGATAAGCTTTTCGAGCTATAAGCTCGACGTCGCGGATATTCGGAAAGGCGGGGAGAGGGCACGGGTAAGGAAGCCTTAAAAGCATTCCACATTTTGAATATGCTTTTTCAATGGTATCGATGACAGGCCTGAAGCCGGGATATTCGTCGAGAAACTCCTTGTAAATGACGTCCCATGAAAAATTGGAAATTCCGATCGCCGGAATCCTGGCGATAACAGCTGCTTCAAAGGCGACGGGCGGTATGTCGCCGACGACTATATCCGCTCGGCAGTTTTTTATATGTTCAGCCTCGCGTTTCGCCCGTTCGCTGAAATTGGCGTAAAACGCATTGCAATTTTTAAGCGTCGCTTCTATATCCATGTTAAGGCTGTCTTTTTGGACCGTTCCGACGTCATTTGTAAACGGCTCGTATTTAAAGTGTTTTTTCCAGGCGCCGCCAGCTTTGCCGTAAAAATTTTCGAAATAGAGCGAAAAAGAGTTGTTGAAAAGCCATTCGGGCGCCATGGTGCGCACGGTGATATTATAATCCGAGTTTTTTTCGATATTTTCGCGGAATATTTCCTTCATTATTTCGATCTGTCGTACGGCGTGTCCGAAACCGTGGCCGCTTGGGTAAAAAATGATATTTTTCATTTTGATTTAAGCCTGCTTTCTAGCTTTTTAAGTATATTTTAACATAAAAGCGGCCTTTGGAACAATAATATTTTTGAAAATCTTCTTGCTTTTTCTTTTTTTTTGTGATATTATTCGTTCCGTTAAAACATTAATGGGCCGTTAGCTCAATTGGTAGAGCAACTGACTCTTAATCAGTAGGTTAAAGGTTCGAGTCCTTTACGGCTCATTTTCTTATTTCATGGAGTCTTAAAAAAATGACAAACAAATCAGTCCCGGAAAGCGCGGGTCTCGCTATCTCTTCCAAAAGTAATTCCTTTCAGTTCTTCGAATTCATCTATCCGGACCTCAAAAGCCTTTCGCAGTTCTTCGAATTAAAGGAAAACCAGTGTAATCTTGAAAAGGAACAGCCTGGTTTCTTGAACACTATGTTCGCCGATGACTGTGTCGCGGTAAGTTTTAAAGAGATACTTTCCCGCGAGATGGACGTTCTGGAGGAAGGCCGCGTTCAGACCCAGAAATACTGGATAGTCGAAGAAGGCCATTTTGTCATCTTCAGGGATTTCATGATAGCTTTCGGGAAACCGGCTCCTTTGAAGTCGGGCCTGATGATGATTCTCAAATTCACCAAGTTTGAGCCTAAGCCTGCTTTCATAACGGCCGAGAAGATATTTAAAATATCCGAACATATGGCGTTCATACGCACGATGGATCTCGACCGCATGGAACATCCGACCATCAAAAAGCTCCATTTCGACGGAAAGATCGAGACGCTTTCGGATATCGCTCCGTTCCACAACTACACGTCGAATATAAAGAGCGTCAAAGGCGTTATAAACACACCTCAGGGCATTCGCACAATCAAGATCATGGCCACCGGCAAGATCCAGATTAGCAAGAAAAAAGAGGAAGAACTCGATTCCGAGCTTTTCAAGTGGGCCTTCCACAACCTCATAAAGGGGAAATTGAACTGATTTCTTAAAAACAATATATATATCCCGGGAGTGAACGTTTTAAAATGAAGAACTATTATTTTGTAGGTATATTAGGTTCCGGAATGTCCGCCCTCGCCAGAATCCAGGTTGAAATGGGCAATAACGTCGGAGGCTCCGACAGAAATCTCGAAGTTCCTCTTTTCTACGAATTCAAAAAGACAGGCATGAAAATATATCCCCAGGACGGAAGCGGCATAGAAGCTTTCGCCCGCGATTCGGGTTGCGCGCTGAAAGATATCGTCGTCGTGAAATCCACGGCCATCGAGGATACGGTGAAGGATATAGTCGAGGCCAGAAGGCTCGGTATCGCCGAGGAGCACCGTTCAGATCTTTTAGCCGAGATATTCAACTGCCGAACGGGTATAGCCGTCGGCGGAACGGCCGGAAAAACATCCGTTTCGACAATGTGCTCATATCTTCTGGACGCTCTCGGAAAATCCCCGTCGTTCGTTATCGGCGGCATATCGCGTAATTTTAACGTGTCCTCCAGATACGGGAAATCCGATTATTTCGTAATCGAATCAGACGAATCGGACGGAACGATAATCAAATACAAGCCGGCAATAGCTATTCTCACGAATATTTCCAAGGAACATAAAGAGCTGCCTGAACTTTTCGATCTTTTCGGAACGTTCATATCCAACGTCAGGGAAGGCGGCAGTATAATAGCCAGCGCCTCCTGCCCGAACGTATCCGCTATCCTTCGCGACCTCATGCCGAAATATGCCGGCAAGAAGTTTAAAATTATAAATTATGAATATTCTAAAAATATAAACGATTTCAGGAACGATTACCTCGTTACCGATATTGAAATCAAGCCTTACGGAACGTTTTTCAAGATGAACGGGGCGGCGTTTGAAACGTCCCTCATCGGAAGGCATAACATTGAAAATCTTGCCGTATCGATCGCGACCGCGGCTGAAACCGGAGTTTCGTTAGGTGACATTGCCTTGGCCCTGAAAGGCTATAAAGGCGTCGCCAGAAGGCTTGAAGTGATCGGAGTTTCCGGCGGTACCGTAGTCATAGACGATTACGCCCACAATCCGCACGAGATCGAATGCGCCATATCCGCCGTGCGCGTCTTTAATAAACCGGTAATAGCTGTTTATCAGCCGCATGGGTACGGCCCGACTTTTTTTACCAGGCACGAATTGCGAGACGCCTTCGTTGGAATCGGTCCGGAAGACGAGATATTCATCAGTGAAATTTATTACGCCGGCGGCACCGTTAATAAAAATATTTCCTCCGCCGAAGTCATAGGCGAAATAAAATCTAAGTTCAATCTTAAAAATGTTTATCATGCTCCCGATCTCGACAGGCTTACCGATATGATATGCGATCGGATTTTCGAGAACAAGAGCAAGGAATATATAGTTCTCGTGATGGGCGCCAGAAACGTGAACACTATCTGTCCGAGGATACTTGAAAGAGTATCGGGCACCCGTTCCGCCTTTGTGAATTGAGTTTTTCCGTTGGTATTCCGCCGGTTTTTATATTTAACGAAGGAGCGGTAAGCGAAGAGTTATGCGCGATAAGCTTGGTTATAACCTGAGGCCTCATGAGAGCCCTCTAAAAAAAATAAAACGCAGTTTCGATCTTTCGGCAACTCCGGAAGACCTCAAGTCGCTTTCTTCGGCTTTTTGTGATTATGTGGGCGTCAAATACGCTTATCCGTGCGCTTCTTATTCAGAAGCGCTCATGGCGGCATTTTACGCCGTAGGGGTCGGGCCTGACGCCAATGCCGCGACCTCGGCCTATAATTTTCCGGAAGTCGCCGGTTCAATAGAGCTTTTAGGCGGTTCGCCGGTTTTTATAGATTCCGATATTCCATCGTTTAATATGAACATGTCCCATCTCGAACTCATGATAAACAACGAATTAAAGGCCGTCGTGGCTTCCCACATGTTCGGCATGCCCTGCGCCATGGATTCGGTAATGGAGGCGGCCGGGATATACAAGCTTTTTGTTATAGAGGATGTCAACACTTCGCTTGGAGCCGTATATAAAGGCGTTAAATGCGGCAACTGGGGGCACATATCGGTTTTTAATTTCGATTCGGCTTCCTTAATAGACTGTGGATGCGGCGGTATGATCGCCACGTCCAACGAAAAAATAAACGCCCGCCTTCGCGCCATAATGAATCTCGGATATGATGGGTCCGGCGAATTGCGCATTCCGGCTCCGGATTTTTCAATGTCGCCGGATATCGGCCGCAATATATCTGAAAGCCTTAAATTCATCGATGATCTTCTTGAATACAAATACATGATATCGAAGCATTACCGCCGTGAACTGATGTATCATAGCGAGATAATCCTTCCGGAGCAGAATCCGTATGCGCTCAATACGTTCAATTATTTCCCAGCATATTTCAAAAATCCTTCCACATATTCAAAGATGCAGAAGATACTTTCAAAGTTACGTTTTCCAAAAAGAAAGACGCCCGTGGTTCTGCCGACGTCCAATTATTATAAAAGCAAGTATTCGCTGTCCGCGGACTCTTATAAGAACGCCGCTCTGACTTTTTCCAATACTCTTTTTCTGCCGAATGATTTTTCGTCGCCCTTTGAGAAGATCGAAGAGATGATAAAAGAAGTGAAAGGGCTTTAATTCTGATGGATCATGAAACAGTTTGCGTCGTCTGTTCGGCGTCAGCCGAAAAAATATCCAGGCTTCTGGAGTCCTTCGACAGACAGTCGACGTCTTCAGGTCATTCGCTTCATATTTCGACCTATCGCGGCCTTGAAAAATATCCGGCTTTTGATTTTTCCGGAAATTATTCCTACGTGGTCTTCGTGCGCGAAGGCACCGAGTTATATGGCGAAGATTTCGTCGAAAGGATAACCGCGCCGCTTAAAAAAGATCCCGGAATAAAATTCGTGATACCTTCGACAGTCATACATCAGGACGCGCCTTATTATCAACTCGATCTTTCGGTCAGTGAAAAAAATTACGGGATTCCGTTGTGCAACGTCATTACCGGATTTTCGCCGGAAAAATACGGCGTGTTCGCCGTTCATAACGTTCTGGCTCTCGCGATGCGTTATCAGATGTTTCTGGAGATCCAGCAGGGCAATGATTTTATTTTGAATCCGGTAGATTTTTCAATCCTTCCGGCGCTTATGAGACGTTATCCGGGAAGCTCTTCCGTAGCTTCCCAGTGCGGCGTATATTTGCCTAAATTTACCAATTTTATTGAATTATGGAAACTTTTTTACTGTCACGGCAAGATGAACGCGTGGTTTAATTATAATTGCGGGAAATTTAAGGCCGGCATGGATGAAAAAGTTCACTCGTTTTATACTCTTGCTTATTATACTGGCTATTTCAGGAAATACGCCGGCCTTTTTTTCAGGGGCGCGGATACTGCAAAAGCTATAAACTAAAGGCTTTAACGCCGCCTTGCGGCTGCTATTTTATTATTCTCTGTTCGCCATTTATAAAAAAAGGGCGTCCGAAAGTTACCTTTCCAGCCGGCCCCTTTTTTATAAATTATATATTTCGCCTAACTTTGATTATTGAAGTTTTTTCGCCTGTTCCTGGCCTGAAATTACTCGATAGGCGCCGGAAGCCATTGAAGCGAGTTCGTCCTCGCCGGGGTATGTCACGACCTTCGATATGAAGGAAACCCTCTCCTTTATCCATTCGACGAGCTCCTTGAAGTGCGCGAGGCCGCCGGTTAAAACTATGGCGTCGACCTTTCCGCGAAGTACTGTCGCCATTGCTCCGATCTCCTTGGATATCTGATGGCAGAGGCCTTTCGTCACGAGTATCGCCTTAGGGTCGCCAGCATGGAACATTTCTTCGAGAACGCGCCCGTCGTTGGTATTCAAATAAGCTATTATTCCGCCTTTTTTCATGAATAATTCCTGGACCTGTTTTTTTGTGTATATGCCAGAGCAGCAGGTCTCTATAAGAGCGCGCAGGGGAAGTCCGCCCGTCCTGTCGATCGAGAACGGGCCTTCGTCGTAGGCATTGTTGACGTCTACCATTTTGCCCTGATCGTGAGCGGTGACCGAAACGCCAGAGCCGAGGTGGGCTATTACGAGGTTCAATTTATCGTAAGGCGTTTTAAGGTCCTTCGCGGCCATGCGGCCGACGGATTTTATGTTGAGCGCATGAGAAAGGCTTTCGCGTTTGATAAGAGGATGGCCTGATATTCTGGCTTCCTCGCACATCTCATCCACGCAGACGGGGTCGACGATAAATACGTTTTTGACCGTATTTCCGGCCAGGTTTCTGGCTATGAGCCCTCCCAATATGGATATGTGCAATACCGTGTATTTAGTTTTCAGGGTTTCGACCATTTTGTCATCGACTATATATGTGCCTGAAGTGAGCGGGCATATCGGGCCTCCCCTGCCGACTATCGCGGAAAGTTCTTCTATTTTAACTTTATTGTCGGCCAGAAAATTTTTTACGACGCTGGTTCTGTAATCGAGCTGGTCGAATATCGATTCGAACTTATGAATCTGCGAATCGGGATGGGAAATGTTCGATATGGCGATCTGCTTTTCGTCTTTGAAAATGCCGACTTTAGTAGAGGTAGAACCCGGATTAATCGTTAATATTAAATTTTCCATACCTTCCTCCGTATATATTTATGGGTTTTAATTCTCGTTTTCGGCAAGCGCCAGAAGGCAGCCGATAGCCATGGAATTAAGTTTCGTCCGATGGTCGTCGGCTCTTGAAAGCATAATGACCTGCTTGGCGGCGCCGGTTATAAGTCCGGCTGAAGGCGAGTTGGCGAAATAGGTGAGCGACTTGCCGAACAGGTTCCCGGTTTCTATATTAGGGAAAATGAATATATCGGCGTCGCCCGCGCCTTCGTGATTTATCTGTTTCTTATCCGCGGCCTTTTTCGATATGGCTACGTCAAGCGTCATCGGTCCGTTTATATTGATCTTGTTTCCGAATTTATCCGTCGCCTGCATTTCAAAGGCGAGGGAGGACATATTGGTCGTCGTGGCCAGATGCGGCGTTGAATAGTTAAAAGCCGAGACGAGGGCGACGTTCGGCGTTTTGTTGCAGACGTCGACGTAGGCGCTTATGGCGTTAGCGGTTATATGATACAATTCTTCGGCTTTGGGATAAAGATTCATTCCGCCGTCGGATAACATTTTTATTCTTTTCGTGATGGGGCATTCGAATATCTGCACGTGCGATAAAAGCTTCGATTTTCTAAGGCCGCAATTCTTATCGAGGACGGCCTTCAAAAACATGCTCGTCGAAAGATGGCCTTTCATAAGTATCTGCGTTTCGTTGCTTTTTACAGATTTTACCGCCATAGCGGCCGCTTCGCGGTCGTCATCGATATTGACTATTTCAAATTTATCGATATCGATC
>CAZJFS010000129.1:0-12934 GCA_964545075.1 uncultured bacterium
GACGGTTCGGCATCGCCGGCATGGCTGAAAAAATTAAAATTCGGCGAGAACAAGAATGACATGCTGATCGGAATTACCGCTTCCGGCGTTACGCCTTTCGTTCTGGGCGCCCTTCTTTATTCGAAAGAAGCCAGCTGCCGCACGGTCCTTATCACGTGCAATAAAAAAGCGGGGGCTGATTACGCGGATAAATTCGACGCGATAGTCGCTCCCGATATCGGAAGTGAGATCATTTCAGGCTCCACGCGTCTTAAATCGGGAACCGCTACGAAGATGATACTCAACATGATATCGTCGATATCAATGATAAAAATGGGAAAGGTATATGAAAACTATATGGTCGATCTTACTCCGTCGTGCAAAAAGCTCGTGGAGAGAGGATGCCGTATAATATCGGATATCTGCGGCGTCAGCAGGAAAGAAGCCGAAGAAGTCCTGAAAATGGGTAAGATGAACGTTAAAACTGCCATTCTAATGAGGCAAAAGGGCATCACGCTTAAAGAAGCCCGTGAAAAATTAAAAAAATGCGGAGGATTTTTGAGACAGGCGCTAAAAAAATAAACACTCGTCAAAAAAAACAATTGATAACTATGCCTGTTTTTGATATTATAATAAAGTATGAACGAAAAAATAAAATCAATCATTGAAACATTGAAAAGATCGCCCGGCGCGATTAAAATATGGGAACATTTTATAAAGCCGTTAATAGCGGCTTTGTTTCTGGCTTTCTTTTATTTCGTGATAATTTATTACAAGGACGAAAGCACCAGGGTCCGCGATAATTTTTTTCTTTTATACGTCCTGTTTTTGCCTTTGCTGATAAATATCGCCGTAAGTTTTCCCTGCTTATCCAAGCAGCGGCGTGGCGCTTTGTATGGTCTTTCTACCGTTGCCGTCCCGTTTCTCGCGGTAACTTTTTTACATATGAGGTCTAATTTTTATTCGATGCCGTCATTTTTTACGGAATTTCAGGCTGGCGGCTCGTTTTACCTTCTTTATATAATGTATTCGGTTTTTTTCGTAATAGCCGGCGTATTTTTAGGGCTGGTGGATGAATTCGCCTTTTCAGAAGAAAAACGCGTTTGCATAAAATCGTCCGACGGCACTCCGATGTCGAAGGCGAAAAGGCGTAAACTCAAGAAGAAGAAGCGCGACGCGGGACGTCTCGACGAGAACGAAAAACGGATGCTCAATGAAATAATAGGCCCTGAAGAGGATAAAAAAGACGGTGAATCCGAAGAAGATTATGACGCCTCGGAAGATGACGCGGATGATCCGGACGACGTCGCCGCGGCGCCCAAAAAAGATGATGGCGGCGGCAGCTGAGAATGCGGAGACGCGTAGCGCTAATATTTCGGAACTTTTACGAATATGAAACCGTCTTCGATCTTCATTTCGAATTTTTTCAGGTAAATGTTTGGAGCGAAGGTCGAGACGCCTGTTTTAAGGTTGAATTTCCACTGATGATAGCGGCACATTAAAACTTCCTTGTCGATTATTATTCCTTCACAAAGCGGCATTCCCATATGAGGGCACTTGTTGTCGAATGCGTGGAACGACCCGTTCGCCAGAAAGAACGCAACCTCCGTTCCATTCGCGAGCCGGAACATTTTCCCCTCGTTTTCCTTTATTTCATCGGCTTTTATGGCTTTTACATATTCGAATTCCATTATCGTCCTCCGCTGTTTTTATAAAAATCTATCATAAATTAGCTTAATTATCAATAAAATTCTTGACCTTTGCCTGAAAATCTTATAGTATTATCATCTGAAAAAAATTATCGGAAAGGCGTCTTGATTTTGTTTTTAAATATGCGCGTTAGTATAATGATATCCCTTGTTTTCGTGATAGTGTTCACTTCGTGTTTCTGGCTTTATTCAGCTCATAAATTTGAAGGCTTCGAAGTTAAGCTGATCGACTATAATTTTTCCAAGCGCGGCTCCATTGCGCCCGACAAACATATAGTGATCGTCGGTTTTACGGATTCCTGTCTTGTCGAACTCGGAAAATGGCCATGGAAAAGAGACATTCATTCTGAAGTGCTGACAAAGCTTACCGAAGCCGGCGCGACGGTCATCGGCGTCGACGTGCTTTTTCAGGATCGCAGCCCGAATCCGGCCGACGACGGCAAGTTTATCCAGACCGTTAAAAATTCAAAAAAAATAGTTTTATCAGCCGTTATAACGAGCGTTATTGAATACGCCGACGGCGCTCTTACAAATATCAAGCGCGTAACGCTTCCGTTCGAAGAGATAGCCAAAGGGGCCGCCGGCCTTGGCTTTATCAATGTGAATTATGAAACGCTTAACACTGACGGAATCCTGCGATGCCTGCCTCTTTTTGAACGCATACCAGGACGGGATTATTTTTCGTTCGCGTATGAAATAGCGAAAAATTCAGGAAAAATTCCGTTTACGCCATCGGAAGGCCTTCATTATTATATAAACTATCACGGCCAGAACAGGACATATGAGTATGTCTCCTTTTCGAAGGTTTATTCGGGGCAACTTCCCATGGCCTACTTCCGGGATAAATACGTTCTCGTCGGACCCGCCGCGACGGCGCTGGGCGATCTTCATCACACGCCTTTCGGGACGATGCCCGGGACCGAGGTTCAGGCTAACATCCTCGATTGCATCGTCAACGATAATTTCCTGAAAAGATTTTCGGCCGGCCAAAATTTTGTTTTATGGGCCATGATCGTCGCTTTATCGCTTTTCGTGTTTGTATTTTCATCGATCAAAGCGGCGACGATCTTAAACGCTATTCTCCTTTTATTGCTTTTATTTGCCAATCGCTTCCTTTTCGTTAAATTTAACTTCATACTCGATATCTTTCCGGCGCTTGTGATTATAATCGCTTCATATTTTCTGGCCGCTCTTGTGGCTTCGTTCGGAAAACTCATGACGACCAATAATATATTGCATCGCAGGATACGCGAGCTTAACGCCTTATATTCCATATCGCGCAATATTTCCGAACTCATCAATCTGGATAAGATCTTAAAGGACGTGCTGGACGAGGCCATTAAAACGCTTGATACTGAACGCGGGTCGCTTATGCTTATCGATGACGACGAACAAAAACTTGAAGTCAAGGTAGCTACGGGCTTTTCCGGGTCGGCTGAAAAAAGGGTGCTTATACCCATAGGAGAGGGCATAGCCGGAAAAGCTTTTTCCGATTGCGTTTCCATCGTTTCGAACTCGGGCGATTCCGACCCGCGCTTTAAAGCTTTTCCAGCTCTTGAACAGGGCGTGAGTGAAATGCCGCATCAGGTACGTAACATATTATGCGTTCCGCTCATAATGGGCGAGAAAAAAAGCATCGGCGTTATAAATATCGTCAATAAGATCGATAACAGTCAATTTACGGAAGACGACGTGAAGCTGATGGAAACAATAGCCCATCACGCGGCTACTTTGATAGAAAACTCCAAGTTATATAAGCTCGCGACGGTCGATGGAATGACTGGGCTTTATGTTCATCGTTACTTTCAGGTCAGGCTCAAGGAGGAGTTCATCCGTTCCGTTCGATACGATAACAACATATCCGTTATAATGACAGATATTGATCATTTTAAAAAATTCAACGATACATACGGTCATCAGTGCGGCGATATGGTGTTGACGCATGTCGCGAAAATTGTCCGGGATACTATAAGAAATATCGATATAGCCGCCAGATACGGCGGCGAGGAATTCGCCGTCATACTTCCCGAGACCGAAAACGATGGTGCCTTCAAGCTCGCCGAGCGCATAAGAAAAAATGTTGAAGAAAGCTATTGTCAGACGTCCAAGGGGGCATTGAAGGTCACGATCAGCCTTGGCGTCGCGTCCAATCCGGATTGTCACGCTCCGACGCAGGCGTCGCTTATCGCATGCGCCGATTCAGCGCTCTATAAGTCCAAAGAAGGCGGCCGTAACAGGGTTACGACCTTCATTGGAGATCAGCCCGTCATATCCCATGACAAAGATTAATAATCTTTTTTCTTAGTTTCCTTGACAACGTATTTCCCATACTTTATAATTAGAGTAGGAGATAAGTATTTTTTTTAACCGCCCCAGTTTAAAATTTTTATATAGATGTTTATAATATATGATCATTTTCATTATTATTTTGTATTAAGAAGCATATTTCTTATGAGATATTTGAAAGGAGAGGGTGTTTTTATGATTAGAAACTTTATGAATCCGATGTTTTTAAAGGTGATGAATCTTTTTTTAATAATGGCTTTCGCATCCGCCGTTATCGTTGTTGATGTAACCCCCGCTCATGCCGGCTTTTTAAGCAGTATCAGCAGCGCCGTTTCAGGCGTGGTAAAAAGCGTTACAAGCGCCGTTAGTGGCGTTACAAGCGCTGTCAGCGGAATATTAGGCGGCAGCGGCGGCGGCGGTCTCAGCAGCATCTTCGATGGCATTAAATCGGCCATCGGCCCTATCGCTTCGTCGTTTTCGAGTTCACTCGGCTCCATCACTCAGTCGATACAAGGGACTATCGGTTCGCTTGCCAATGTATTCAAAGGCGTTACCAGCGGCCTTCAGAGCCAGATCGGCGGCATAGTTTCCGGCGTTCAGGGCACGCTCGGCGGTCTCGCCGAAAAAGCTCAGGGGATATTCACCAAGGCCAGCGGTTTAGCTCAGAATATTATGGGAACGGTTCAGAAAGTGGCTAGCGGTGGTATCGGCGGCGTTCTTAGCCAGCTCGGCGGTCTCGCGAAGGGAACTGCGATCGGCGATCTGCTTGGCACTCTCGGTAAAACGGTCGATCAAAATGGCGGCGGCCTCCAGGGTATTCTCGGAGCTATATCCGGAAAAATACAGCCTATCGTTAAAAACCTCACCGGCAATTTCCAGGGCCTTCTTGGAAACGTACAGGGCGTATTGAAGAGCGCCACTACCGGTAATGTGACCAGCATGCTGGACGGCTTTAAAAATATCCTTGGCGCGGCCAATCCATTCATTGAAAACATTAAGGGCGTTGTCGGCAATCTTAAAGACGGACTTAAAGACGTAATAGGCGGAGTTAAAGGCGCCGTCGGAAGCGTAGCCGGAAATCTCAAAGACATATTCACCCAGTCCAAGACGCTTTTCCAGGGTCAGATCGGAAATTTCAAGGGAATACTTGAAAACGTCAAGGGCGTCGTCGGAAACGCGAAGAATCTTTTTGCCGGCGGTATCAAGAATGTTTCCGCTAACTTCAAGACGTTGCTCGCCTCCGTTCAGAATGTGGTGAATCCCGCTTCCGTTAAGGATTTCGTAGCTCAGGCTACCGGCCTTGTTCAAACCGTGAAAGAGTCCATAATGAAAGATGTAACTACTATAACCGACGTAGTAAAACAGTCGGGCGACCAGGTTAAAAGCGTTACGGATGAAGCCGGAAAACAGGTCATTCAGGAAGCTGTTGACCTTCAGAAGGCTCTTGGACGTTAATTTTTAGAGAAAATCCACGTATAAAAACATAAGAAAATAAAAAGACCGGAAGTTTTATATTGATAAGGCTGCCGGTCTTTTTATTATAATTTTATTTTTTTGAAATGTCTAAAAGAGTATTAATAAGATTGGAAAGAACTTCACAGTTTGTTTTGATATGAGCAAGAATATCTTTTTCCCTTTCGCTTAAATTTGATTTTTCAAGCATAGTGGAAAAATCAGTTACCGTATGAATCGGAAACGTCATTTCCCGGGCCAGCTTTTCGATCAGGAAGTTTTTATCGCGCAGGGCTTTTTCGGCGGCTTCGCGCGATTGACTGAGTTCGAGCTCTCCGAGTTTTCTGGATGTAATATCTTCGAAGGTTTCGATGCCTCCGGAAACTTTCCCGTCCGGCGCAGTCATTATTTCCAAGCTTCTAAGGACGGTGAGAAGCCTTCCATCTTTTGTCTTGAGAGTACATTCTTCGCCATGAATCGCCTTTTTGTCTTCCGAAAACATAAGGCATTTGCGTACGCAGGGCGATTGCATGAAACAGTCGCATTTCTGGCCGAACATTTCATCGGCCGAATATCCGCTGATGCGTTCGGCGTCAAGATTCCAGCCGGTTATGCGTCTTGTCTGATCGACGGTGAAAATTCCGCATGGCGCGTCAAGCGAGATGACGTCGAGGGCTCCTGAATGGATAGGTCCGGGTTCAATCTCTTGGCCGCTTAACAGCTTTTTTTTTAAAAGTTCGTTCTCTTTTAAAAGCTCGTTGGCGATGATCATAAGTTTTTTATCGGTAAGACCGGTTCCGATCTTTGTTTCAGACGCCGGTGCGTTCGGCGTTTTTTGATTTTTGTATAAAGCGGCGCCGCCGGTTTTAGAGGCGCTTTGCTCTTTTATTATAACCAGATAGCCGGCAAGCCTCTCTTTTTCATAGCGCGGGAAAATAAGAAAGCGTACGTCTTTGAGTTCTTTTGACGGAGTGAATATCTGGCTGTCATGATAGGCGAAATAATTGCCTTCGTTCTTTCGGTTGGTCGAAGTGCAGATGTTCTTACATGTATTCTGGGAGTTGTTGAAAACGTAGTAACATTTTTTATTTACTATCTTATCGCATTTGAGTCCCGTGAGAAGTTCGAAAGCCGAATTCACGTACAATATGGTCATTTCGGTATCACAAATATATGAAGCATCGGCTATGGAGTCGATATCGGTGTCATAGATCTTTTTAAAAGGCAAGGGTTTGGCCTCCGAAAATTATCAGTCGGTAATGAAGTAACATTTATTTTCAATCTTTTTGAGGTTTGAAACTCGCTCGTCTTTCGCAAAACAAATCGCGAACTTTCGGTTTATTTCACGTTTTATAATATTACAATAAAGTAAAGTCGTTGTCAAATTATAAATCAAAAAAATGTCAATCAAAAAAACAAAGCTTACAGATAGCGTTTAACGTCCTGGCCGATAACGCCTGCGTAAAGCTCTATATGGGATTTGACCGGGCTCGAGTTTATCTTTCTTATAAGGACCTCTTCGACCTGGAAAAACCCCACGGATTCTGACATTTCGATCACTATTTTTATAGGCCGCTTTTCGCCTTTTTCGATGCTTACGCTTTCGATGGCCGAAGACGAGTATTTATGGATATCGCCGACCTTCGATTCCGGGTGAACGATCATGGGTATTCTGGCGCGGCCTTTTTTCATATCGCATCCGTCGGCTATGAGTATGAGGCCGGCTTCGAGCGAGTGTATTTTCTGCGTCGCCATGTGGCCTGATATACATTCCATGACAAGGGATTTGATGATTATTTTTTTCTCGGGAGTGTCCTTGTAAATATCGGTGAGAACTCTTTCGAGTATGGGGCCGGCGAGCATAGCGCCGTGGTGTTCGTGGTTTTCACGGCCTACGGACATTCCTATGTCGTGTAAAAATCCGGCCAGCAGGACCGCGATCTTGCTGTCTTCGAATGTTCCGGCCTCTTCGTCCTCTAAATTAAGCTTTATTCCCGCGTCGTGAAGAAGGTCTATCATTATTAGCGAATTTATTGCGACCGTTCTCATGTGAACGGGGCCGTGGTCGTTGTATCCAAGCCTTTTTATGGATACGGTGTTGGCGTATTCCTGGATGTGCTGTATTTCGGTATCGGCGAGTATTATTTCAGCCGCGGCGAGAGCTCGTCCCGAGAGCATGCTTAAGATCTTTTTGTCGAGAGATATTTCCTTTTGCGATTTCATTTTTTCTTTTCACCTCTAATTCCGGCAGCGGTTTTCAAAGAGCGCGCCGGCCTAAGTTCTTTTTGATCATAAATAAAAAACCCCCTGCATCACAGGGGGATTTAATTAGAAGCGGAAGACGGGATTTGAACCCGCGACGTTTACCTTGGCAAGGTAACGCTCTACCACTGAGCCACTTCCGCGAATTACTCTCTCTCAATGGGCGAGAAGAGATTTGAACTCTTACGGTTTCCCACAAGATCCTAAGTCTTGCATGTCTGCCAGTTCCATCACTCGCCCGCCTATAGCGGAGTAACATATGAGCCGTACTGGGATCGAACCAGTGACACCATGATTAAAAATCATGTGCTCTACCAGCTGAGCTAACGGCCCACTATTATAAAATATCCAGATCGATTTTTTTATTAAAGCTCTCAATGTGCCCGATAGGAGTCGAACCTACAACCTTTGGATCCGGAATCCACTGCTCTATCCATTGAGCCACGGGCACGGAATATCTAAAAACCTCAGTGCGCCCGATAGGAGTTGAACCTACAACCTGCGGATTCGAAGTCCGATGCTCTATCCATTGAGCTACGGGCGCTTAGTTGGGGCGAATGACGGGGTTTGAACCCGCGACGTCCAGATCCACAATCTGGTACTCTAACCAACTGAGCTACATCCGCCGCAATATGCAAATATCAACTATCGCAACTTCAAAGTACCAAGCCAAAATCTTTTTGGTTCAACTTAACTTTAATCTCGGTGTTATTTTTTTGTCAAGGAAGATGTTTACTATTATATCACAAAAAAAATAAATGTCAAGTGTTTTTTAAAAGTTTTTTAATTATTTTTCAGGCCTTTATTTTTCAAGTGTTTAATGGGCCTGAGAGGATTCGAACCTCCTGCCAACTGATTAGAAGTCAGTTGCTCTATCCAAGTGAGCTACAGGCCCAGGCTCTTTTCAAATTAAAGCGGAAGACGGGTCTCGAACCCGCGACCTCCAACTTGGAAGGATGGCGCTCTACCAACTGAGCTACTTCCGCATGTTTTCAACTTATCAATGGTTAAATCGGGGTGAAAGGACTCGAACCTTCGGCTTCTTGCTCCCAAGGCAAGCGCGCTAGCCAACTGCGCTACACCCCGTCATATTTAATAAGTCTGCTACATTATACTTTAAGTTAATGATTAATGCAATTGTTAAAATTAGGCAATATAAAGATTTTTTTGGAATATATATTGTTGTATCGTTGTATTTCTTCTTTTTAATCGTAATTTCTATTATTATTGGATGTTATTTGATTTATGGTAACGGTTGTTATATGGTATTAATATATAACTATATCAAAAACTGTTAATTCGAAGTGTGAGCCGTCCTTTCGGGTATGTCCGCTAAGCCGTATGCCTTCAGCGGCGCGGTCCGGAATTTCGTGGAAAGGCCAGTGCCGTGTTTTTGATACGCTTTATTTAACGGTCTCTTTAAGGAAGTCCAGAAGCAATTGAAACGCCCGTCCTCGATGGCTTATTTTATTTTTGAGTTCGAGTTCCATTTCTGAAAAAGCTTTGTCGTAGCCGTCTGGCACGAATATCGGATCGTATCCGAATTGATTTCCGGGCCTTTTTTCGTGTATTATTTTTCCCCGGCATTCTCCGACGAATTCAAAAGGCTTTTCGATCTTCGGAAAAAAGAGAGTTATTACGCAGCGAAAAGCCGCCGTTCTTTTTACTTCATCGATGCCTTCAAGGTTTTTAAGGACCAAAAGCCTGTTAGCTTCGTAGTCGCAGACCTCTCCCGCATAACGTCCGGCGCGAACGCCCGGATCTCCGTTTAACGCGTCGACAAAAAAACCGGTATCGTCGGCTACGGTGGCGATGCGGGACAGCTTGTGGCCGAAGGAAGACTTTATTATCGAGTTCTCTGAAAGCGTGGAGCCGTTTTCTTCGGGGTTTTCAGCTTTCGAGATCGCTTTAAGTTCTCCGTTTAACGCATTGGTTCCGAAAAAATAAAAATTAGTTTTATCGAAAAAATGGTTGAATTCCTCTATTTTATCGTTGTTTCCCGTGAACAGGAACAATGGTAATTTCGGATAGCTGAACACGGCCTTGTCATTAAAATTACTGCGGTTGTTGAGAACGGTGTTAAAATATTCGGAAGCGTTGATATTCATTTTGAAACCTCTTTTTAAATATTTCGTTTTATTTTACATATATTTCGATGATTTGTCAACCAGTAACGGCGAAATGGCCGGATGACGGGGTTATGGGCCGTTTTTGGAAAACCGCTGGACGGATCGCATGTCCGGCTTAATCTGATGTGACATTAACGGCGAATCAAGCAAAAGCGAAAAAACTTTTATACACTGACTAAATTATGAGCGAAAAATCCATCCGGCCGATCTAACGGACGGATTTTACACTCGGTTCCGGCGCCTTTTTTAAACGGGCTATTTGATACTTAATAGATTTAATGGTAGAATTATGGCCGTCAAATTCAAATTCCGGGGTCGGCGATAAAATTTAAAAGCGGTGATAGCATGTATAAAAGAATAAAAAAAATAAGGCGGGCCCTTTCCAGGCACCAATGGGTGGTTATAGCCGTCCTGGGGCTTGCGGCATTCATTCTCGGATTCATGGGATTTCAAAATTACTACAAAATGACAAGCGAGATCCGGTCCATACTCGATGTCGCATATCTTTCGGTGCAGCTTTTCGCGCTTCAGATAGGAGATATGCCGGGGATTAAGTCATGGGAATTCGAAGCCGCCAGATGGCTCGCTCCCACTACCGCGGCATATGCTTTGATACTGGCCGCGGCATCGATATTTTCCGAACAGATCAAACTGATAAGGCTTCTTTTGCTTAAAAAACACGTGATAATATGCGGTTTAGGAAATATCGGGTCGATGCTCGCGGCCAAGTTTTTAAGCAGCGGCAGGAGCGTCGTGATAATAGAGCCAGACCGGAGTAATCCCGCGTTGGACCGTTTCAGGGATGAAGGCGCGATAATAATAAACGGGAACCCCGGCGAGCGCCATGTCCTGAAACAGGCTGGAATAAGGAAGGCCGGCCATCTTATCGCGATAACCGACGACGACGGGCTCAATACTGAGATAGCGGTACAGGTAAACGGTTTGATCAGAAAAAACAAAAACAACCTGTCTTCCTTCATTCATATTTCAAATAACAAGCTTTGCAATTTTTTTCAGGTGAACGGTTTTCAAAATGAAGACGAAACCGGAGCGAACATAGAATTCTTCAATTTCTTCCATATAGGCGCGAAACTTCTTTTGAATAAATATCCGCTGAAGGAAGCCGATAATGCCGGCGGCCGCCATGACCGCGTTTTGATGATCGGCCTGGGCAGGATCGGCGAGAATTTGATCGTCGACATGGCGAGGTCCTGGCAGAAAACTTTCCGTGAAACGAATACCAGGCTTAAGATAACGGTTGTGGACGTCGATGCCAGAAACAAGATCGACGTGATAGCGGTCCGTTACCCGGGGCTCGAGAAAGTATGCGATATCGAGATACTTCAGATAGACATAAATTCAGCCGAATTTTTGAAGGCCGCGTTTCTCTTCGATGAAAAAGGCGATTGCTTGATTGACAAGATATATATATGCCTGAAGATCGATTCGGAATGTATGCTTTCGGCTTTGCGGCTTTCAGCGCTCACGTCGGCCTTTAACGTTCCGATAATCGTTAAAATGAATAACAGCGGCGGCCTCGGAGCGGTCCTTCAAAACAAGAATTATGAAACCGGCGTTTTTAAGAACCTGAGGATATTTAATTTTCTTGAGGAGACATGCGTTCCGGAACATCTGATAAACGGAAATTTCGAGCGCCTGGCGAGGGCATTTCACGGTGAATATATTAATATTCATGGCAGGACCGGTAAGAGCGAAATAAAAGCCGACGCCGAACTCGCCGACTGGAAAGAACTTTCAGAAGACTATAAAAGCTCGAACCTGGTCCTGGCCAAAAACGTTTTCGTCGTGCTTAAAAAGGCCGGTTATAAGGTCGCGATTTTAAACGATTGGGACGCTTCCTTTGAATTTGAAAAGGCCGAAATGGATGAAATGGCGGCGGCGCTCCACGAACTATGGATACAGGAGCGCTTCGGCAAAGGCTGGACCTATGCTTCCGGCGTTAAAAATGATCACGATAAGACGAACCCTTATCTTATTTCGTATAACGATCTGCCAGATAGGGAAAAGCAATTCAATCTGGATATAATTAAAATGCTGCCCGGGCTTTTCAACAGGATAGGGATTCAGATCGAGCGCCCGGGGACAAGAAAAAAACCGGCTTAAAAGCCGGTTTGTAGATTTTTTATTTATATGTTATATTGGGGATAAAATGAATCGCGCCGGCCGCCGGCAAGCTCCGGGCGGACTAGCTTTTAAGAGCTTCGTTCTGGCATTTCATGAGCTCTTCTATTCCCTTATATGCCGTATGGATGAATTCGTTCATTATATCGATCGAGAACGGGTCTTTTTCAGCGGTGCCCTGAAGTTCGATGATCTTTTTATCGGCGGTCATTATCACGTTCATATCGACTTCCGCCTGGCTGTCCTCTTCATAACAGAGATCCAGCAGCATCTTGTTGTTGACCATGCCTATGGAAATCGCCGCTACCTGGTTTTTGATGGGGTTTTTGGCTAACTTTTTATTTTTGACGAGAAAGTTCAGCGCGTCCGTAAGCGCCACGTAAGCGCCTGTTATAGCGGCCGTCCTCGTTCCGCCGTCCGCCTGCATTACGTCGCAGTCTAAAAATATGGAGCGCTCGCCGATAAGCTTGGGATCGCATATCGCGCGCATCGTTCGCCCTACAAGGCGCTGAATCTCCTGGCTGCGGCCGTCCGCCTTGCCGCGGTTGATCTCGCGCTGGCTTCTATCCTTTCCGGCGCGCGGAAGCATCGAATATTCCGCCGTTATCCATCCGCCGGGTACGGCTCCCGGAGCTGAGTTTTGAGCTTTTATGAACGGCGGGACCTTCCCTTCGTCAATTGAAGCGGCTACGATTACCTTCGTGTTTCCCATTTCAATTAAAACAGAGCCTTCAGGGTACTTCAGGAAGTTGCGTTGTATCTTGACCGGCCTTATTTGATCGGATTTTCTACCATCGATTCTTTTCATTTTTTATCCTCCGTTTTATTTTTACCTTAGTTATGATCATTATTATACGCGGCCCGGAAAGGCGAGAGCGAGTTAACTTAACCGCGCTTTTTACTGCAAAAGTATGTCCCAGACCTTAACTACGCTGACGTTTTTTATCGGCCGTTTTAAAAATTTCTCGCCGACGG
>CAZJFS010000130.1:0-12800 GCA_964545075.1 uncultured bacterium
GAGAGCCTGATAAAGCTTATTGTTTATTCCCGAAAGCGGCTGCTTCATTATATCTGCGATAAATGGCGAAATGTTTGAAAAGCCTTCCTGTTTCATAAACGTGCTGAAATTTTTATCTGAACGAGTTTCAAGCTTTTCGGATATAAGCTTTTGCGTCATGCGTATCGAGGCGTTGAACATCGACAGTTGATGAGTCCGCTGATGAGTTCGAACGCCTATCGAGAAAAACGAATAAACGGCGCCGGTCACAAGCGGAAGCAATACTATTACGACGATTATTTCCGAAAGCGTAAAGCCTTTTTCCGAAAGCGATTTTTTTTTAAAATTCATCATTTTACACCAGCATAACCAGTGGATTTATGTATTTTAACCGTCGCCGAAGCGTTAGACGCCGTTGATGAAAGTTTTATATACGCCGCTTCATCCGGTATCGGAAAATTAACGCCATCGGCCGTCGGCACTCCGTCGCCGCGATAAATTATCAATATCACCGGCTTTTTATACGTCGAAAAATTCGCGAACTCGACGCTTAATGACAACGCGTATTTTTCTCCGTAAGGCGCGCCAACGGATTCAAGATCAAAATTTTTGTGATCGATAATAATGCCTGGCTTGAATCCATATATCTGGTATTCACCCGACGAACGTATCACAAGGCCATATATCTTTCCGCCGGTTTTACCGATCGAGAGGCTTCTGGCGTTGACAAGGGCGCTCGAAAGCTCAATGGCGTTCGACGAAAGCTGCCTGTTATGATAGTAACCAAGCATGGCCGGATACGAAGAAGCCGCGATGACGCTCATTATTATCATCACGGTCATTATCTCTATAAGCGTGAAGCCGCGATAAGCGGAACCTTTTATTTTAAGCATATCCGTCAATGGAAATTTAAAATCCTTTATTTAACGTTGCTAACGCCAAACCCGATCAAATTATTTTAGTCCAGGCTTCCTTCAATTCCTCCATGTTTTTGAAACGATTGGCAGGTTCTTTTTCAAGGCATTTCAATACTATCGCCTCGACCTGGTATGGTATTTTTCCGTTCTTTTTAGTCGGGGGCACGGGCTTCACTTTCAGGTGCTGATGAACAAAATCACCCGAAGTGAAAGGCTTTTCACCGGCAAGCATCTCATAGAACATAACGCCGAGCGAATATATGTCGGAACGCCCGTCGACGGCGCCGCCCATGGCCTGCTCAGGTGAAATATAAGCGAAAGTTCCGAGTATCGTGCCGGCCTTTGTGACCGTCGATTCGTCGAGAGCCTTGGCTAGACCGAAGTCCATTATTTTAACCACACCATCCTTAATGACCATTATATTTTCAGGTTTTATATCGCGGTGTACAATATTCAAGCCATGCGTATAAGCCAGAGCGTCGCAGCATTGAATAGCCAGATCCCTGGTTTCGCCGGTCTGAATAATCTTTTTCTCCTTGATGATCTCCTTGAGGCTCCTGCCGGCAAGTATCTCCATTACAATATATGGCAATTCCCGGCCTTCGACGCTGAAAATATTCATTATATTAGGATGCTTCAGTTTCTTCAGGACGGACGCTTCCCTTTCAAACCGGTCCATAAAACCTTTGTCGTCCTTAAAACTTAATATGGGTATCTTTATCGCCACCTCGCGGTTCTCTACCGTGTCATTCGCCTTGAATACTATCCCCATCCCGCCTTTTCCAAGCTGTGAAATTATTTGATAGCGCTTATCGATATAATCGGCTTCAGTCAAAACCATTCCTATAGTGGTTTTTTCAGAATCATCCTCGACGGACGCGGATACGATCCTGGCCGAAGCCGCCAAAGCCAGCCCTATCTTTTCTTTTACGCCATTGAGCCGGTCGCCGGCATCGCGGTAACCCATATCGATGGATATGACGTCCGAAAAAACAGCCTCCGCCTTTTTCAGATCGCGCCCTTCCTCGAAAAGTCCGGCCGCTTTATATTTAAAAGACAGCTCTTCCTTCGCTGAAAGCCCAAGCCTGGACGGATCTATCGAATCATATATTTTCTCGGCGGCCGCGCTCAAATTTTCACGCAAAAAACAAGTTATGAGATATATTTGAACAATAAGGCCTTCCTTTTTACCATCCAAAAGTTTCGACAATTCCTGAAAAACGGGAATCGCCTTTCTGTACTCGGACCTTTCAAAATAAAGTTTGGCTTCGGCCATCTTTATTTCAACGGGGTTCGCCGCCCGGCCCGGCCCGCTTTCACCCTGAAGTTTTTTGACGATTACATTCTCGCCATCTATCAGAAGCGTTATATTATCGGCCCCTTCGTCCTTCATCGCCGAGAGCTTGCGCTCCTCAACGAGCGATCTCACATATTTAAGCCTTTTCAAAACAGATTCCGAATCAGGTTTTTCAACGGAAAGCTTCGTATATATATCGCAGGCGCGATCGATATCGCCGCTTTTCAAACACGCTTCGGCGACAACCAGGAAAACGCCGGAAGATTTGGTTATCTCGTATACCTGATCGGCGCTTTCTATCGCCTTCGAAAACTGCCGGGATTTTATAAGATCGCCGCATAAAGCTATGAAAATTTCAATGAATTTTTCCGGAGTTTCATTTTTTCTCAAAGCGTCGAGTATGATGACTATGCACTCATCCGTTTTTTTGATTTTTTGCAAAAGCCTGCAATATTCGGTCTTAACCTTAATATCATTTGGGTTTGATTCATATAATTCCTTGAAAATTTCTACAATGTTAGCTTCTTCGCCTTTTTCAAGAAGCAGAAAAGCCTTTTTCTTAAGGAGCGATTTTTCCTTCGGGAAAATAGCGAGTATCTTATCTATGGCGGCTATCGCCGCATTCACGTTCTTCTGCCTGTTATAAGAATCGATAACGCAACCACCGTATAAAAGAATGACCTTTTTATTGCCGAGCCTTACCGCTTCGTCGAAATATCCGTTCGCGTGAGGAAGAAGAGCTTCAAGCGCGGCGTTTTTAGTCTCCATGGCTATCCTGAATGTCTCGACGGCATCCTCGTGAAGCGACATCTTATAATTAAGTTGAAAAAGTTTCACATAATGATTCACGACGTTATGCGATTTATCCATGATTAAAAGTTTTTTATATACCTCGGCGGCGCGTTCGAATTCTTCGGACTGTGAAAGGCAATCGGCAAGAAGCATTAGATCCTCGATTGAATCAGAACTTATCTTTACGGCGGCTTCAAGCGTTTCCACGGCGTCCTTCGGACGTTTATCTTCGACATATAGCCGCGCAAGCACGCGAAGGGGCGCGATATCCGAAGAATCTTCCGGAGCGGATTTCCTGGTTTTTTCCTCGAACGATGAAATAGCGGCTTTTATTTTTCCTTTTCTTTTATATAGAGCCACCAGTTCGCCTACATATCCGAAATAAGGCGGCTTCATATTCAGAAGTTCTTCGTAATAAATTTCTTCTACCGGCCTGAGCTTTATAAGCGTTTTATAATATTCAACTGCCTCTTCATTTTGTTTGGCTGACTTCAAGTAATTTATGAGGTTTAATATAATTTCTATATTTTCAGGCGTCGAATCAAGCATTTCCTTCATTCTTTTGATCTGGGCTTCCATATCTTTTTGAGATAATTTTATTTCCCGGCCGCCTTTTTTCTTAAGGGCTCCCGCCGCCTTTTTTAAAATTATAAGGCCTATGAGAACGGAAATAGCGATCATAACCTTCTGACCGTGAGTTTCCCACAGCGCCTTAACGTCGTCAAGGCTTACCGGAAGCCGTTGTATTTCTTTATCAACAGCCGCCACCGCGGTCTGCCCCTCAAAAACGAATTCTGACGGTGCCGGATAAAATGAAGAAAACGCGGCGTCAATATTAAATTTTAATATCTGAACGGTATCGACCGTCGGCACGGCCAGATAAACGCCTTTGCCGGTTTCGTCGGAAACCGCCTCTATGGTTTCAAAAAGCACTTTCCCTTCAACGGATAAATCCGCGAGAGCCTTTCCCGTCCTCATGTCATTTATTGACACGCGCGACCCGCCCGAAGCAAGGCATATAAACGTCAGGATATCGTCCGGAAAAGCGCATACGGGCGTAGGAGTGTATTTTTTTGATACCGGGGTTTTTATTTCCCAGACGGCCGCCTGATTAAAAAGATCGAATCCGGCGTATCCCGCCGCCGTCGTAGCGACAATAAAAGCATGACCGGATTTCGGATCGAGCGCGCCCGTAATCGATAAAACGTTACCCGCAAGCGGCAGTTGTTTTTTCCCCGCCGCGGCCGGCGCGGAAATATCATATGTTTGAATCTGATTTTTAAAAGCTATAGCCAGAGCCGGCTTTGAAGCGGCAGCGGCTGCCGAATCCGGATAAAAAAGGAAAGGGCAATCATTCGCGGTAAACACGCCGTCGCCCTTTGACTCGAGTTTGAAAACTCCCTTGCCGTCTCCTTTATAAATCTCGAATGCCCCTTCCTTTAAAACCGCGAGCCACAAGCTTCCATCCCGGGCATACAGCGCCGAAATCACGGCCACATCCCCGGAAGTTATGATCTGATTTTTCGTAAAATCCGAAACGCGAAGTTCATGAACGCCGGACGATGTATGGACCAGAAAACCGGCGGGTGTCGGCTTGACGTCGACTATAGACCCTTTAGTCCCGGCGGACTCCGAAAAAAGTTTCTTGCCCGTTGCGGCCGCGATCACTTCATAAGCGGAATTTTCAAAAACGACCATTATTATAGTTCTGTCGAACGAAGGAATTATTTTTCGAATCCGGGCGCTCACGATATTTTGCCAGTCATTCTTCTCTTCCCTGAAGTTCATCGCGATTATCTTGGAAATAAGAGGAATGACGACTCCGGGCCGGGCAGGAGTTCCATAAAGCAGAATATTTCCGCATAACGCGTTATCGGGCTTTTTTTCAGTATATAACGAAAGGTCAGACGCCATTAAATATCCCGGCAGCAATATCGCGGCGCAATGCGCGAAAAAAAGACACATTAGTATTTTTGAATATATTATGCCTTTATTTTTTTTCATTCGAGAACTCCCCGGAATTAAAATGGTCCGATTTAACGGTAAAATGAACGGTAACGTCCTTCATTATATCGTTCGCGTGAAGCGATTTGAAATCTTTAGAAATGAATATTTTATAATTTCCGCTGTAAAAAGGAAAATCCGGCACGAATATGACGCTTGCCGCGGCGTATAAGTGAAATTTCCCTGGAACAACCCTGTCCGAATCGTCGCTTACATTTATAAAATCCTCGAATGAAGTTTGCGGACTAAGGCTTTCGGAAAAAGTTAAAAGTATCCTGTCGAATGAATTTATCTCGCGGACCTTCGCGTTCGGATAGGAATATTTCAGAAAGAAGAGTACTTTCGAAACATTGAAAGACCAGGTATATGTTTCCGCGAGGCATTTGCCGCTTAACCCGGCTATCTTACGGCTTAACATCACCCTGTAGGAAAGCCCGCCCTTCAAGGCGACCAGCGGACGCGCCTCGAGCCTCATCGCGCTCTGATTATAAGAAACCTCCAGCGGGATTTTATCTCTGTTCTGATATAAAGAAATATGCTCCGCAAGGTCGTCGTTTTTATCAAACGCCATTTTCTGATCGAAGGCGGCGTATATCAATGGTTTTTCTTCGACTATGCCCGCCCCGTTCGCGGGAAAAACGGATGAAACTTTTATTGGCGGACGGTCAGGCGAAGATATCGTATAGTACTGATACATCATCGCGGCCGGAAGGCGTTTCCCGGCTTTATCGGCGAGGCCCGTCTTGAAAATAAGGCGGTATTCGCTATCATAAGCGAGTTTTTTAAGAGGTTTGACCGTGATAGTTTTCGCGGATCTAACGTATTTGACTTCCACCGGCACCGGAGAACCCGTTTTAGAAAGCGAGACGAATTTCGCGTCGACCGTATTCGCGTCCAGATCGCGGTTAAACCCTGCCGAAAAAGAAGCGTCCGGATTTATAAGGCCGTCAAGGGTCGAAGGCGAAATCTTAACGATCTTCAGGGACGCGAGCTTCGCGTCTAAAACCGTATTCGCAAGATTTGCCGCGGAAGATATGGAACCCGCCGCTGAAAGATATGTCAAAAAAAGTAAAATGAAAATCATTAGAAAAAATTTTTTTTGCTTCATAAAACGCCCGCCTATTATATATAATTATCATATTATTATTTTTATATATTATCATATTTTTTCCAATAAATCAATTATGTATAAACCCGCCGGAGCGGTCCGGACGCGGACAATAAAAAAAAGCGCGAGTATCTATTAATCAAGATTCTCGCGCTTTTCAGAGCTTGGTTTCCGGCTTTAACGGCTCGCTTCATTTTTTGCCGGATGCGGAGGCGCTCGATATTCCGCCGTCGATAAGCCTCGGAGTGATAAATATTATAGTTTCATTTTTTCTGTTCGTGTTGGACTGATTTCTAAAAAGAGCCGAAACGCCTGGAAGATTACCAAAGAACGGGATGTTGGTTTTAGACCGCGAATCTTCCTCTTCGATAAGCCCGGCGATTACTATCGTGTGTCCGTTCTTTACGATAACGTTCGTAAGAGTTTCCTTTGTCGATACTATCGGCTGGCTGTTATCGACCTTGCCCGCCAGGCCCTGGACTTTGGGATTTACTTCCATGGCTATGAAGCCGTCCGGATTTATAGCCGGAGTAACTTCAAGCCTTACCGAAACATTCTGCTTTTCATATGTAATTGAAGTAACGGGCCCAGTGGTCGTCGTCACTACCGTTTCGCGGCGCACGGGATATGTGGTTTCGACATTGACGTATGCTTTTTTACGGTTGGCCGTCACTATGCCGGGACATGCAATGACCTTGGAATTGTCCTTCTTCTGAAGCGCCTGCAATATCATGCGCAGCTGGCCGGTTGAAAGCGTTCCGACCTTATATGTTATACCGCCGATGCCGTCATCGCCGATTGGCGCGAATGTCTTGAATCCAACGCCATTTTCAACCCCATTTTCGCCGCCCTGCATGAGCCTGTTCCAGTTGACGCCCATGTTTTCGTCGCGCGAGAGGTTGACCTGAACTATTCTCGCCTCTATCAGCACCTGTTTCGTTCTGACATCCAGCTGGTTTACGAAACTTTCAATTTTCGCGAGATTTATGGGCGAAGCAGTTATTATAAGGCTGTTGGTCGTCTTGTCGGATTCAATCAGAAACGCGTCGCTCGTGACGCCCAGAACGGTTTTAAGGCTCGCATTAAGAGTCGACTTCAGATCCTCAGCGGTAACATACTTGCATTGTATTATTTTCGAAGTCGTCTGCGCCATGTCGAGACGTTTAATTATGGATTCCATTTTAACGACATTGCTTTCGATATCGGTCAATATTAAAGTATTGGTCCGGCTATCGACCTCCATCATCCCTATATCGAGCGTCAAAGTCTGCTGAAGCATCGTTTTTATCTTGGCGGCATCCGCATAATTCAACGATATGAGTTTAGTCGTAACCTTATCGGTAGAGCAGATGCGATCGAGCGCTTCTATCATCTTCTTCAGATTTTCAATGGTCGCCGCATTATCCTTTATTATAAGCGAATTTGTTTTCTTATCGACAATGATGGAACCGTTCGGAGATTTAACGTTCATGACGATATTGCTGATATCCGCGGCTTTGGAGTTTTTAAGCCGCGCGATAAGGGTTTCCATCTGCGTCTGATCCGCCTGCTTTATCTCCACCATTTTATCGGTTATCGTATAAACCAGGCCATAGTTTTTGCAGATATTGTCAAGGACGCTTTTAACCGTCGTATCCTTGACGTATAACGTTATATTCCCGCTTATGTTGTGACTGACGGCCGCGTTAAGTTCCGCGGAGCGCAAAAACCCTTCGAGAACTTCCCATATAGGCCTGTTGGTAACGTTAAACGATATCTTCTCGGCTAATTTTTTAGCCGTCTCTGCGTCTAAAACCGCCTCTTTTTTTTCAGCGTCCTTGCTGCTTGAAAAGACCCACATTGGATCGGCCGCGGCGGCGACCGAAGACGCCTCGCCGGACTGGCCGCGCGATGTGGAAGATACGCGAAAATCCGTGGCGTGTCCCAAACTTCCCGTAGCGGATTTAGTTATGCGCAATAGCTTGTTGTCGCTCATGAGGATATTGATATATGCCGGACCCGAAACTTCCGACCGCTCAGTAATCCTGAGGCCAAGACCCGTGAATTCATCCTTTAATTTGGATATGAGATCGGAAAGTTTTCCATATTTTTCATCGTCAAGCAGAACTTCCGTCAAAACATCATTCTTTTCCTTCAAAGCGAACCGGTTCTCATCCTTGAAATATTTCGAAAGCGCGTTGACAAAATCGATCTTCCAGAGCGAATATCCCTTCTGATAGGCGAGATTAAACCACTCACGGGTTTCGCGGCCGTCGACGAATTCCTGTATTTCAAGATAAGCGGCGTCGCCGGCCGGCATTTTGAGTTCTTCCACGCGCGCCCCATCAACCGAAGCATTTGCGGCCCCTCCCCCCAAAATGGCCGTGAATAATATCAGCGACAATGAAACATATAATAAATAAGATGGCTTAATTTTCTTTTTTTTCCACATATCACTGCTCCATATTTTTTTCAATATTTTTTTCCTTCATGAGCCCGCACTTTATTATTTTGCCGTCGGGGGCTTTTATGTTAACGTATTCGTCTTCTATTTCAACTATCCTGTACCCGAGATAAGGCCTTTCAAAATACCATATCTTCGAATTTATTATGGCGCAACCGCCTTTCCCAATCTTTATTATGCCTTCCACCTTGAAATTCTCATCCCGAGATGCGCCTTTCGGCTTCGTCTCATTAGACGACATGGATTCGGCCGGAGGTTTTTCGGGCGGAACTTCGGGGCGCGGTCCATCGTCCTTAGCGGCCTGTTTGAGTTTTTCGCCAGGCCTGTAAAACATATCTTTTTTTATCAGCGCCTTGAATTTTTTTATATCCGAACTATTTTCAAATGAGACGGCCGCGTTCGCTTCCCGGCATAAAATAATCGGGACGCTCAGGGCCGCCAATATCATTAAAATAAAAACAAAACTTTGCCTCACAGGTTGCCACCGCCCTGGGCGAACTTTACTTCGAGTATCATTTCAAGCGTTATTACCGCCTCAATCTTTCCATCATCCGTTCTCGAAGCGTTAAACTTTCTAAAAACGAAGTTTAACTTTTTAAAGCCTTCTATAAAATTAATGAACATCAAAAATTCGGCCGTAGTCGATCTTAAAACTACCTCCACCGGAAGAACCTTGCAAAATATCCGGGACGCTTCATCCGGAGCGCCCGAAGCGTCTTTCGGCAAAAATGCCTTCTCATAAATTTTATCGAACTGCGCATGTTTTTTCATGAATTTTATGTCCAGCGAATTTTTTTCGGCGAAATTGGTTACCGCGTTCAGAAGTTGTATCGCCGCGTCCGACCCGAGAATCAAGTCGTTAAGATAATCCATTTCAGCCTTTTTCGCGGCGATCTCTTCCGCCTTCGCCTGCGCTGCGTTCTCTTCGGATTTCAGATTATTAAATTTAGACCTGACGTTTTCACATAAATTCTTCGCCTTTTTAAGCGAGAACTCCTGCGCCGGATAGACGAAACTAAAAAAAACAAGCGGCATGATTATCAAAAGAGCGCTTATTATTATCGCGCGATCTCCACTTCTTAATTTTTCAGATCCGGTCAGGGCGGCATTATAATATTGTTTTATTTTCTCAAGCATTATTCCGCGACCGCCTCTTTATCTTCGCCCGCTATGACGAGCTGACATTCAAACTCGAACTCGATATGATTTTCATTCTGTTCCGTTTTTTTTACGACTACGCTTTTAAATTTCTTGTTTTTTTTCAAAGTTTCATTGATCTTTATGACGCGGTCATAAACCGTCGTCGAACCGGAAAAATTAAGGACCGCGTTATCGTCATAGCTATAATTTATCGACGCAAGGTTCGCGTCCTGCGGGATCGCGTCCGAAACCGCTATTAATACCATATCCAGTGCGTTCTTCTTGAATTCAATAAAATCCTTCGCGCGCATTTTTTTTTGAAAATTATCATACTGATCCGATATTTTTTTTCTTTTCGCCTGCGCCTCGGCCGCGCCCAGTTCGTTTGATTTTGTTTCCAACATGGCCGTTTCAGAAGAATACGCGTATCCCGTAAGAAAATTTTTCACGAGTATCGCCGAAAAAACGAATGAATAAACCGCGACTATCAATAACGCTGAATTCAAAAAACCTAATTTCGTAATTTTTTTAAAGGCTGGAAACTTCGCCGACAAATAATTTGTAACGACATCCGCCGCCTGCGGCTGAACGGTTTTTTCCCGCTCCTTCCTCTTAAGCAAATTTATTCCATACTCCGGAAAAAAATATTCACAGAAAACCGCGCCAAGGCTTAAAAATGAAGTGTTGAATTTTTCGCATACGCTCACGCTGCAGCTGCCATTCTCTATGACCTTCCAGGTTGCGGCCTTCGCAACGGACGCATCATACGAATCCATGAAAAATTCCAGAACGCCAGGTATCTCTGAATTTCCACCATAAAGCACTATCTTTTTCAACGATTGCGTCGTTACCGTTGAATCCTGAAAATGCGCTGAAAAATAACCCGTACTTAAGCGAACGCGCTGAAAAAGCTTCTTGAATGAAACGTTCAAAACCTTGTGAAGATTGGAATTCGGCAGCGAGTCGTCTAAGTTATCGACTTCCTCCTGAGATATTATGCCGATCTCGAATTTTTTTTCTTCCGCTTCCTGCAATGTCATATTCTGCGAGCCGGGATACATCGTCTTAATCACTGTCGTAAGCGTCGAACCACCCATGTTTATATCTTTTGAAAACTTCAGGCCGGATTTTGAAACGAAATTAACCGTCATCTGCGAATTTCCGAAATCCAGAAACATCGCGACCTGTTCCGAGTCCAGATCGCTTAAAATACCCGTACGCTTCGCGAATGAATATACCGCGAGAACAGCCGGAGCTATACCGATGACTTCCAGACCCGCGATCCTGGCGATCTCGTTAAAATTATAAATATGCCTCGTTTCGACGGCGGCTACAACGACTTTTATTTTCTTCTGGCTTATACCGCTTTCGTTCTTTTCATCAAATTCCTTTATTATCTTGTAATCAAAAAAACAATCGTCGATCAAATAAGTAATCTCTTTTTTCAGCTCAAAGCGTATCGTTTTTTCAAGCGATTCAACCGGCATCTTCGGAAAATCCATCTGGCGCACGATCACGTTCGAACCGTTCAATACGAAAACAGTTTTTTTACTGGTGATTCCTGAATCCGCGATAAGCTGACGTATTAATTCGGCGGTCCTTTCATTACCGGAAGCCTCGGCGCCAAAAACGTTAACAACCGCGACTTTACTAAATGAAACGATGCCGCCCGAAACGGTTCCTTCGGCGACCTTTATCGTGGCGGCGCCTATGTCTATTCCAAGTATTATTTCATTTACGACTGCCTTAACGGCAGTTTCTTCAGCCATTTTTTATTTCCATCATCCTAAATTTTATTTTTGAAGTTTTAAATCATTACCTAACCGTAACCACTACGCCTGACGCGGCAGTATTCGAAGCGTCGCGAACGAGAAGCGATACTTCGCCGGTCGCGATCGCCGTAACCGTCGCGCTCGTCTTCGTCGTACTCGATATTTTAGCCGTCAGCTCCGTACTCGGATTCAATGACCATATAAGCGAAGTTTCAGTAGTACTTGACTGTTCGTTTACATATTCGGCTATATATTCACGTGAAGTCCCTACCAATAAAGCATCCGATGTTATATTTTTAAACTTTATATACGGCTTCGTCTCGCCCACCGTACCTTCACCAACACCAAACGGAATCGCTATAGTCTTATTTCCGGCAGCCAGCAATATCTCGGCGCTGCCGATCACTTCGCCCCTGCATACGGCAAAATAAGAATTATTCGAAGCATAACCGGTCAGTATCTTGACGATTTTTTCATCCGTGGACGTAGCCGTCACATAAGTATTAGGGATTGTCTCGGCTTTTTCGTTAAACGCTTTTCCTTCCAATATCAAGTGATCGCCGACCTTAATGTTCGACAAGCTTTTCACTTCGGCGCCGGCGCGGTAAGCTTTGATGCTTGCAACATCATAATACGCGTCATTTCTGCCCAAGTCATATTTATCGGAAACGCATCCGGTCGAATTCATAAAAGCGGACAATATGATCATAATAAATATGCCAACCCAGAAACATCGTTTTTTCAACATAGTTTAAAGCCGACCCCTTTTATTCAAAAATTTTTATGCCGATAAAAATTATAACTATACTTTACTTCCATATCGGCTTTTTTTCGTCGTATTTTATATAAATTATTTTTGACGATTAAAACAGTGGAATTATAGCTTGTTTATAAAAGGTCCGGCAGGCGGACAAAAAAGATTAATTAACCCTTACTTTTCTTGGTTTTTCAAGCACGAGCGGATTTCGCGATATTATTCTGGCCATTATGGCGCGTTTTTTCCCACTGTATATTCCCGTGGAATAAATCAGATCCGCCAAACCATCGCCACTTTTGTCCATTATTTCGGCCCTGTAATAGGCGTATTTAAGATCCGCATCAGCCTCATCTTCACCTATTTTCACTTCGAAGGTGCCGTCTATCGCGCCCAGAAAATCCCTGTCATTCAAAACGCCTGACGCCGCATGAGAAAGTCCTGATTCGGCCGCATTATATGCCTGAAGCGAATCAAGCTCGTGCGAAGAAATATCAAGCTCGTCCGACGATGTTTTAAGAGAAACCGTGGCGAGCATCATTACCGTCATAATTACCATCAAAACTACTACTATTGAAACGCCACGGTTGTTTT
>CAZJFS010000131.1:0-12754 GCA_964545075.1 uncultured bacterium
TGTATGACGGAAAGGATTTCATACCCCTGCCGGCTAACCTTTCAGTTTTGAACGGCCAGGTAGTCTGGTCCATGGCGCTTTCTTCGCTTCCGGGGAACGATTATTCTCAGTTCTGGATAGGCACGCGAGGCACCGGCGCGTATCTCTATCAGGTTTCGAAGGACGCCAAGGCGAATGTCCAGGAAGATCAGACCAGAACGGGCATGAGGACTTTCAATGAAAAGAAATATGAAGAATCGCTCGCGGCCTGGGAAGAGGTTTTGAAGGTCGACGAAAAAAACCGGGATGCGATGATCTATAAAGCCAGATCTTACATCGGCCTTAACAGGAAGGACGAAGCTATAAAAACTCTCGAGGACGCAATCCGCAAATTTCCGGAGCAGAAGGACGCGATAATGCTTCTGGGCGAGATATATGATAGGAACTCGAAATATCCCGAGGCGCTTAAAACATACGAGTCGCTCGCGCTTCAATATCCGAAGGAAGCTGAAGGCTACCTTATGTGCGCTCAGGTGCAGGCGCGGATGGGAAATCATGACGAGGCCATTACCAATTTCACGAAAGCGCTTACCGTAAATTCCGAGTTGCCTTCGATCTATAAAGGCCTCGCGAAAAGTTTTATGAATAAAGGTGATTTTCAAAAGGCGCTGGACATATCGCTTCAGCTTCAATATAAAAAAAACGAGGATAGCGAAAACAACGTCAATATAGCTAAAATATATGTGAACATGAATAAATTCGATCGCGCCGAAGAAGAGATAAAAAAGGTCCTCGCCATGGATGAAAACGCGTTTGGAGCGAAATCGGTCTTAGGTCACGTCTATCTTGAAAAGGGAAATTTGAAGGAAGCCGAAAAAAATCTCGTGGAGGCCGTCACCAATAATTTTAAGGATGCCAATGCGCACGCCATACTCGCGCTTGTCCACATAGAGAACAACAACCCGAAACTCGCTATGGATTCAATTGCTAACGCCCGCGTCGTAAACCCCTATGAAGTTATGCTTTTATACGCCGAAGGCAGAATATTTGAGGTCGAAGGCAAGTTCGACAGCGCTATTTATTCATACAACAAGGCGATCGGCGAGGGATATAACACCGCGACCCTTCATTATAGAATAGCCAACTCTTTGAAGTCGCTTGAAAAATATGATGAAGCGTTGAAGGAATATCAGAAAGTGCTCGCGATGGACCCGGCTTTTAAAAAAGCCGAGGACGTTAAATGGATGATCTCAAAGCTTTCAATGCCTACTGACGAGGATCTCGCCACTCAAAATACCGCAACCGCTACTACGGGCACCGGAGCCACGCAGACCCAGGCGTCGTCGGGCGGCGGCCAAACCGGCCAGCATGCGACTTCGACTTCAACTTCGTCCTCGACTTCGACGGGAACGGGGGCGGCTTCAACTCAGAGGCCTACGCTTGACGACCTTGATTTCTAAGGATGCATCAAAATACGCGAAACCATATCGGCATACATAAATTAAAAAATTCGGAGGTATCTTAAAATGAAGTTTGTGGGTGTACTTTTAACTATCGTGACGGTTTTATCTCTTTTATTCGTCTTGCCGGCGCCAATACTAGCCGGCGAAGGTTCCGGGAATATTGAAATATGGAACCGGTTTATCGCGCTCATAGAAAAAAGAGATTCCGATGGAATAAAAAGACTTCTTTCAAAAGATGTTTCAACCGATTTTATGGAAGGGCTGACCGAACAGATCAATTCAAAAAGTCAGATGGGCATAGACGCTCTTAAAAACATGAAATTTTTAAAAGAGCATCGCGCGTCGGAGGGCGTCATAAAACTCGGTTTCGAGGTCGCTAAAGCCGCGGGTACGCTTCCGGAATATCTCTGGGTTGTCTTAAAGAAGGAAAGAGGCGCATACAAAATACTCAATTTCGAACCGACCCAGTCGCTCACGTTTTATATGATCGTTATAAAGCCTCATCTGTCTTCGGGTCAGGACCCGAAGGACACATACGGGAAAATAATAGAAGTGTTGAAGAAACGCCTTTCCAAGATGGAATTTACGAATTTTATTTTTACGGAAGAAAACGGAAATATCCTGCTTGAAATATCGGGCATAGACTCCATTGAAGTTTTCAAAAAGTTCATCGTTAAAACCGGTTCTTTCTCTCTAAATCAATGCTGGTTCGAAGAGGATGACAGTTTCGTCGCGGCCAACCGTGACAGCGTCGTCGAGCTCTACGAATATCCGCAGTTCGAAAAGAAAAACCCTAGAAAATATTTCGTGTTAAAAACACCCGTAGTTACGAATGAGCAGGGCGGAGTTTCTGAATCGAAGGTCGCCCGCTCGGGGCTTCACGTTCCGCAGGTCCAGATAGACTTTAACGATCAGAACAAGGCAAGGCTTGAAAAATATACCGGAAAAGTCTCGGCTTCCAGGGACGCGAAAATGACTCTGGCATGCGTGCTTGATTACAAGGTGGTTTCCACGTTCGGCGTCGGAGACAAGATATCATCCGGCAGGGTGTGGGCTGAAAACATAACGCTCACTCAGACGGCCAGCATGATAAACGCTTTGATCGGTTCGGGCCCTCTTCCGGCCGGCATCGAAATCATATCCGTTGATAAAAAATAGTAGCGGAAGAGCAAGGAGAACTAATTTCTGAATCGGATATTTAACGACTACAAAATTGAGATAATAATAGCGCTTGCCGCCGTGGTTTTTTACTCGTTAAACCTCGGCGGCGCTCCGCTATTGGACCCTGATGAACCGGTTTACGGCCAGACGGCGCGAGAGATGGTCCTTACCGGATCATGGCTTACGCCTAAATTAAACGGACTTTTATGGTTCGACAAGCCTCCGATGTATTTCTGGCTCGCCGCGCTATCCTATAAGATCTTCGGAATAAGCGAATTCGCAGCCCGTTTTCCATCGGCGGTGATGGCGGCGCTTACGCTCGCCGTGACGTACCGGTGGGGTTTTGTAGCGTTCGGCCATATCGCTGGACTCGCCGCCGCCATAACGCTTGGCACGTCTTTTTTATTCGCGTTCCTGGCGCGGGCCGCGGTTACGGATATGACTCTGTGTTTTTTCATGACTCTGTCCTTTTTTATGCTGTATATGGCGGCGCGCGAGCCGGCTGAAAAATTCAAGCATATCAATCTATTTTATTTTTTTTCGGGGTTTGCCGTTCTTACGAAAGGTCCGGTAGGCATTGTTTTACCGCTTATGGTGGTCGCGCCCTTTCTCGTTTTCAGAAAAAATTACGCGCTGCTTCGGGCGCTTTATTCATACACCGGGTTCGCGTTTTTCGCGTTGTCGGCGCTTCCCTGGTACGCCGCAATGCTTATAATTCACAAAAGCCAGTTTTTCAATACTTTTATAGGCTACCATAATCTTATAAGGTTCCTGGAGCCTGAACACGCCGGAACAAATAAATACTGGTTCTTTTTTCCCGTGATCCTCGCCGGCATTTTCCCTCATGTATACGCGTTAGGCGGAATCCTGGCCGATGTCTTGAAAAAACTTTTCAGCCGGGCGTTCTACGATACATACCTTTTCGGAAAAGGCGAAGGCGCGGAAGGCGAAAAATTCTCGCTCGCCTATCTTTCTTTCATTGTATGCGTAATATTCGGTTTTTTCACTATATCCAAAACCAAGCTCGTGACATATATTTTTCCGCTGTTTCCGGCGCTGGCTATAATACTCGGTTTTTATTACGCCAGGATATTCTCCGGGCGCTTCTCTAACTATGCGGGCGCGTCGCTCTGCGCTCTTATAGCCGGAGGGTTATCTTACGCTTTTTATAAAAAAGTTTCCGGCGCCGGCCTTATGCTTTCGAACCCCGAAGCGTGTTATGATATCGGCGCGGTATGCGCGGCCATCGCCGTGATAGCCATATTATTCGGCGTTATAAGGCGCCATGAATACGCCTTCATTTCATTGTCGGCGGCCATGTGCGTGTTTTTATTGTCCGTCAATTTTTATCTGATCCCGCAGCTCGGCGACAAATATTCCGCGCGCGGAATATGCTCCGAAATATCCAAGGTCATAAAACCCGGAGACCGGCTGGCCTATTTTTCAAAGGCGCCGTCCGTTTTGTTTTATAGCGACCGCGTTGTCGAACATGTCGGGCTTTTAGCGCCGATTCGAAGAAAAGACTCGGCTGAAAACGCGTCCGCCGGCATTTCCGGCGAAAATAAAACCGCGGCCGGAAATTTCGCCCGGGAATCTTTAGGCAAACTTGAAACCGCGGATATGCAGGCCAGAAGAAAAGCTAAAGAAGAAGCGCTCGAAAAATTTTCGGGATTCCGTAACGCGCGAACGTATCTGGCGTATAATCGGAAATCCTATCTGATAATGCTGGCTTCGGATTTCGAAAAAGGTTCGGACGAGATAAAGGTCAGGTATAACACAGGTTCGAGGTCAGGCAAATATATTTATCTTTACAATTAAAATAACAATAAAATTATGAGAGGTTGATTAATGGAGTTCAAACATTCGATATCGTACGTTTTTCCGATGTTCAACGAAATAGACAACATAGAACAGATGGTTCTTTCCACGATGGCGGTCACGGATACGATCACTTCTGATTATGAGATCGTGGTCGTAGACGACGCTTCCACTGACGGTTCAGGCGAACTTCTGGACGAATTGGCGAAAAAATATCCTCAGATAAAGCCCATCCATCATCCGTATAACAGGAAACTTGGCGGCGCCCTTAAAACGGGATTTTATGCGGCGAAAAAAGAGCTGATCATATATATCGATTCGGACCTTCCGATAGATCTCAACGACATAAAGCTCGCGCTTCCGATGATAGAGGACGCCGACTTCGTTACCGGCCACCGGCTCATGAGGACGGAATCCTTCAGAAGGAAGTTCCAGTCTAAAATTTATAACTGGATCATAAGGCTGCTTTTCGGGCTGAAGGTTAAGGACGTTAATTTCGCGTTCAAGCTTTTCAAGCGCAGCATCCTCGAAAAAATATCGCTTCAGTCCGAAGGTTCCTTCATCGATGCCGAGCTTTTAATCGAAACGAAGCGCTTCGGCTATAAGATCAAGGAAATCGGACTCATGTATTATCCCCGTTCGGCCGGCGAATCCACGCTTTCCGGGTTCGGCGTAATAATGAAGATATTGAAGGAAATGAACGAATACAGGCTCCGCCGAAAAAATTTCGACTTTTTGAAGAACAGGTTCGGTAAATAAACATGCCAAAAACGATAGACGCCATACCACCGGAATCCGGCGGAGCGTCAGGTTTTTCCGGCGCCATGAGCGCTCCCGGTTTAAACGATATGAAAACGGCCTTGATATTGGTCGTCATCGCGTTCGCCTGGGGCCTTAACTACGTCGTGGTAAAAAACGTTTACGCGGGAATTACGCCGCTGTCTTATTGCGCTTCGCGGTTTGTCGCAGCCGGTGTAATATTGCTTCTGATCACGCGGTTTACCGAAGGAAAGGCGTTCGTCGAAAAAAGCGATATATTTGGCATAGCAGCTCTGGCCGTTTTCGGTTTCGGCTTCAGCAACCTCTTCATGGCGCTTGCGCTTAAAAACACCGGGGCTTCCACGGCCTCCATGATATCCTCCACCGCTCCTATATTCGCTATATTCTCCGCCGCGCTTTTCAAGATCGATAATTTCAGCTTAAAAAAAACGCTCGCCATAATGATATCCATATTCGGAATTTATTTTATCGTATCCGGCAGGGGCGTATCCGGCTCAAGCGTTTCGAACGACGCGTCCATGGGCGTAGTTTATTGCTTTATTTCGGCGATAACGTGGGCCATATACAGCGTTTTTTCAAAGCGGCTTTTAAAGAAATACTCGGCCGTGAGGTTTACGGCTAACGTCGTGTTTATCTCTTCTCTCGCGATGATACCCGTGGCGTATAACGAACTTTCGGCGACCGGCTGGCTTTCGCTTCCGGGTTTCGTATATTACTCGTTTATTTTTTCCGTCTTTTTTTCATCCGTCATACCGCTGATCTACTGGAACCGCTGCATCGCGCGCACCGGTCCCGTGACGGTCATGATGTCTCAGAATATGGTTCCAGTTTTCGCGCTGATATGCGCTTATTTTTTTCTGCACGAGGCGGTTTCGTCATCTCAGCTTATGGGTTCTTTCGTGGTCATCTGCTCAATATTGCTCGGAACTTTATAAAATCGGGGGAAGAATATAAATGGAAAAGAAAAAAATAATATTGCCTTCAAATATCCATTTTGCCTGCGCATGCTGCGGCGAGTGCTGCAGAAAATGGCAGGTTCTCATAAATCAGGCCGAAGCCGACCGGTTCTCAAAGGACGATTGGGCTAAAAGTTTAGAGACGGCCGGACTTCCGGGCGCCAAGTTCGTAAAAGACGGTATATTTTATCCGCGTGAGGAAGTTCCGCCGCAATCCGCGGAACCCGGCTATATAAAATTTGATTCCGACCTTAAATACAGCTTGAAGTTATGCGACGGCGATAAATGCGTTTTTCTTACGGAAAAAAATCTCTGCCATATGCACGCTGAAAAGGATTTTGATTATAAATCACATACCTGCAAGGCGTTTCCGGTAAAACCCGTGTACCTTCCCGATGGATCGGTCCAGGCGAATTTCTCGTTTTTCTGTCCCGGCGTCGCCGATGAATGCAATTCGGATATTTCCGAAGCCGCGATAGAGAAGCTTCTCGAAGACGACAATGACAGGGCGATAATTTCCGATAAACTAAGGCTTTGCGATAACATCGAGATAAGTTATAAAAACATGCTCACGCTCAATCATTTCATCGGCGATTTCCTCACTGACGGTTCGAACGCGTCCCATCACAACGACGCGGGATACGAGCCGTACGGGGAAGTATGGAATTCGCTGGGTTCGTCGATGCATTTTGACGATCGCATTATCACGGCCATATTTTTTGTCATCTCGATATGTAAGCTCGCCAAAACCATTCACGCCAAGTCGCCGCAGGAGTTCGACTCCCTTTTTGCCCTGGAAATCGCGAAAAAGGATCTTTTGAAAGAACTTATGAAAAATTGCGCCGAGCGCGCCGAGAAAACGCCGGTTAAAAATTACGCTCCGCTCATTCTGATGATATTCATAAGCATTCATCAGGTAAGCCGCAAGGAAATTTCGAATTTTTCAAAAGCGTCCACCATTATTTTCAACATGATAAAATGCTCTCTGGATATCGGCAGTTTTGATTTCAAGGAATTTAATTTCAGCATGAAGTTCGCGGATCATTCGAAAGCGGTTTTTGATCTTAACGAGCCACGTTCGGCCGCGCTCATTGAAAGATACGTGAGCCATCTGATATTTCGTAAAAAAGCGTTTTTCACTTCGAATGTTTTAAGGGGATTTCAATACATCTTTCTTTATTACGCGCTCGTGAAATGGTACGCTAAATCCTTCGCCGCCGAAAGATCGGCCTCTTCGACCGAGTATTCAGACGTTTCAAGGGCGGTCAGGTTCGTTGAAAAAGCCTTCGCGAACCACTCGATGATAATAAGTTTACTCGAGAGCAATAAAAAATACGATAGTTTTTTCGATCCGCTTTTCGAAAGCCCTTCGATAATAAAAACTCTCGTAAAAGGTAAACAATAAGAAATTTTTCTGATAAACCTGATAAATTTGACTTTTTAAGATATTTGTAGTAAATTTATTGTATAAGTTCATTGAAATTGACCGGAGACGCCATTGAAAAAAGATAATAAAACAAAAGTCGAAAAAGATGATAACGCCACGAAAATCGAGTGCGATGGCGCATCCGATGAGAGCGGTCAAAAAGAGACGCAGGCCGGTCGCATCAGCGCCAAGACGATAAAATTTGGCGGTTCGGTCTATGAGGTCGTGCAAAGACTCGACGTCGCGTCTTCGGAGGCGGATCTTTATCTTATAAAAGGCGCATCCGCCGAACTGTTCGTCCTGAAGTATTACAGGCCGAAAATAGAACCGAAACCCGCTGTAATAGAGCTTATGAAATCTTTTTCGGGCCGCGGCGCCGTCCGGATAATCGAGACTGGAAGGGAGTCCGGCCGGTTTTACGAGATACAGGAATACGCTGCGCACGGGACGCTTTCCGATTTTATGAAAAGCAATAAGCCCATCCCGCGGGAATTTTTGACGGCTTTTATAAAAAATGCCGCTGAATGCCTTTTTGAGATACATTCAAAAAATCTTATTCACAGGGATATAAAGCCCGAGAATATACTTGTCAGAAATATCGAACCGCTCGATATAGCCTTCACTGATTTCGGAATTTCATCCATATCCAGATTGTCCCTTCATCAGACGAATATGAACAGGACCATTTTATATTCGTCGCCGGAATCCATGTCGGGAGTCATCTCAAAAGGCACGGATTACTGGTCGCTCGGCATGATACTTCTTGAAATGGTAGCCGGAACGAATCCGTTTGAAGGCGTCGCCGATAAGGTGGTCATGTTTACGCTCGCGACCAAAACCGTTCCCGGCGTTATGGAGCTGAAAAGCGAATTTTCAACTTTAATCAAAGGCCTTCTGACAAGAAATCCCAAAAAGCGATGGGGCCACAAAGAGATTGCCGCATGGCTTGGCGGGGAGAAAAACATTCCGGTATTTTTCGGGGAAATGTCTGACGACGCGATACAATTGAGATCGCTGCACCCATACAAATTCGATGGAAATAATTATTTCACTTTGCGCGAACTGATGGTCCCCATGGCGAAAAAATGGGACCTGGCGGCGAAGGATTTTGAATCGGGCGCCATCAGAAACTGGGTCGCCAGAGAGCTCGGAGATAAAGAAATGCTCGCGGTGATAGAAGATCTGGCGAGTGATAAGTCATATGGTTCCGACGAGAAATTGTTCGAATTTTTTTGCAGGATCGATGGGAGCTTTCCTTTTATTTTCCGTGGAACGCTTATTACCCGTGAATCGCTGATCGAGCTGGCATCCCAAATAATTAAAAATTCGGCGTCTCCGGAAGAAAAAAAATTCATGCGGGATATTTTCAAGCTGAATATAATAAAAAAATATTCCGAACTCAATAACGACGATTCTATATATAACTTATTCGGCGGCGTCATGGAAACCTGCGTTTTTTTTAGCGAACCCGAGGACCACGCGGTCGCCGTTCTCGTTCATTTCGTCGATGAATACAGACGGTCGATGATTGAAAAGGCCAGGGAAATATTCGAAAATTGTTATATATTGGATAAGCCCCGGGGCGCGGAACATGAAGACTTGATGGATAATGCCCGCAAAATAAGTGATGGCGGGAAATATTCGGCCGCGGATCTGATAAGGGGATCGAAGATCGGCAAACTCGATCACATAAGTAAAATTAATTTCGATTCGGTAGTAACCGGATTGAAAAATAAATTCATCGAGCTCGACGAGGAAAACCGGATCAAAAGCTATAAAGAAATGTTTTCGGATGACGACTGGAAGGTCGTAACGGAGCTCGCGCGGAATAATACCGTCGAATATTCCAGGTCTTTTTATGAAAAAATATCCGGCATCAAAAAACTTCTCGACGGCGGTCCGCCTTTGATCGATCGCAAGATCAGCGAGATCTATTCTAAAGATAATTACGTCGTCGTAAGCGAGCTTCCGCCGGAGATATTCGAGCAGCAGGCGCCGCCAAAAAGTCCGGACCGGAGCATGAATGCAACTTTGGGAGAAGTTATCGGCCGTGATCGGGCGAAACCGCGGGCGCGATTGAACGCACTGCTTGGCGACATGGGGCTTGCCATGCTCTCTTTTTTACTTTCAGTGACCATTCTTATTTTCACTTCCAACGAGCCGGTTTCGCTGGCGTTAATTGAAGCGTTCCATAACCGTTTCTTTTTGGGGTTCTTCCTGTTGTATATTCCAATATCGGAATATCTTTTTTCTGCGTCCCCGGGAAAGGTAATGTTCAATATCGCCGTGGCCGGGCCGGACGATCGTAAAATATCTTTTTTCCGCTCTTTTTTCCGATCGCTTACGAGGTTTGCAATTCTTTCGTTTTATGGCTGTTTAACCCTGAGCATTTATAAGTTTTTGTTGAATCCGAATTTTCCAGCGTCTTATCTGGACTATAGATCGATCCTTTTTTTCATGGCTTTTTACGCGGGCGGCATATTCGATTACATTTTTATGTACTTCAGAAGAAGCCAGTCGCCTTCCTATGAAACGATAACCGGTTGCAGCGTGGTCGAAAGAAGGTATAATACCGGATGGCTGCCGACTATATTTATGACCGTTATTTCTGCGGCGATAATCGTATTAGCCTGGGGCTGTCTTCTGGCGCCCCATTTCGATCTGAAGACGATGAGCTTCGAGCGCTATACGTGGCGTTATTTCATCGATCCGGGTTCCGAGAACGGCGTTAAATATAACGCCGGAAAATTTGAGATCATCATCGCCGCGGACAGGGGAGAACTCGACCTCGTTAAATTATTATTATACTCCCACCCGGAATACGCGGGCGTTACTGATGAAAATGGCTTTTCCGCCTTGTTTTTCGCCGCCCAGAAAGGAAACGACGAAATAGTAAAACTACTGCTTGATAATAAAGCCGAGGTCAATTCCGTAGGAAATCTTATGGAAACGCCTCTTACAGCGGCGTGCGCGACCGGCAATTCAAAGATAGTCAAAATGCTTTGCGCGAAAAAAGCCGACGTAAATTTCAGGAACGCTCAGGGTCAGACGCCTCTTATCATAGCGGTCATGGGTAAATTTTCAGATGCCGCCAAAATTCTGGTGGAATCATCCGCGAACCTTGAATTAAAGGATGAAAATGGATTTACCGCTCTTATGATGGCTGCGTTCACGTCCGATACCCGCATGTTCGAGTACCTTCTTTCAAAAGGGGCCGATATCAATGCCGTGGACCTGAAAGGACACACGCTTCTGATGATCGCCGCGGTCAAAAACAATTTTGAGATCGCGAAGATGCTCGTTAATATGGAGTGCAACATAAACGCCAGGGGCGGGGCTTCCGAAGCGACGGCGCTCATCGCCGCGATCCAGTACAGCAACTCAAAGATAGCCGAAATGCTTATCGATAAGTCCAAAGACCTTAATATTTCGGATAATGCCGGCAACAGTCCGCTTATGATCGCCGTTGCCAAAGGCGATCTCTGGGCGGTCACAACCCTAATCCGTCACGGCGCCGACCTCAATCATCAGAACACCGATGGAAACACCGCTTTAATGGTTGCCGCGTCCGCCACGAACGAAAAGATATTAAAGATACTTATCAGCGCCGGCGCCAAACCCGGGTTAAAGAACAAGGCCGGCCATACCGCGCTTGAAATGTATAACGGCATGATAGAAGTGCGCCGCGCGACTACCGCGACTACCGCGGTAACGACGGCCGATACGACGACCACGACGGCAAAGACCCCGGTGCTTACGAAAACGACCACGACGACAAGTACGCCGGAATCCGTTTCGACAAATAGCACGGGAAGGGAGACTGAAACGATAACAACTTTTACGAAGCTATCTATAATTCGTGAAACTTGGGATGTTATTGTGAATCCAACGTCCGGTGTCAAGGGCGTAAAGGCTCATTTTAATCCCGCCACGTTAAAGAATGTGGATGGCCAGATGACAGGAACCAGAGATAAAGTCACCATGGGTGAGAAATACCAAAAGGTGGAACAGACAAGAAATGTCACGCAAAATAGTCCGGTGAAATTCAGAGGCAATGCGGAAACAACCGTAAATACTGAGAAGACCGTTGGGCCGACGGAATACACCACTCAGCATACGCAAAACTCCACGCAAAATACTACGGAACATACCACTGAAACGATAGATACTTTCGGAGGGATCCAGGCTGAAGAAAATACAACTGCCAGCGAAGGCAAATAGGTTATGAAAGCTGTCTGCATGTTAATGTTTAAATAATTAAGGTGATTTAAATGAGCGGAGTTTTATGTATACTCACCAAGCTGAAAACAAGTCAAATATTATTCGATGCGCCTGTTATAAGCAAGATCAATACGAGTTCAAATACGTTCAACGCTATTAAAACAATTAACACGGTTAAAACCGTTACCGCCATAAATACCGTCAAAACTGTCGATATAGTCAATACTGTAAATACGGTGAACACGGTTACGGTGAATGTCGCAAATACCGTGAATACGGTCCAGATCGCCAATCCGTATTTCATCGCGGGAAGCGGCGTTAAATATGCAGCCATGGCGAAAGCGACGGCGATAACCGCGACGACATTTCCGAACGTTACTTCGATAACTCCCGCGGTTTCATGCGCGGGCATGGCATCGGCCTCATCAGCGTCCATAACCGCGGCGGCTGTCGCGGCCTCGGTGCTTCCGATACTCGCTCTTGGCGGCGGCGTAGCTTTTACCGCAGCGCTTCTTACGGACGCGTTCAGAAACCATGTCGAAGGCAAAAGGCGCGCGAGCTTTAAAAAAGAATTGGCCGAAATCGGATCCGCGGTGAAAATGAGGTCGGCCTTATATTCGGAAGCGGAATATGAGAAATTTTCTGAAATGAGAGAAACCGTATCAAAGATCAAACAGCTTGAGAATGGATTGATCGAACTGATCTCATCGATAGCCGGAGATGAAGACGTTCTCACGACTGGCGTTAAATTAGGATGGGCTCGTGAAATATCCGAAAATCTGAGGAATTTTGAAACCGAACTTGCGTATTTGAAATATAAAAAGATCGCGGAATTAGATATCAGGGCCGCGTCGGTCCAAAAGCTTAAAAATGAAATTATTGAAAAAATGTCAGTAATAGCCGGAATCGCCCCGGAAGCGGCCGAAATCATAAAAGCGGCCGAAAAAATA
>CAZJFS010000132.1:0-12710 GCA_964545075.1 uncultured bacterium
GCCGGATAACTATTCTGCGCATATGGCGCTCGGACTTTCCATTTACAGGTTCAAGGACCGCGAATGGTATCCTAAAGCCATAGCCGAACTGAAAACCTCGATAAAACTTAATCCGAACAACGTTCACGCAGCATGGGCCCTTTCGCATATCTATTCAAGATCCATGGGACTGGTTAACGAAGCGATTTCGCTGTGCAAAAAAATAGCGCGTATCGAATCCGAAAACTACCGCGCGTACTACGAACTGGGAACATCACATTTCGAGGCCGGAGACTTTGAAAAAGCCTACGATCAGATAAACAAGGCGCTCACGCTCAACAAGCTTTTCATAGAAGGCTACTTCAAGGTGATTGAAGTGCTCAATAAACTCGGTCGTTATGAGGAAATACTTGAAGTTTGCGACCGCGTCATAGCCATAAAACCCAACTTCGCCAAAATCCGATATCAGAAAGCTATATCATTCCTCGAACTTGCCGAACTCGATAAAGCGCAGGAAGAGCTCCGCATATGCCTGGACCTCGATCCGGAATTCATCGAAGCCTATGTCATTATGGGCGACATATACTTCAAGCTCGGACAGTACGAGAATGCCAGGTTCAAATATACCCAGTCATCCGAACATATGCCGGACGAACCAAAGCTCTTCAAAAAACTTGGCGAGATAGCCGAAATAGAAAAACAATTTGAAACCGCGATCAAAAACTATAACCGTTCCATAGAACTTCAGCCGGAGGACGTCGATTCCCGGATTCGCCTGGCCAAAATTTACTTCTCGCGCGGCGATTATGAAAAAGCCAACGGATATTACCGAGAGATACTCATGTTCGATAATAACAACATAAGCGCGATAATGGGGACGGCATACTGCCATATCAAATCTTACGAATATGACGAAGCGGAAAAACTTTTCCTGCAGGCTGTATCATTAGACGACAGGCTTTCGGAAGCATTCGTAAGGCTTGGCGAAATTTACATTTATAAGGATAAGATAGAATACGCCAGAGAAAACTTCAAGAAAGCCGTATTGATAGACGAAGGTCTTGTCGCGGCTCATATAGGGCTCGCGAAATGCTACGAACTGACCAATAACCCGGACCTCGCTTCCGCTGAATACAAGCAAGTGCTTGCCCGTGACCCGAAAAACATCGAGTCGCACATGAATCTCGCCGTCATCTACCAAAAGCGCGATTCGCTCGACAACGCGATCAATGAATATCTCCAGATTCTTGAATTCTCGCCCGGAAACGAGGAAGTGCATATGAACCTGGCCGTATGCTACGAAAAATCAAACTATCTCGACAACGCGATGTGGGAATATTCAGAAACGATAAAGCTCAATCCGTCAAATAAGGACGCTTACGTCAATCTCGGCAACATATTCTTCTCAAAGAAAATGTATAACGAGGCCGCCGAAAAATTCATACAGGCCTATCAGATAGACTCGCGCGACTTAGACATAACCTTCAAGCTGGCCCAATGCTATGATTTTCAGAATATATTCGACGAAGCGATCAAAATGTACCGCGAAGTAACGAAGCTCGACCATAATCACGTCGACGCATATATCAAGCTCGGAGACCTCTACAGCGCCGCCCAAACATCCACCAGCGCCATTGAGTGCTATAAAAGGGTCGTTGAACTTCAACCCGGAAATATCGACGTGCGCTTCAGGCTCGGTCAGGTTTATAATTCGGTCGATATGATCACCGACGCATGCAATCAGTTCATAGAAGCCTTGAAGATCGATTCCTACAATCCGGAAATACTTCTCGAACTTGGCCGTACATATAAAAAAGAAGGCGCCCTCGATAAAGCTATCGAGAAATTCCGCCAGGTCATTGAACTCGATCCCGACATCGTTGACGCTTACTATGAACTTGGAAAGGCCTACACGCACAAAGGCCGCGTAGATAAAGCAATACTGGAATTCCAAAACGTCCTGAAGAAAGACCCGAAAAACATCGAAGTTCTTTTCGAACTCGGCAAGGCATATAAAGGTCAGGGAATGTATGAAGAAGCTCAGAAGTCGTTCATGTCCGTGACTGAACTCAACGTCGACTATATGGCCGCTCATATTGAACTCGGACTAATTTACACAAGCCTTTATCAGCTTGATAAGGCCATATCTGAATTTGAAATGGCGATATCGCTCGACCCTGAAAACGCCAACGTTCATTTCGAACTCGGCAAACTTTATTTTGAAAAATTCCAGTTCGATAAATCCGTCGACGAACTGAAAAAAGCGCTCGTGCTTGACGAACAAAATCCCATTATAATATACAAACTCGGCGAAGTTTATTTCAACCTGAAAAAATACGAGGAAGCCGCCGTCCAATATAAGAAAGCCGTCCAGCTCCAGCCTGATTTCGTCGACGCCATACACCGCCTCGGAACGATATGCGCAATACTTGAAAATTACCCGGAAGCCGTAACGCACCTGTCAAAGGCAGCCGAACTCGATGCCGATTCGGCCTCCGCCTTTTCGGAACTCGCCGAAGTTTACGAAAAGATCAATGATTTCGAAAAATCGATGCTCAATTATGAAAAAGCCCTCAAGCTTAAGCCGGACATGATAAACGTAATTTACAAGCTCGGTTCCAAATACAAGGAAAAAAGACTTTATTACAAGATGGTCGAACTCTATCAGGAGGCGATAAAACTCGCGCCGACCAATGCGCTCTTCTATTACGAACTGGGCGACGCTCTCAAGAATCGCGAAATGTTCCCGGAAGCCAAGGCGCAATACAAAAAGGCCCTTGAGCTCAATCCGGAGTTCGTCGACGCCATGTTCGGCCTTATCGAGATAAGTTTCGCAAGAGGCGAATACGATCAGGTAATCGAGATATGTCAGCGCGCGATAAAGCTTTTCCCGAACAACATGAAAATAAGATATCACCTCGGAAAAGCGTATTCGAAAAAGCAGCTCTATCACAAGGCTCTCGAAGAATATGAAAAAGTCGTCAATCTCGATTCGTCGTTCTTCGAAGTTTATCTTGAACTCGGCGACATTTACATAATAATCGGCGATAAGCAGGAAGCGGTAGCATACTACGAAAAGTCATGCGCCATAGAACCTGACGCCAAAATTTATCTCAAACTCGCCAGAATATATGAGGAAATTGGCAACAAGCCAAAAGCGAATCAATATTACAAACTGGCGTCGGAACTCGAACCGGACAACGCCGAAGCTTATTACAAGATCGGCCTTGATTACGAAGCTTCCGGAAACTTCGATACGGCTATAACCAATTTCAAAAAAGCCACGGAACTCGACGCCAACTACATTGACGCCCATGTCCACCTCGGCCATCTTTATTTCGCGAAAGAACAATGGGCCGACTCCATAAACGAATACATGACCTGCGTCGAAAATGAAAAGAGCGATTTCCAGATATATTATAACCTCGCGCTCTCCTATCAGAAACTTAATTCGCTTGACGAATCCTGCGCATTCTACCTGGAAGCGCAAAGGCTGTCTCCCGATAACATCGACGTGCTCAAAAACCTCGGCGAAATATACAAGATCAAAAACATGGAAGACGACGCCGTAATGTGCTACGAAAAAGTTCTCGAACGCGACCCGAATGAATGGCGCGTCGCCATTGACCTCGGAAAAATATACATGCAGCGCAACGAGATCGAAAAAGCCGTAGCAAAATACACCATCGCACTCGAAGGCGACCCTGAAAACGTCGATCTTTACATCGAACTCGGACAGGCTTACAAGAGCTGCGGAAAGCATAAGGAAAGTCTTGAATTCATAAAAAAGGGGCTTGCGTTATATGAGCAATAAATCAAACGATAAGATCAAATTGCTTCACCAGATGGCGGGCGAGGCCTACCTCGAGCTCAACAACCTCACCATGGCCATCGAGTCCTTTCAAAACGTCATAAAACTCGACCCGAATGACGTCATAGCCCATTACAAGCTCGGTGAAATATACGCTAAAAAGGGCATGAAGGAAGAGTCCATGAAGGAATTCGAATTCGCCGTCGCTATGGCGCCTAACGATCCCAAGATATTTTTCCAGCTTGGAGTAGACTATTACAAAAAAGACGAATTCGACGCCGCTTATGACAAATTCGAAAAAGCCCTGGGCCTTGATTCGGAACTCACCGAGGCTTATAAATACCTCGGCGGGATCAATTTCATGCGTGAAAACTACGACGAGGCTCTTTCAAATTACAGGCTCTATCTTGAAACCAACAGGGCCGACATGGAAATATATACTCACATGGCGGGCATCTACAAGCAGCTCCATGACGAAAAAAATGAAATTCTCACGCTCGAATCGATCCTTAAAATGACGCCGGACGACATTGAAACGAATCTGCGCCTCGGCCTTTTATCATATTCCAACAAGAATTTCGGAGTAGCCCGCACTTGCCTGGCAAAAGTTCTGGAGACCAAACCCGAAGAAAAGCAGCTGTATTTTCCGCTATGCGAAATCTACGAAGCCGAAGGCAACGTCAATATGGCCCTGGAAATGTTAAAGAAGGCTATGCAAACGGGAAATCAGAGCGCCGAAATACTCCAGAAACTCGGCGATCTGTATCTTGCCTCCGGAAACGTCGCCGAAGCCGAAAAAGCTTTCAGAAAGGTAATATCAAAATCACCGGATTCCACGGAAGCTCATTTAAGGCTTGGCGAGATATTCCTCGTCGGAGGCCATCACGACAGAGCTATCACCGAATTCAAGAAGGTCATCGAACTTGAACCGGAAAATCCCGAGGTATACCTGCGCCTCGGAAACGCTTATATGAGCAAAAATAAATATTCGGACGCCGTCAAGATCTACAATCAGGCCCTGGAATCGGGCCTCACCGATATAACCATCTACAAGGACCTCGGCGTCGCTTACTATTCGCTTCAGATGTTCGACGAGGCCATCGAAAATTTCGAAAACGCGCTATCGGTCGACCCGTCATATCATCTCGCGCACTCTAAACTGGCGGAAATATATCAGTCCAAGAACATGTACGACAAGGCGCTTGAGGAATATAAGGCAATCATCGACCATGATTCATCTAATTTTACCGCCCTCAAAGAAATAGGCAAGATTTATTTCAAGCGTCGCATGTATCAGGAATCGGTCAAATATCTTACGCAGGGCCTCAAATTAAACCCGGCCGATATGGAAATATCGCTTTTGCTCGGCGGAATATTCAAAAACACCAAAAATTACGACAAGGCGCGCCAGATGTTTGAAAAAATCATTGAACGCGACGCGGATAATTACGAAGCTATCATAGAACTTTCAAAAGTATATTCCGAACAGGGCGAGATCGACACCGCCATCGAAATACTCAATAAAATGATTGAAAAAGACCCGGGAAATTATAAGGTTCGCGTCGAGCTGGGCATTCTATACAGGGAATCGACCTATCTCGACAAGGCCATCGTCGAATTCAGAAAGGTATTGAAGGAAAACCCGAAATTCGTGGAAGGTCATATAGAGCTCGCTCAGACCTTTTTGATCGACAGTATCGAAAACAACGACGCCACCATGCTCAAGGAAGCTCAGGAACGCGCCGCGGCCGCGCTCGAAATAGATCCGAAATGCGTCCGCGCCCACATCATAATAGGCGAGATCCACAAGGAACGCGGCGATTACGACAAGGCGCGCGAATCTTTCGAGCAGGGCCTTAAAATCGATCCGGAAAATCCTCGTCTGCTTGAACTTTTCAATGCCACGCGCTCCTATAAGGTCAAGGAAGAGGTTACGGAAAAACTTTCTCTGGCCCAGACGTATCTCGAACGAAACCACATCGAGAACGCCATCATGGAATACGAATCAATCCTCGAGATCGACCCCAACAATTATCAGGCGACGTTCCAGATGGCCGATATCTACATTAACCAGAACCTCGTCGAAAAGGCCATAAAGTTCTTCCAGCGCACAAAATCCATCAAACCGGATTTCATAGAAACTTACAAGCGCCTCGCCGAGATATATAAATCACGTGGCGAAACAGACAGGTTCATAAGCGAATGCCTTGAAATCATTTCTCACGAACCTAACGATCCGATAGTTCATCTGGAACTCGCGAGGACGTACATGGAAACGGGAATGACCGACGAATCCATGCTCGAATTAAAAAAAGTCATCACCGTAGATCCGGATTGCGAGGAAGCATATCAAAATCTCGGGCAGATATATGAAAAAATGGAAATGTTCGACGACGCCAAAGAATCTTACAACAAGGTTCTTCACCTCAACCCGAATAATCAGATCGCGCTCGATTATTTCGCGAACCAGCAGAATCGTGAAATGAACGACCAGATACAGGTTTCATTTAAAAAAGCCGAGGAGCATGAAGAAAAAAATGAAATAGATCTCGCGATCGAAGAATACGACAGAATACTCGAAATCAGACCTGGAAATCTGGAGGTCCACTATAAGCTGGGCCAGCTTTACGAAAAGAAGAAAGCTTATTCGAAAGCGCTTTTCGAATATCAGCGCGCGATCGAGATCAATCCCGAAAAATACAAGGATCTCTTCATAAAAGCCGGTTTCATGGCGAGAGAGCTTAAAGATCACAGCGAAGCCATAAATTTTTTAAGCCAGGGTATAAAATACTTCCCGGAAGACCTGCGCTCGCGAAAGTATCTTCTCCAGGAATATAAACTTGTATTCATCGACGCCGAAACAAGCAATCAGGCGGATGACGTCATTGAAAAATACAAGGCGCTTCTCGATGAGAATCCTTCCGACCCGATGACGCATTATGAAATAGGTTATCTTTATAACAACCTTCCTCAGGCTTCCTTCAACGAAGAAAACGTACGCGGAAAAGCTATATTCGCGCTAAAAAAAGCGTCAGAACTGATGCCGGACGATATCGACGCCCGCTTCGAACTTGGAAAGGCATATAACCGTGAAAGGATGTTTGACGAGGCGCAGGCTCAATACCAGAAAATCATAGAGATAGAGCCTGGAAACACGGAAGCCAAGATAACATTGGGCGACATATATGAAAATCTCAAGCGCTTCGATGACGCCATGACGCAATATACGGAAGTCGCGGCCTTAGACAAGAGCAACGGCGAAGCTCATGCGCGAATCATCGAACTTTATTTCAAAATGTACGAAAAAGACGAAAACAAGGCGCAAAAATTCTTCCAGCTTATACAGGACTACAAAAAGGCGGCTGAAGGAAACTTCACGGATGCCATGGTCCATTACCGCCTTGGATACGCCTACATAAGGCTTTCGGCCGGATACGGCCTGACGGGCGACGAAAAAGCCAACGCCCAGATGGAATTCAAACAGGCCATAAGCATAGACAATACGAATCTTTTCTCTTACTGGGGCCTTAAAATGGTTTACCAGAAGGAATCTCTGGACGGCAAGGACATGTACGACGAGGCCATCGACATATGCAAGCAGGCCATCCAGAAAGCGCCGGAGAACGCTCGAACCTACTTCGAACTCGGCGAAGCTTACAATGAAAATTACAAGGCCAACATGAAAAACGAAGCCATCTATCAGTATAAAAAAGCGATAGGCCTTTCGCCGGATTACGTCGAGGCGCATTACAGGCTGGCGTCCATCTACCGCGTTAAAAACATGTTTGACGAGGCGGTCGCCGAATATAACAAGGTAATCGAACTCGATCCCAACGGCATATATGCCAAAGACGCGAAACGTTCGCTCATACACATTGAAAAAAGCCGTGAAATAGGCTAATTTAAAACGGAGGTAAGTATGTCCTGCTCTTTTGACGTTGTTTCAGAGGTCAACCTCGCCGAGGTCGATAACGCTATCAACCAGGCCACCAAAGAGATGTCACAACGCTTTGATTTCAAAAACTCGAAAAGCGAGATCAAGCGCGAAGACGTTAAGATAACCATAATCGCCGATGATGAAATGAAAATGAAAAACGTTATCGCGATACTTCACGAAAAGCTTATAAAACGCAAAGTAAGTCTCAACTCCCTGCATTTCGGAAAGCTTGAGACCGCCTTCGCCGGAACGGTCCGCCAGTACGCCGACATCGTATGCGGTATCGAAACGGACATCGCGCGCGAAATGGTCAAAGACATCAAGAATATGAAGATAAAAGTGCAGGCGTCGATACAGGAAAAACAGCTGCGCGTATCGGGAAAAAACAGGGATGATCTGCAGACCGTCATCCAGTTCCTTAAATCGAAGGATTATAAACTTCCTCTGCAATTTACGAATTTCCGGGAAAATTAATGATTGAAAGGCGTTCAAATGGCTTATAAACTAATGTTCGTATCGCTCGGATGCGCTAAAAACCTTGTAGATTCAGAGAAAATGCTTGAGGTGCTCGCCGACTACGGCTTCTCATTCACCGATAATCCGGCGGAAGCCGATGCCGCGATAATCAACACATGCTGCTTTATCGACGAGGCCAAAACCGAGTCTATTGGCAACATACTCGATATAGCTCAATACAAGGACCCGAAAAAGGGCCATTTGAAAGCATTGATCGTAGCGGGATGCCTTTCTGAAAGATACAAGGAAAGCCTGTATGACGAACTTGCCGAGGTAGACGCGGTCGTCGGGCTCGCCAACGTTCAGGATATAGCCTCGGTCGTCCTCTGGGTCTTAAAGGGAAACAGCAAACTGATGATAGGCGATATTCCCATGGTGCGCATCGGAAAGCCCAAGGTGTTCATATCCGCCGAAAACTATATGGAAAATAATCTCGACGTTAGGCGCTCCCGCATATCGCTCACTCCGCCTTTCTGGTCATATCTTAAAATTGCGGAAGGCTGCAACAACCCCTGTTCCTTCTGCGTCATCCCGCAAATACGCGGAAAGTTTAAAAGCGTGCCGATGGACGTGCTCGTCGCGAAAGCAAAAAGGCTCGCAGCGGACGGCGTCAGGGAACTCAACATAATAGCTCAGGACACCAGCAATTACGGCCGGGATCTTTATGGAAAACCCGTGCTCCACACGCTGCTTGAAAAGTTAGCCGCAATAGACGAGCTGAAATGGATAAGGGTGCTATATACTTATCCTCTCCACGTCACCGACGAACTTATAGAGGTCATCGCCAACAACCCGAAGATCTGCAAATATATAGACGTCCCTCTCCAGCATATTTCCGACGGCGTTCTCAAGGCGATGCGCAGAGGTATCGATAGGGCCGGCACCGAGAAATTCGTGGAAAAGCTCCGCGAAAAAATCCCGGGGGTATGCATACGCTCATCCTTCATAATCGGTCATCCGGGCGAAAAGCCTGAAGACCTTAACGACCTGGCGGAATTTTTACACAAGTATAAACTCGATAAAGTAGGATTTTTCAGATATTCCAACGAGGAAGGAACGGCTTCCGCTGAATTTTCTGATCAGGTGCCGGAAAAGGAGAAGGAAAAAAGGCTGAAAAAGATCGCGCGTGAATTCGACAAGATATTGAAGGAAACCGCTTCAGCTCTAATAGGTTCCGAGCTGGAAGTCATGATCGAGGATTATGACGATGAAAAAGACGTTCTTACGGCGAGAAGCTACAGGGAAGCACCGGAGGTTGACGGCTATATCAGCGTCATAAAGGTGAAGAACGCTAAATACGTCGCTCCGGGAACTTTTATGAAGGTGCGGATAACAAAGTTAAAACAGTATGATTTGATTGCGGAGGCAATCTGATGCCAGTTTCATTCATAATGAGACTCAATGTAGCGAATAAGATATCCGTTTTCCGTATCGCCGTAATACCGGTGTTTATGGCTCTTTTCATATTCAAGCCGGACCCTTCGAGCGTAAACTATTACAGGATCGGGGCATGGTTCCTGTTTATCCTGGCGGCGATATCCGATCTGGTCGACGGATATTACGCCAGAAATTTTGAAAAGGTCACCAACTTCGGAAAGCTCATAGACCCCATAGCCGATAAAATGCTAGTAACCGCTGCTCTTCTGTGCCTCGTTGAAGATGGGAAGGTCGCATCATGGGTGGCTTTTCTGATAATCGGAAGGGACACCGCGATATCCGGACTTCGCATCATAGCGGCCGCCCGCGGTCATATAATCGATGCTTCGCCCATGGGAAAATGGAAAACGGTGCTGCAACTGACCGCCATAATAACATGTCTTACTTTTTATTCGTTCGACGAGCTTTTAAAAATCGCTGGCATCGCGAAAACGTTAAGCGGAAGTGCTTTATTAAATCTTTATAAGTATTATGGGAACCACATAGTGGATGCGCTGATGTATGCTTCCGCTTTTATCGCGCTCGTCTCCGGGTACGATTATTTCAAAAAAAACAAGAGCGTAATAAAAGATTAAAAAATGAATTATATATTAACTCGACTCGTAAAAAAAATATTCGACTGCTTGAAAAAAAAATCAGACGACGCCGGCCGCGATATCAGGATTTCAACCTCTGAAAGTTGCACCGGAGGGCTTCTCGGGGCATATCTCACGGCTGTTCCCGGAAGCTCTCGCCATTACATAGGCGGCGCGATCGTTTATGATAATTTCCTGAAAACGAGATTTTCGGGAGTCCGTGAAGAAACGCTGAAAAATCACGGCGCCGTCTCGGGAGAAACGGTCGTAGAAATGGCCAAAGGCATTTCGGATAACGCAGCCGCCGATATTTCCATAGCCATATCAGGCGTGGCGGGCCCATCCGGAGGCACGACCGAAAAACCCGTTGGAACTGTTTTTTTCGGATTCCATTCGCGGAACGGAAGTTTTTTTGAAAAACGTTATTTCAGGGGCGGAAGAGATGAGGTACGTTTAAAATCAGTCAAGTTCGCTTTGAAAAAATTACTCGATATCATAACTGAATTTTGAAACTTAAATAAAAATAATAGAGGTGTACGAAATGGCAAGTATCGATTTAAACAAAAACATGACAAAGGATAAGATGCTCGAATCGGCTATAGCTTCAATTCAGAAAAGTTACGGCAAAGGTTCGATAATGAAACTCGGCGATTCCATGATAAGCACGGTCCCGGCGGAATGCATATCCACCGGATCGCTTTCGCTTGACGCCGCGACCGGCATCGGCGGAGTTCCGAGAGGCAGAATAATAGAGATCTATGGGCCTGAATCTTCAGGAAAAACGACACTGGCCTTTCATATAATCGCCAATGTCCAGAAAAATGGCGGCATAGCTGCTTTCGTTGACGTGGAACACGCCATGGACCCCAAATATATAACTGCTCTCGGCGTAAAGATCGACGATCTTTACGTTTCACAGCCGGATGCCGGCGAAGAAGCCCTCGATATAGTTGAAACTCTCGTAAAAACATGCGCCGTTGACGTAGTAGTACTCGACTCGGTCGCGGCTCTCGTCACCAAGGCCGAACTTGACGGCGCGATAGGCGATGCTCATGTCGGACAACAGGCAAGGCTTATGAGTCAGGCGCTTCGCAAGATCACCGCTCTTGCGTCGAAATCCAAAACCACGGTCGTATTCATCAACCAGCTCCGCGACAAAATAGGTAATTCATACGGCCCGTCGGAAACGACGACCGGCGGAAGGGCTCTCAAATTCTTCGCTTCGCTCCGCCTGGACATAAGGCGCACCGAATCCATCAAGATAGGAGACGCAACCGTTGGAAATTCAGTAAAAGTGAAGGTCGCTAAAAACAAAATGGCCCCACCTTTTCAGGTAGCCGAATTTGACATAATATACGGCGAAGGCATTTCGCACGAACTCGAGCTTTTAATGCTCGGCGAAAAAAACAAACTCGTCGAAAAATCCGGCTCGTGGTATTCATACAAAGGCGAGAAGATAGGCCAGGGTTCAGATAACGCCCGTAAATTCATAAAGGAAAACCCCGCAATCGCCAAAGAGATCGAAGACGCACTTCTGGCTAAGCTGCTTCCGAACAGGCTGCCCGCCGCAAAGCCTGAAAAAAGCAAAGCCAAGCAGGAAGAAACCGCCACGGCTCCAGCAAAAAAAGGGAAAAAGCTGGAGGCTTAAACGACGTTTTAAGAGCCGGGCGAAAGCCCGGAATAAAAAAGTGTGGTGATTCAACTGAAGATCTGCTCTCAAGATTGTTTAATACTAATAGTAGGCCTGTCGCTTATATTGAACGTATTCATGATCCTTTTTTATCTGAAGATGAAAAAAACCATGGGAGCGTTCAATAATTCTCACTATCTTTTAGACGAATTCCAGGATCTTTCAAAGAATTGTTCGAAACTAAACGAAGAATTTGAAAAGGTGGCCATGATAAGGATATCGGAACTCGAAGACAAAATATCGAAGCTCGATAGCTTGACCAGGGTCGCTGACGAAAAAATAATGCAGCTTCTTGAAATACAGAAGGGGCTTGAAAGCACGCTCGGTCATTTGAACCGGGACATCAAGAACGGAACTCCGGCGTTGAACGAAACGGATATTATTACGCGCGTAAGGCTGAATATAAAACCCGACCTTTCGAATGTTGAAAGCCGCATGCTCCAGAGAATGCGCGATGAAATAAACCGCGTATATGAGGAACTTCGCTCAAAAATAGAGAACATAAAAATATCGGCCGAACCCGTTCCCAAACCCGTAATGACGGAAGCATCCTTTATGAAGCCGCTTGAAATGCCAATGGAACAAAAAACCAAGTACATAACGCCGCCCGACGGCCTCGACCAGAAGTACGCGGAAATTTACAAAATGGCCTTTGAAGACGGCCTTGACGCTTCGGAAATATCCAAAATCAAGCAAATGGATAAAAGAACGGTCCATCTCATCATCAACCTTCTCGACAAAAAACGAAAAGCTCAATAAGACGGA
>CAZJFS010000133.1:0-12663 GCA_964545075.1 uncultured bacterium
GATACAGAAGAATAAACGCCGTTTATTATAGCGACGGCTTTTATTATCATTTTTGTAGAAACCGGCACCGGGATCGGACTTGAATAAACCACGGCTACGGCGCTGCTCGGATCGGACGGGTCAGGCGGTTCTACGGGCTCCGTTCCCGCGACGGAACTCGAACTGGACGTATATTTGATAACCGCGCCCGAAACGGCTGAAGTTATCGCGACGGTTCCATTCGGAAGCCCTGTCGGATAACTTCCGGGAGCCGGGCTAAAGAGAAGGCCGTTGCCGGAAGGCGCGAGCGGGCCGTACAAAACGTTAATGAGCGGCGTTTCCCTTGATTCGTTGCCATCCGTGCTTTTTGACTTAAGGTGAAGTTCCAGGGCGAGCTGAACCGAAACCGTGCCGAGAACCGCTTTAAGTGAAGCCGGCTGAACGAGAAGCGGATTAGCGTTTCCAAGCGTGAACTCAACGGCGGTCGTCGCCGTTATCGCCGAAGCTATATCGGCCTCGAGCAGCGCGGTCCCGTATGAAGCAGCCTGCGGGTTAATCATTACAAGCTCTAATTTTCCGGAATGAGCTCTGCCTATATTGACGGCGAGTTTCGAATTATCCGCGTTAACCGGCGGATTCACTACGCTCAAAGCGAGAGATTCATTTATGAAATTAGGCCCGTTGCCGGAGCCGTTATCGTTAGCCGGTATCGCATTTGGAGCCCCGAATAAAGGCATCTGCGGAACGAAAGTAGCGCCCGAAGCGGCCGAGCTGTTCTTGGAAGCCGGATCGATATAAACAAATTTGAGATTGCCGCCAGGGAAAGCCTGAGGCGCCGGCGTAAACGCTACGTCAGAATAACCTCCCGCGGCGATATTCTTGCCGGCGGCTAATATGCCGGAATCGAAGGCGCCTATTATAACGCCGAGATCGTACCCTGCGTCCACGATAAATTCCGAATTGGCGTTTGAATTTTTAAGGACATATTTTCCCGGCGGAACATAGCCGATCCTCAGATCGCTTATAGCCAAGCCCGGAGCCGGCGGTATTTTTCCATCATCTACTATCATGGATTCTATATTGCGCAAAGTCACGACCGAGTATGAAACGATATAGCCCGGATTCAACTCGACTCCCATCGTGGTAAGGCTTCCGGACGGAAACGGTGAAACGGCCTTGGTTACGGCCTTGAAAATATGAGTTACGCCGTTCATTTCATAAAGCTTTATTTTATTGCCGGCATCGCCCGCCGGGTTGTTCAGCGCCATAAAGCCCTTGAGTTCGTTATGCCAGACGATATTGGCGGCATCCGGCGGCGCCGGAACGGCGCCTGAAAACACCCATTCGGAAGCATTTCCGGCGGGATCGACAAACCTGTAATAAACGTTCTTTCCGGAATCGAGCGTTGGAACGCCCGTTATAATAACTTCGCCGGTTGCGTGAGTTCTTGACGGAGCAGGTTCCGCGGCGAGCATTGTAACCGCGGAAGTATCCTGAATTCCGGCATCGGTGATGCCGATTTCAAGAGCTGAAACTTCGGGATAAGTTATAGCGTCAAGCGCCGTAACCTTTGAAACCGCATTGCTAAAACCCAGGGCATTCGCCTGAAGGATAGGTCCAGGAGCCGGAGGAGGCGCTATATCTGGTTGTATGTCGAAACCGAATTTCGTGACGGGAACTTCTTTCGCGGTAGCGGCCGTGGCGTCGAGTATGCCGTTGCTGGAGAAAAACTCGAGGCCGGCTCCAGCGAGTCCTCCTTTAACGCCGTTTTTCTGTTGATCTACCGTAAATTCCTTGGCCGTAGTTATTAAAACCGTCCTTCCCGAAGGATCGCCCTTCAGATCGACTATCGCGGTGGAACCGTTCGCAAGTGAAACGCCGCCGACCATTACCGCGGTCGGATTGAAATTTGGAACTCCCACGGCTTTATTAAAGATTAGCCGCAGATTATTCGCCGAGGTTATCACGGCCGCGTTTAAACCGAACGAACTGAGCGGAACCACATCAAATATGAAAGAAATATTTTTTGTTATCCCGTTTTCCGAATAAGCCGCCGCTACGGTCGATGTGCCTTTAACCTGCGGAGCGGTATATACATTCCCGGAAACGCTTCCCGAACCCGCGGCAAGCGACCAGACGGAGACGACTTCGGATGTCGTCTGGTCGGAATATACGGCCACGGTCTTAATGGCCGAAAGATCGTAAACCATCGATACTTCCACGGTCGAAGGCGGCCTTACGAAATACATCCCGACAAGTTTTTTAGAAAGTACCGCTACGTTCAATATAAAAGGAGCGGACTTGAAAATACCGTTCTCGGAATACCCTGCGGTCAAGGTCGCCTTTTCGGCAAATGCGGGGGCATTGTAAGCGCTGGCTGATAATGTTCCCGCGCCTGACGATAATGACCAGGCCGGAGTTACGATCGCGGTCGAACCGTCGGCATACCGCGCCCTGACAATTATTGCCGCGAGGTTATACGCCGATGAAATTTCAGCGGTATCCGATATTTTAGAGAGTTCAAGAGAAGCGAGTTCTCTGGGCTTTAAAACTTTGAGAATGAAATCGGAGGATACGGCAACCCCGTTTTGCGTAAAAGTAGCGCGGAAACTGGCGCTGTCTTCAGCTGGATAAGGCGTATAAACGCCATTGGCGAAATTTCCGAGCGCCGAAACAGTCTGCCATGATGGAACCACGTCGGCCGAAGATGAGTCGGAATAAAAAACCGTAGCTTTTACGCGGGCGGTCATATTATAGCTCAACCCGGCTTCAACGGTATCGGCCGATGGAACAAGCCTCATAGATACAGGCGTCTTTTCAGAAGCCGGCTCCAATTGAACCCTGATGCCATCCACCGCGAAACCAAAATCATCCGCGGTTATAGTAAATAATGTTTGCGACTGTATATATTTAGGAGCCGTAACGGTAACGATATAATTTCCAGCCGTAAATACGCCTGAAATTTTAAAGAAACCGCGGCTGTCGGTTATGGCGCTGGCGCCTGAAGGCGAAACGGTAACGGTAGCCCCCGGAACGCCAACTGCGTATGAAAGGGCGCCGGCGCTGCCGCGAACTATGGCCCTTCCGGCCAGAACGCTAACCGAAGACGAATTTTTCAACGCCAATAATTTATCGTCCACGATTTTTTTCATACTTGAGGCTTCGATAATTCCCTGAAAATTACCGGCTTCTATCAGAACCAGTTTCCCGCTGTCAGAAAAACCGAGCGTAGCTCTTCCTATATATAAAAAGCCGCCCGTGAGATGAATCTCGGTGCTTCCGATACTTCCGTCCTGAAATTCAGCTTTCATAATGGCTTCAACGGAAGTTTTCGGAAGAGTTATATCCAGCTTCCAGAAGCCTGAAGCGTCGGTCACGGTCGAATACTCCCGGCCGTCCGAAATAACGGCGACCTTTTTTCCGGCGCCCGGCAGGATCGCGCGGGCCGCTGGCGAAGCCGCCAGTATCGACGAATCGTAATTAAGATAGCCGGCCAGCGTGGTATTTGCGGCTGAAGACGATATAACGGTAATGGAATCGCTGGCGATCCTGATTCCGCCGTAAGAAGCCACGAGGTTTAAAGACGACGCGGCGCCCGGCAAAATATTTGAGACAATAAGTCCTGAAAAGGAAGCCACGCCGTTCACGGGAACGACGGACGCGGCGCCTGAAAGAGGTGCGCCCGGAATCGCTACGGTCACCGGCAGATCCGAACCGGTAAAAATGCTTCCAAACTGGTCGAAAATTTTAACGGTGAACGCGGGTATCGCGCTTCCGGGAAGGATGGAAGATACCGGTTGGGACGGTTCCATGACAAGTTTAGACGCCACGCGCGGTATAAGTCTCGTGCCGGAAAAATTAAGCGTAACGAAGATCTGATTATAATCAGGATTTTCAGCGACCTCCTGATTGGACCTTATAAAAACTTCAGACGATCCCGTAAAGAGCCTTTCGAAATCATCCGTAGCGTTATATCTTAAAGCTGCCACGGCTGAAACCTCATATGTCGCGTGAACCGAAAATTCTTCGTCGAAAACCACGCTGCCCTGCTGATATCCGGATGTTTTTACGGAATTAGGATGCGCCCCGCTGAGATCCTTTATAGAAACGTTAACAATTCCCTGCGCGTCGGACGGAATAGAATCGGTCGTTAGCGCGCGATCGGCCGAAGATGTATTAAAAGACATCCGTAGCGTCCCCGTGGCTTTTTCACCGGACCCTTCCGGCGAACCGGAACCGCCTCCTGAACAACCGTTTATAATTAAAAAAGCGGCCAGCAAAACGCTTAGAAGTGATGGAATGGCTTTTGAAAATTTTTTCATGAAAATCATTCTCCTTAAAAATTCTATTATTAAAAATAATTCTCGATACAGAAACTATGAAATCAGGCTTAAATCGCTTTTAAGCCCGAAATACTTGCTATTATTTTTTTATAATACTAATTTAACAAATAAATGTCAATAGTCGGACCTCGAAAATTAATGACCGGAATACTATTGAGTAAAAGAAAGCATGCAAAATAATAGCGCCTTAATGTAAAAAAGCCGCGGCGAGCTTAGCTATAACAAATTCATTGACATATTAGGTTGGTTGGAGTAAAATTCACTCTGGAGGAGATATAATGAAATTGAATTCAAACGCGACCGTATTATTTCTTACGTTAATATTCAGCGTCGGCCTTATTCACCCGTACTATTCGCAAGCCGCTGACGGCACTGACGTTATCACGATAGAACGCAGATCCGATAAAAACAAGCCTTCATTAAAAACGCTTTCAAGCGACGAGGTAATGCTGCGCGAACTTATAAAAAAATTCAGTGAAAATATCTCGTATGAAGTCGAGAACAGCCTTCTTGAAACATCGGAAACCCAGGTCAGACGAGCCAGGATCTTCGTCCGCGACACATCCAATATAAGGGTTGAAAGTTCCACCGGTGACGGAATGGAAATAATTTCAGTGTACTCCGGAGGCGCCGCGTGGATATATTTTCCAAAGACCAATATAATAATAGACATACCGGGAAAGGAAAAAAAAGCCGGAGACGTTAATCCACAATATGATTTTATAGGCGGCTACATTGAAAACCCTTCTGATTATATTATTTTAAAAAAAACGGAAGGCTCGTTAACGACCTATGAAATATCCGGCCCGCCCGGAAATACCAGAGCATCTTACCGCTTCACGGCGGAAGGGCTCCCCGAACGCATAACCTTCGTCGAAGAAGGCCTGGGCACGCGTGAAATTAGAATTAAAAACGTAGCCATCGGTCCGATAGATGAAAAGTTATTAAAGAGACCTGAAAACGCCATTAAAATGCCGTTGAACGAAATACCGGACATTGAAAGGTAGCGCTACTTGCCGAATTTACAAACAGAAAAACTCGTTAAAATAATCATGCTGACGCTATTGCTGTTCCTTCAGAGCCGCTGCCTCTCATCCGCGGCGATAAATTCTGAAGATGCGGAAAAACATCTCAAAAATTTCGAGACGCTTTTCCTGAAAAATGACAATAAAAAAGCCATGGATGAATTCGATAAATTCGCCGGAACGCTTTCGGACGAAAGCAAAGTTCCTTTAATCAGATACTATAAAGATATCGGCATGGTATATTCAGTTTTCATGAACTATGTTTCGTCATTCCGCTCCACGGAAATCGCCTTCAACTTAAAAGAAAACGGAAAAATCAAAAATAATTTATTCGCTCTTTTTTTTAAAAAATACAGTTCGCTTTTAACGAATCAACTGGCGCTCATCAAGACTAAAGAAAAATCGCCGGAACTGATTTCATATCTTGAAGAGCTTAATAAGAGCGAAGAAAGCGAAAAGAATTTCACGGGCGCTGATTACGCGGACATATCTTCCGAATTTGAGGTTGCCATGAAAGACGTCGCTCTTATCCGCTTCATCTCGAGCAGGCCCCTTTTTCTATTCATGCTCTACAAGAACGTAAAAGAAGCCGGCAATGATTTCCAGGCATCTTTTTTAAAAAGCGTCATATCTAAAAATGTTTCGCCTGATATTTTAGCCTTAAGCGGCTTCCCGGAATTCGCCGGAGCGGAATCCGGAATAAAAAAAGATGGCTGGGCCATATTCGACGCCAGCCTTATGAGCTCGTTCAATCACCGCGAAAGTAAAATATCCGCTGCCGATATCATGAAAGCCCTGAAGGGCAAAACCCTGAAAAAAGCCGACCCGTCAAAGGCCGCGGCGGTAAAGGTAGTTTTTTCAAAACATTGCTTCTATTTCGACATAGCCGGACAGGCCGTAACTAAACTTTCAAATGATGCTCCCGATTCAACAATTATACAACTGCAAAACGGAAGAAAAATAGAGATGAAACCCAGAAAATTTGACGGCGTATTTTCCGAGACGGCCTTTTTGAAAAACTGCAAAAAGATCAAATACAACAACATCGATTTTTATTGCTGCCCCGAAACCGCTAACAAGACATTTCTTCTGAATACGGGAAATGATTTCGTGGAAATAGTTTTCACGAATTTCGTTTCGGACGTCGAAGCGCAGGCCGTTTTAAATTCGTTTAAACCTCTCTGAGATCATTGAGAGTTTAAAAAATCAGCCCATTCCTCGTCGTTGAAATGATCGCCATTTCCAAAAAAAATCTGCTTTAAAACCACGCCCGATGGATCATATTTTTTAGCGGTGCCGCTTTCACGTCCGCCGGAATAATTTACTTCAAATTTTAAATAATGACTGGAATTTTCAACCGCGTAAATTTTTGCGGCTCCCTCTTTTTTATCGTTTTTATAATTTTCTTCGCGCAAAAGCGTTCCGGAATCGTCAAAATACCTGGCTATACCGTTAAGAAGACCTTGTTTATAGTTTTTTTCAATTTCACAGGTAACGCCGTCGGGAAAATAGAATTTAGAGGTTTTCTCGAGTTTCCCATTTTCATAATATTCGGTGCGTTGGAGCTTTCCGCTTTCATAAAAATATTCGCATTTGCCGTCGTGACTTCCGTTAGTGAAATTTTTAACGGCTATAAGGTTCTTTCCAAGATTATAATATTTACATTCGCCTTTCAGCTCGCCGTCCTCATAAATCTCATCTCCGAATAGCCCTTCCTTCTCAAAATTTTTCATAACTCCGGCGAGCGGAACGCCTTTTTCATCATAAAATCTTTCATATATGACGTGATCGAAATGATAGACGGACTCGCGTGAAAGAACTCCGGATGGCCCATAAAGCCTGCGGACCCCGTGCTCCATTCCGGCTTCAAAATAAGCCTCCTTCTCTATATTTCCCGATTCGTCGAAAATCAATGAAACGCCGCTTAAAATGCCGTTTTCATAATATCTCGCCGCCGAAACGACTCCGGTTTCATAAAAAAGCTTGGAAAAGCCGTTCTTTTTATACCCCTTATAAAATGACGCCGCCATGATCCGCCCGTCTTCATAAAACTCCTTTTTGAGGTTCTTCACGGTTATCGGATAGTTAGCGTTAAAAATCCCGGCAAGCGTTTTAACGTATCCGGCGGAGATTTTGACGGGCGATTCGACCATGGCCAAATCAGCCCGGGCCGCATTTTTATCGTTTTTGATCATAAGGACTATCGATCTGCTATAATAATATTCCCCTAGCGGCTTCAGTGAAATGGCGGTCGAATAATCCGCGAACGCTCCATCCATGTCGCCTGTCGTTTGCCTGACAAGGCCGCGCATGAAATAAAATTCGTCATTTTCAGGGCTTATGCCGGCGGCGGACGAAAGTTCGCCCAAAGCTTCAGATACGAAGCCAAAGCATGCCTTCAAAATACCAAGCCTGTAATGCGAGTCGCAATTATTCGGATTGAACTTCAACGACTTGACGAGGTCGATCGCCGCATCGATAAGTTCAGATTTTTCGATACGTATCAGCGCCGATAAATAAAAATCGCGGCTTATGGTCTCGTTGAACGTCGACGGCGTATCGATCTCTCCGCGAATAATTATGCGTTCATAAGTCTGGTCGAGATTATCGCGGGCTATTTGAAATGCCGGGCAGCGGCTTATCGCTTCCTTAAAATATATGACCGCTTCCTCGGGCTTTTTAAGGTCGCGGTACATTTCGCCGATAAGGTTTGCCAGAATATGGTCCGAAGAATCTATTTCAAATGCTTTTTTATAATATTCGAGAGCCTCGCCGGTATATTTTCTTTTTTCGTAATACTGGGCGATCTTTTTATATGCCTGGCTATATTCAGGGTTGACGCTCAGAGCGAACTTATAATTATTAAGCGCCTCGTCGGCGTCGCCTTTTTTTTCATTCGCCGCGCCCAACGCCATGTAGTATTCGGGCAAAGGCGGGCCAAGCTCTATCGCATAACTATAATTGCTGATGGCTGTCTTTATATCGCCGCTATTCATGCGGATATTCCCCAGAGTGTAATAAATCTCAGGCGCATACGGCGAGGCTTTTATCGCCCGGCCGTAACAGCGGACGGCTTTTCTCGCGTGCCCCAGCTTTTCGTGACAGCGGCCGGCGAAAATTAGCGCGTTTACAAAAGCCTGATTCAGGATCGCGGCGGCGTTGAAGCAGTCAAGAGCCTCTCCATATTTTTCCATATTGAAAAATATCGTTCCGAGGGCGTATTTGATTTCGGGATCGTCCTGACGGTATTTAATCGCTATTTTGTAATAAAATATGGCGTCCTCGTACATTCCGGCGTCCTCGTATATTTTAGCGAGTTCGGCGTTCAGGGACGCATTGGCCGGGTTCGATTTCAACAGTATTTTTATTTCTTCTATTCTGTCCATTGCCCTTTAAAAATACTATATATTGAAACATTTGTCAACAGTTTAAAACCGATAGTTCTTCAGTTTTTAAGTCCATCCAATATCGCCGTTATTTCAGCCGACTGCCTTATGCCTTCCTTATACCAGTCAGTGCATATTCCGCCGGCCGAATATTTTTCAAGGAGCTTTTGCGCCATAGGGCTGATCGGGGCGCTTCGCTCGTTATAAAGCGGAGTGCCTGGAAGCGGGAGAAAATAATGGGTCTGGATGCGGGCTCTGAAATTCGTATGAAGCTTTTTTATGGTCGCGAGGGTCTTCAGTTGTTCCGCCTCGTCTTCTCCGGGAAATCCGAATATGAAATCTACGACCGGAACGAACCCGCGTGAATCCAGTATCTCGCAGGCATTAAAAACCGAATCTAAAAGGTGGCCGCGTCCGATCTTTCTTATGCGGTCCTCGTCTCCCGACTGCGCGCCCACTGAAATTCTATTGTTGCTGCAGTATTTTTTCACGATATCGGCTGAACGTTCGGTAATGGTTTCCGGCCTCGCCTCCGAGGGGAATATCGCATATTCGATATATTTGATATCATATTTGCTTCCGGCCAGATCGAGCATTTCTTCTATTATGTCGAGACGCAGTTCACGTACGTTAGGCGACATGTAGTGAAACGCCGACGGGCAGATAAAGCACAGCCTCTTATATGATCGCCGCCTGTATTCCGCGAAAAACATTTCTACCGATTCCATGCTTCGATACCTTACCTTACAGGTCGAGGTCTGGCAAAAACGGCAGTTATAATAACAGCCGCGCATTATCTCGAGCGGAGGCACGAAACCGTATATCTCGCCGAACGGAAGATAGCCGTTCATATCGACCGGCCGTTCATCCCTGATCGACCGGCTCCCGTACCGTGATAAAACCTCGGACCTGAAGTTCTTTGAGCATCCGGCCTGATAAGCGGTTTCGAGAAACTCCGGCCAGACGTTCTCGCCCTCGCCGCAAAAAACGAGGTCAAAACCGAGCTTTTCGCCCGAGTCCGGATCTCCGGTGACGTGAGGCCCGCCGGCTATGACGACGACGTCTTCTTCCCGGGATTCGCGTGCCGCGGCCGACCGGATGGCGGGTACATGGCGCATAACGTAAGGAAGGAGCGGAGTCATAAAAGAATAAACAAAAACGGAAGCCTGACGGGCAAATTCATCTTTCTCGAATATGCCGGCAAGTTCCTCGTCGGACTTGAAAATGGTTATGTCGAATTTTTCACGATAGCCGGCTTTTTCAAGCATGAACAAAAGATACGCCATGCTGAAACGGTTTATCGCTGATTCGTAAAAATAGAGCCGTGCCTTCAAGATCCCAACGCCTTATTTAGAAGGATATTTTTTGAAAAGGCCGCCCCACTTCGAGGTGGAAAGCCATTTTGCGTACCTTAAGCTATCGACCATGGGCCACCTGAGGTAATCGTGATAGAATTCGGAGCCGAATATGAACAGATTCACGAGCGGCGTGCGGAAGAAAAAATTCTGAAATTCCTTGAGGGCGCCAAACCACATAACGTCGCCGAACCTGCTCGCGAAATTATCGCCCACATGAAATTTAAAATTGACGTTGCTTAAGTCTTCGCCGACTATTTCGATGTTTTCAGGCCGGCCGTTGCCGAGCCCGCGTTCGTCGGCGAGCCTTATGTAAGCAATGTCCATGGGGTTAAAACCCATCATTTTAGCGGCAACGGCGTCTATCGCGACCTGGTCGCCGGAAGCGAGCATATAATCCTTTTCGACGGGAAACATGGTTCTCGGGCCTGGGCCATTGCCGCATGTCGTTCCATCCATAACGGCGAATATGCCGGAGTGTATCTCTTTTTGAATGGCGAGAAGATCTACCAGCGTCTCATGGATCCAGGAGTGGGTATAATGGCGCCTGGTATTTAAAAGCCCGCCGAATGCGTTCTTCATTGCGCCGGTTGTCGTGGTATAAATATGGCATTTCACTGTCGGAAGATGGATAACGTTCCTGCCCTGAAAATATTCCGGTATCATTATGCCTTCCGGAAATATGTCGTGCAGGACCAGCGTTTTGAATTCAGGTTTATAGACAACCCATTTCATGTCTTCTTCCTTGAAATTATAAAGAACGGGTATGTTATATTTTTTAAATATCGGAACGTATTTATTCAGATCTTCGCCCTTAAAAGCGTTAGTTACGACGGTTTTATTCTGGACGCAGACGATGTCGCGATATCCGTGCATTTTAAGGGCGCGCGTCACCCCTTCAAGCTGCCATGGAGTCGTATTGGCGCCCGGCATGGGGAAATGCCATGAAATGTTGTCCTTTAGTATCGTTCCGCTTTTTATATCGAGGGCGCCCTTGAAATCCGCCATGCACATAAGTTTTTCAATATCTCCGAGAACTCCTTCGGGCTTCGTTTTAATGACCGCGACTTTAGACTTTTTCATTATTTCCCCTCGCTATAATAAAATATTAAACTGCCATTCAAAAAACAATGAATGGCAGTTTAAAACAAATTTTATATCGTCCTTGATCTTTATCTCAGGCTTTCCAGAGTCCGTGAAGATTGCAATATTCTCTAGCTTCGACTTTTTCAGCCTTGACGCAGAATTCCGCTTCGGGTTTGTCGCCCGGCTTCAGATGTTTTCTGTAAACCAGACCGTCGGCTATAAGTTCGATCCATTCGATAAAGTGCTTATCCTCCATGGGATGCGCCACCGAACCGATCTTGACGAGGAATCCCGTAGCCGTTTTTTCAACGACCGGAACATGTTTTTCGCGGCTCGCTTCAACTGTGTTTTCGGTCATCAGGGTCATCGCCTGACCGCAGCAGGAAAGTTCCCCGCCGGCTTCGTGAACGACCTCTACCATGTTTCCGCATAATGCGCACTTATAAACTTGTTTCAACTTCGTCATTAAGCTTTCCTCCCAAAGTCTGAATTTTAATCGCCGTAAAAAATACGGCCGCCGGATCGCTCAGGACAATCATTATTTCGTAGGCTCCATAAGTTTGTTAACTTTTTTCTGGAGTCTTGATTTTGTGCGGGCAGCTTTGTTTTTGTGTATCGATTTTGAACGGGCCGTCGTATCGAGAGCGCTCGAAATCTGTTTTACAGCTTCGATCATATCTTCTTTTTTATTAGTGGCGATAACGGCGTCAAATTTTTTAAATTCAGTCTTAAGCTGGGACTTTCTGCTTCTGTTAACTTTGGTGTCCCGCTCGTTTGTTTTCAAACGGCTGATTTGTGATTTTATTTTAGGCATTGTGTCACCTCCCTCATCATTAATATAAAATTATTATTGCTATTGTAACATACCATTACCATATTTTGCAACTAATATTTTCTTTTTTTTGTTTAAGTTTTTATGACCGGTGACCTTTTATAATTTTGTTATTGAACATATAACAAAATTATAGTATAATCACAATGTTTATTTAAAAGATAATCTGGAGCGATTAAAATAATGACGGACACTCTGAAAATTTCTGAATTTATTCAGAAATTCGGTTTGGCTTTTGGAAAAAAACACATATATCAGACCATCCAGCATTTCATTGAACGGCTTTCCAAAGCGGAAGCCTGTGTTTTCGCCTTCGCTCAAAAGGATAGCGGACATCATGAAACCCCGCGTTTCAAAGCCGACGTAATCGCTTCGTCCGCATCGGCCATGAAATTCGGCGCTTCCGAAATATCCGAGCTGCTCGGCCCGGTCATAATAAAGTATGGCGTAACGAGCTCTTCCGAAGAACCTTCTTATGAAGACATTTTTGACTTTGAATACTTTCCGTCCGTTTCGTCCGCCCGTTCACCGGCCGCTCGCAGGTCTCAAAACGAGGCCGGCATAAACGGTTCCATGCTGATACCTATATTCATCGACAACACTTTTTTTTCGGTCTTCGCCATCCTGTCTTCCGTCGAATTTTCGCTCTCGCCCGAG
>CAZJFS010000134.1:0-12493 GCA_964545075.1 uncultured bacterium
TAATCATCGTGGCTCCGATAGTCGCGATGCTTCTTCAGATGGCGATTTCGCGTTCGCGGGAATATGGCGCCGATTATTTCGCGGCTAAACTCGCCGGCGACGCCGACGGTCTCATGTCCGCGCTTATAAAACTCGACCATTCGAACCGCATGCCTCATCAACAATTTTCGTCGCCCGCCACGGCGACGCTTTGCATAGTTAATCCGTTTTCAGGGAGCGCTCTTTTCTCGATATTTTCGACGCATCCGTCGACGGAAAGCCGTATCGCGGAACTTCGCAAGGTACGTTTTTAACGAAGAAAAGCAGGCGAAAAGAAAAAGAAATAGTATGAAAACAAATAAGATATTCTGAAAAACAGCGGGGAAATATCAGGAGAAATTTTAACCCGTAAAATATTTCAAGGAGCGGTATTTGTGTTTATTCCGGTGCAGCTGGAAGATCCGAATCGATTAAAGGAGAAGACGATGGATAACAGAGAAATAAGAAATGCGGAAGACGTTTTTGGCGATTTCAGGAAATTGTTCGCGAAACCTATTGGGGCTCATGTTTCACTCGGCGCGCCGATCAGGCGTGCGCTTTTCTGGATACCGTTTCTGGGCGCGGCCGCCTATTGCTTTTCAAAAGCCGAATATCAGACTCCGCTCCACTTATTGGTCGGGATTATTCTGGCCATTATCTGGCATGCGCTGGTCGGCACAATGAGAATCGCGGCGCAGTGGGAACGCGGGATAGTCCTGCGTCTCGGAAGATTTCATGAGATAAAGGGCCCGGGGAATTTTTTCGTGGCGATGGTCATAGATTACGTTCAGTTCGTCGATATGCGAATTCAGGCGCTCAATATTCCGAAGCAAAAAGTCATAACCAAGGATAACGTTCCGGCCGAAATAGACGGCGTTCTCTTTTTTCTCGTGACGGACGTCGAAAAGGCCGTCGTCAAGGTCCAGGATTTCAGATTCGCCATATCGCAATACGCGCAGGCCATACTTCGCGACGTGGTCGGCGGCATGACGCTGGACGAGCTTTTATCCGAGCGCGAACAGATCCAGCAGCGCATAGGCACTATAGTCGAGGAGCGCATCAAGGATTGGGGCATCCATGTCGATTCGATAAGGCTTTTAGACGTTGAGCTGCCGGAAGACCTTAAAAAAATGATGTCGCGCCAGGCTTCGGCCGAACGTGAAAAACGCGCGACCATTACGAAGGCGGAAGGCGATAAAATGGCCGCTTCGAGCCTTGTCGACGCGGCGACGATGATGCAGAAAAGTTTGGGCGCGATGCAGTTAAGGACCCTTCAAACTATCGACGGACTCGGGTCAAGCCCTTCCAACACTATAATGCTCTTTCCAGTGGAACTTCTGGATACGTTGAAAAAGGTTGAAGGGCTTCTATCAAACAACAAGAATAATTAAATTTAAAATTGTGCCGATAATTTATCCGTATGTTGAATCGTATCGATAAAAAATCGGCATTTTTATTTCTGGCGGCGTTTTCGCTGGCGGTTATTTTACTTACGGCCGGCTGCAACAATGATTCAAGCACCACGCCCTCGAACTATGTCATGTATGAGCGTTACAGCGCGCCTGAAGTGGTGGGGTATATCGATAAATACGGTTACGATTTCGAGACGTCTCAGGCCATAGAGAGCGGGAAGGTATATGAAACCATGATATGGCGCAGCAAGGGCGTTTCCATAAAATATTTGCAGGAAACCGGCCAGGTCGTTAAAGAAGAACATTTCAGCACCTATTCAACGCAAAGATAACGTGAAAGCATAAAAAAAAGATATTATTAGAAAAACCCGCCCTGAAATTCGGAGCGGGTTTTTAATTTAGGGTGCGCCCTGCATGGCGATTTTTTAAAATAATGGCCTTATCTTGAATTTTTGGCAATCATTCCGGCTGGTTGCTTCGTCGCCTGGGAAACGATGAGAATATTTTTTCCGGTATTGACTATTTTATGCCAGATGTTTTTGGGCGCGAGCACGAGTTCGCCGGGCTTTAATTTTAAAACGGTTTCAGGGTTGGCGTCGAGGTAGAATTCGCCCGTTCCCTGTATGGTTATAAAGATCTGATCGCCCGTCGGATGCTTATGATAATCAAGTATCTGGCCCGGAAGGAAATAATAGGTGTCAAAATTGAGTTCGTCGGTTTTGACCTGAGTGATTTTTTTCGTGGCTTCGGCGGCGGTTTCAAGTGAGTCGAATATATTGGCGCGGACCGGGCCGCTGATTTCCGCTTCCTGAACGTATGGCGTGAATTTTTCGCGTACGGCTTTACAGACGGGACAGCGTTCCGGCGGCTCTTCGCCCTCGTGAATATAACCGCAAACTATGCATTTCCATTTTCGGACGGTTTCATTTTTTCTTGATAAGACGCTTTCCGCCGGACTTTCTTTCGCGGCTTCGGCTGCATAAAGGACGAATTTTTCCTTTGGCGCCATACATACGGGGCATTTTTCCGGCGGTTCTTCGCCCTCGTGGATATAACCGCAAACTACGCATTTCCATTGTTTCATATATATCGCTCCTTAAAAGAATGCCTCTGGTAAAAATCATGATTTTGAAACGCCATAAATTAACATAATTTTGAAGATGTGTCAAGATGCGAAAGCGTAAATATTTCTTGACATGTCGTATTAAAATTAATATAATTCATTCCAAAAAATAACCGCGTTAAAAAAACGATTTTCAGGGAGTTTTATAAATGCTGAAAACTAAGCGTTCGCAAATTATTTATCTTACGGCCGTATTCGCCATGATTTTTTTTCCGTTTAGCGTTTCTTACGCTCAAAATACCTTTGAGACGGAACTTTCAAAATATTTCGGATTCGCTTCCATGGAAATATACAAAGGCTCGGCGATGGCTTCTTCACTCAAGCACAGTGACGTCAACGGCGACGGCAGGCTCGATATCACATACATAGACCATGAAAAGTCGCAGATCGTCATAATGCTCGGAGGCGTTGCGCCCGATACGGCTGAAATGGAGATCAATTCGATAGGTTACGATAAAAATTTCAGGGCCGTTTACGTTCCGCTCGAGAAGAACGTCTATGATTACGAATTCGTAAAGCTCGCGGGTGACACCCGTGAATCGCTTCTTTTTATGGCTGAACCGAGAACGCTTCTTCTGTACAGGCAATTGGAAAATATGCGTTTTTCTGAATATTCAAGAGCGACGCTCGAAGAATCTAATTTTTCCAACGCCGTCATGTCGCGTAAGGATATGAATTCAGATTCGCTCGAGGACGTCGTATTGATGTGCCCGGATTTTTTCGTGATATTATACAACAGGAAATTTAAGGACTTTTTAAATGAACCCGTGGTGATTCCGATAACCGGAGAATATGGCTGCGCGCCTTCGGAATTTTCGCTTTATGATATAAATTCCGATGGGTTCGAGGATATCATTTATTCTTATTCCGGAAAAACCGGAAGCTTAAGGGCCAGATACGGCCGGGCGGACGGGAACTTTTTGAACGAGGAATCCTTCGAACTTTTGAATTTTGGAAACATCGATTTTTATACCGCGAAAGACGCGGGGAAAAATTCGTCGAGCATTTATATGCCGTGCGTTCTTGAAAACTCCAATAAATTATTCGTTTATCGCATTATAAAAGAGCAGGGAGGCGGGTCCGAATCCGGCGATAAGATGAATACCACGTATTTTTCGAAGGAAGATAAAAACGCCAGGCAGATCTTTACGAAAGGCGATTTCGACGGCGACGGGCTCGAGGACCTTCTGGTCGCAAATCCAAATCACGGTAAGGCAGCGGTTTATTATTGCGGAACCGACGGACTTGTAAAACGCCAGGCGGATTTTTCTTTTCCCGTTTCCGCGTCGAGCGTTTTCACGGCGGCGGATAGCGATGAAACGGAATTATTCGCGTGGGCTCCCGGGAAACTCATGCGCGGATCTTTTAAGAAAATCGACGGTAAATATAATTTTTTATCCCAGATAAGCGAGGCGGCCGGAACTATTGGCGCGGCGCCCGTAAATATCGGCGGCAAAGATTTCGTGGCGGCGCTTGTGCGGGAATCGGGCGAGATATTTCTAAAACGATTCACGCCGGCGGGATCGATGTCTCACGAAGCGCCCGTAAAAGTCAATTCCGTTCTCGATAATCTGACGGCCATGGATATCGTTTCGTCCAATGGCGGCGATATATGGGCTTTTATAGTATTTCAAAAATATGATTCGCCGCAGATACTGGTTAAAGGTAAAAACGGGCAGTTCGCGCAGGCTTTTTTTTCAGATAAGGTCACGGCGTCTTCGCTTACAAGAAAAAACTGCTTTCCATGCGATACGGACGTTGACGGGACGAACGAGATAGTGTGGCTCGACAAAAATCTTATAAGGATATATAAAATAGATGACTCGAACATGTCAATATCTCAGAAGGACCAGATAAATATGGTTCCTGACGATTTCGTCGCCGGATCAGGCGCATGCGAAGGCCGTAAAATATACGCTCTGGACGCTTCGGGAAAGCGTATGATAAAGGCCGACGTGAAGGAGCGCAAAGTTTCTCTTATCGAGCTTGACAGAAAAAGTTCGGATGCTTCTGTTTTAATTATGAACGGCCGGCCGGCTTTCGTCGGCGAAAGCGAATTTTCCGCGCTGTCGAGAAAGCCAGCCCTTCGGTTCGAACCTCATAACGTAAGCCGCTATGAGGAGATAAATAAAGGCAAATATAACAATCTGAAGGTGGCTGACGTGAACGGCGACAAGATATCCGATATAGTAATGACCTGCGGCGCGCAGAATTACCTCGACATATTTACAGCCCTGCCGGACCGTGTCCGTCACGCTTTCAGGTTTAAAATATTCAACACGAAACAATTTCACGGATCGTCCTATTCGAATGAACCGCAGCAACTGGATGTTTTTGACGCTAACGGCGACGGCGTGAACGATATTTTGATGCAGACGCATGACAGAATTATCGTTTATTATTCGGAAGGTCCGGCCGGTAATAATAAAAATATAAAATCGAAAAGCGAGGAGGGCGTGAAATGAAGAAATTTTGCTTGAAAATAAAATGCGGATTTATTTTAGCCGCGGTCTTCGCGGCGATTCTTTTATCGGCGTTTACGGCATTGAGGATTTCAGCCATCGCGGCTAACTCTGACGGCAAAAAAAACATTTCCTGCGTATATTTGAACGACGGCAACGTGATTTCGGGAGAGATACTGAAAACAAAGGCGGATTCGGTGGTGATCGATAACGAGGTTTCCGTTTTCGTTATACCGAAGGGAAAGATCCAGAAAATAAAAGCGTCCATTGAGCAGGAAAAAGCGCAGCCTAAAGCCTTGGACGAATCAGGACGTGAAACCGCTTCCAGAACGTCTTTGCAGGGCGCTTCGTTATTAAAGCTTTTTCCGACCAGAAATTCATCGGTTTCGCCGATCGAAAATCTCGTCGAAAATTTCGAGGACGGGGTCGTGCAGGTCAAAACGCCTTCCGGAACGGGTTCGGGTTTTATAATTTCCGACGCGGGACATCTTCTGACCAACTGTCACGTGATAGAGAACGAGACGCAGATAAGCGTTACGCTTTTTGAAAAGGCCGGTTCCGAATTCAACCAGATAAAGCTTAACAACATAAAGATCGTCGCGCTGAATCCTTTTTATGATCTGGCCCTCTTAAAGATAGAGGACAAGACCGAAAAACCTCTTACTAAATGCTATTTTTCAAAGTCGATTTCATGGAAGAAAGGCGAGTCGGTTTTCGCGATAGGCAACCCATACGGACTTACCAGGTCCATATCTCAGGGAATTATATCCGATAAGGACAGGTACGTCAACGGGCTGATATACATACAGACGACCGCGCCTATAAACGCCGGAAATTCAGGCGGCCCGCTTTTCGATATGAGGGGCGACGTTATAGGCGTCATCAATATGGCCTATTTCAGATCGGACGGAATAGGATTTGGCATACCTCTGAACTATATATATGATTTTCTGACGAATGTCGAGGCGTATTCATTCGATAAGGATAATCCTAATTCAGGTTTTATGTATAACAGGCCTCCGCGCCGCAGGTCGTTTGATAATATCGCGGAATGAACGAAATAAAGCGAAAATATTAAATGTGAGGTAATTTTATGACAGCTATTCTGAAAAAAACCTTTTTTTTAATAATTCTGGCCGCCGTTTTAATGACGGCGCCTCCTTCCTATGCTGCTCCGCCGGCCGGCGGCATTCTGGAACATGTTTGCGCGGATGCGCAGGTCCTGGTTTACATACCGGATATAAACGATTTTAAAAATTATTCGAAATGGTCGCCTATATACAATTATGTCGTCCGCGAGGATTATGGCGGCGTTTATCTTACCATGAGAGGGCGGCAGCTTTTAGAAAAATTAGAGTCGGCGATTAAAATGCCGGTGACGGAACTTTTTTCTCTTTTCAAAAACGAAGTCGTTATATGGGCTGAAATAAACGAATTTTCGATGAACGGCCTCAATATAGCGATAATGATCTCGCCGTCGAACGTGGAAAAATGGCTGTCCATCTTCGACTCGTTATTACTGAAAAATAAGGAGATCGCGTCGTGCGAGAAGATCGACGCCGGAGCGTGCGCTTATTCGGTCGCTGTGAGCATGCCGAATTTTATAAGTCCGGCGCTTAAAAATAAAATTGAATTTAATTTCGCGATCGCCATATCCAGCGATTCCGTGATAATTTCGAGCGGAAAGCAATATCTGATAAAAGCGTTCGAGTGCTCCTCCATAAAAAATAAGGCTTCCGGCCCGGAAAACAAGCCCGGTTTTATGGAGTACTTCGGGTCGTTAGGCGATAAAACTTCGGTTTCTGGTTACGCCGATCTGAAAAAGTTATACGCCATAGGGTTTAAGGAGCTCGAAAAAAAGATGGGAGCGGCATCTAAAGACAAGCGGCCCAATGAAAATAAGGCGGATGGCAAGGAAACCGCCTCGGATTTCGAGTCCGCGAAGGGGATTCTGGAAGAGCTCAATATTTCCGCCATCGATAGCTTGAAAATAAAATACGAGATGCTTGAAAAAGAGATCCGCGTGACCGGCAGGCTTGAAGCTAAGAATCGCGACGGGCTTTTAAAAATTGCGGGCGGCGAATTCAAATTTGCCGAAGAAACGGCCCTTTGTCCGGCCGACGCGTCATCCGTCATGGTTATTTCGCTTAACGTTCCCGAAATATATAACTTGCAGGAAAAAATCGCGGCCAGGCTCCCTTTTATGGCCCGGACCCAATATTCGCTTGGGCAGGCGGCGGTTTCCGGCGTGCTTGGAATGAAGATCAAGGAGGACGTTTTCGACGTATTCTCGGGCCGCATAGTCATAATAAATAAAATAATCAAGAACAGTGGTAATAACGCATGGATGGCTTTGCCTACGGTTGTTTTTAAGCTCAAAAACCAGAAGAACGCTCTTAAGATAATCGACAAGCTTATTGAAAATAAAATGCTTTCGACTTTCGAGCCGAAGGAGCTTCTCGGAATAAAATATTTTTCGCAAAAATTGCCCGGCATTGAAAATGGTTTTTTGTGTTTTGCCGTTTCCGGCGATCATTTCGTCGTATCGATGCATTTCGACCATTTTTCAAGCATCTTGAGACATCTCGCGAAACCTTCCGCGGGCATAACCGCCGATCGGAAGTTTCTGGACGCGACCGCCGGGCTCCCGGAAAAACTTCTTTATTTCGCCTATTCTAAGGATGAGGATTTCTCTGAATATTATTCCGGCGCTCAGCGCGGCGGCTATGGAACCGCCGGCGAAAAAAATCAAGACGACCTGTTCGGCCACCATGACGAGAAAAAGATAGACTGGGCCCGCTTGAAAGCTCATCAGGCGCCTTCCGTCATGGGCGTAATCGATTCGGCCGGCGGGTATGAATTGTTCGGGCATAGCGGCTTTAAGCGCGAGGAGTGATCGGGCTGGAGCGGCTCCTAAATAAAAAGTTAGACGCAATAGAATAATAAAAAGTCCGCGGAGAATAGATCTTCGACGGACTTTTTATTATGGCAAATATCAGGACGACGTTGACTTACGGGCCCTTTTCCGGATTACGCGGCGGCGGCGGCCAGAGCTACCGAAAGGAATTTAGATTCATGCGAGTCGGAACGGGACGTGAGAATGATCGGCGCTCTCGCTCCGACGATTATCGCCGCGAGCCTGGCTTTCGCGAAATGGACTATGCTCTTATAAAGAACGTTTCCAGCTTCAATATCCGGAGCGACGAGAATGTCGGCGTTGCCGGCGACCGGCGATTCGATGCCTTTTATTTTCGCCGCTTCTTTTGAAATTGCGTTGTCAAAAGCGAAAGGGCCGTCCACTATGGCGCCTTTTATCTGCTTGAGCTGCGACATTTTCGCGATTATCGCGGCGTCGGTCGTTGGCGGCATGTCGAAGTTGACGAGCTCGATCGCCGCCAGCATGGCGACTTTGGGATTCGGGAATCCGATTTTATGCATAACGTCGATGACGTTTTCAACTATCGCTACCTTGGTTTTAAGGTCTGGAGCGACGTTCATGGCGGCGTCGGTTAGAGCCATTAAGCTTTCGGCGATTGGCGATTCGAAAACCGCTACGTGCGAAAGGACCTTGTTTCCGGAACGCAGGCCCCATTCTTTATTTAATATCGCGCTGAGGTATGGGCCGCTGGAGATAAGCCCTTTCATTATGATTTGTGATTTTCCTGAACTCACGGACTTAACGGCGAGTTCGGCGGCTTTTCTGTCGTCCTCGACGTTCTCGATTTCAAGGCCGGCCAGCTTGATGTTCTTGGCTTTAGCTATATCCTCGATCTTTTTCTTGTTGCCGTAGAGAATTGGAGTGACGAGGCCTTCTTTAACGGCTTCGGCCACTGCCATCAGAACTTCTTCGTCATGCGCGGCGACTACGGAAACAACTCTTTTGCCCTTATCTTTTGCGACTTTAACCAGTTCGTGAAGTTTTGTGATCATTTTAACTCTCCTTAGAAAAAAAATTGTTTTTTCGGGTTGAAATTTTATCGTCAGATTAAGCTTTAGCGGCCATTTGAGTCTTCGTCAGTAGATGTTTCAGCTCGGTTATGAAGCGAGCGTTCTGCTCGTGGGTGGCTATGGTGACGCGCATATAGTTATCTGAAAGACCCCACGAACCCATGGGCCGGATGATAATTCCGGCCTTTAAAAGGTCGGTGCACATTTTCGTTCCATCGTAGCTTTCGTCGACCTTTATAAGGATGAAGTTCGCTTCGGTAGGAACGTATTTGACTCCGAGCTTTTCGTATTCGTTGTATAAATATTTTTTCTCGTCCGAACACAGCTTTTTGCTTTTCGCGGCGTGGTCCATCGCTGAAAAACAAGCGCAGCCGGCTGCCTGAGCAAGCATGTTGATATTGAAAGGTCCGCGGACTATGTTTACATATTTTACTATTTCGGGGTTCGCGATTCCATATCCGACGCGGGCGCCGGCCAGACCGAATATTTTTGAAAAGGAGCGGAGCGTAATAATGGGCCTTTCCGGATAATCCCGCTGAAGTTTAATCGAGTCCGGATAATCCGGGGACTCGACGAAACCGGAGTATGCCTCGTCGAATATGACGATGACGTTTTCGGAAAGCCTGTCCAGAAGATAACGCGCTTCCTTGTCGTATATTATCGTTCCGGTAGGGTTATTAGGATTTGCGAGTATTATGATTTTTGTGTGTGAATCGACAAGCTTCAATATGGCTTCTACGTCATAGCGCATATCGTTCGTCATGGCGGCGCGCCGGTATTCTCCGTTGGCGATCTTCGCCATCTGACCGTAGCGCAAAAAAGAGTTTTCGGAAGATACTATATTGTCGCCGACATCCGTGAATGTATCCATTATAATCTGCAAAAGTTCGTCGGAACCGTTTCCGGCGAATACCGTATTATAATTGATGCCGTGATGTTTAGCGACGGCCGCTTTAAAATTATAAGCTTCGCCGTCAGGATAAAGAAAGAGCTTGTCGAGGCATTCGATAATGGCGCGTTTTGCGGCTTCCGGCGTTCCGCAAGCGTTTTCATTCGACGCGAGTTTTTCAATGTTTTTGATGCCGAGCTCTCTTTCAAGTTCCTCGATAGGCTTTCCCGGCTTGTATGGAACGCCGTCGATTATAGAAGCCTTGGCAATGTTTTTAATGTTAAACATACCTACCCCCCTAAAATTTTTTTATATACTTCATACCTTATTTGAACAAATTGCAGTGGCAGCTTCCGCAGAGGATGTTTTCGTGGTTGGATATGAACATTTCCACTTTCACCGCATTTTTTATTCCGCATTCGCGGCAGTTATATACTATTTTTTCCTCGGCGATCTTTGGATACATTAATATTTCATGGCTGAGCCTGTCCTTGATCTGGGTAACGGGGCCGTTGTTTTTGAATAATCCGAAAATTCCGCGCGATTCGTTTTTCTGGAGCTCATCGGAACAGCCTTCAACGAATTTTTTTATAAACGCCATGTTTGAGTTGCGGATTAAAAGTTCGTCCTTTAGTGACTTAAGCTTGGTCTTGAGCCCGTAAACCCTGGGATAAATTTCCTGTATATCCTGATATTTTTTCAAAAGATTTTCAATGCGAGAATATTCCGTTTTATTTATATTGTCTGATATTCTGCGCCATTCGATATCGGCGGCTCTTTTGGCCTGCGCGGCTTTTTCCTTGAGGTCCCGCTCTTTTTCGAAATCACGGTTTCCAGTGCCGAAAGGCATTTTGCACATTCCGCATTTGATGTTCTGCATATTCAAAAAAGACATGTTGGGCATCCTATTGCGGGTTCCGCAGTTTGTGCAAAGAACGTAAACGGTGTTCTCGTCGTGAGAGGCGGCGGCTTTCATCGCCAGCTTTTTTTGAAGGTCTTCATTTTCACGCTTGAGCCTTTCATTTTCGCTGCGCATGAAGCTCGTGGCTTCGCCGCTATTGCCTTTATGCGAGTTATAGATGTTGTAAGTGCCGTCATAATCCCGGCGCTTGTGTTCGTCCAGCAGGACTTCCTTGGCCATGTTGAGCAGCTTTATTTTGTGGTCCGAGATGCCGGCGTTGAGGTCCGGATGATATTTTTTGACCAGCACCTTATACGCCGCCTCTATGACGTTCTGCGACGCTTTCGGGCTGACCTCTAAAATATCGTAAAGGTTATGCTGGCTGTATGTATTTCGAAACATATATTCTTTTTTAAACCGCTTTCTCAATTTTTGTTGCCCCGGGCGGCTTTTTGTTTTCGTATTTCAACCTGCTCAGGGTCTGGTTATATCTTAAATCAAGCATATATCCGGCGTTATAATTTGAAAGCGACCTGAACAGCGTATCCTTTATTTTCGGGTCGTTCTTTTCAAAATCCGCCAGCATCTTTTTGACTTTGGCGCGCCTTAGCGTATTCGTTTTGCATAAAGGGCATCCGCAGCATGCTACCGGGAATTCTTTATCTTTAGCGTAATCGGCTGTAGTTCTTTCCGAGACGTACATCAGCGGCCTGATGATCCGGAATTTTTTCGAGCCGGCTTCGAATATGGGAAGCATGGTTTCTATCTTTCCGTTAAAAAACATCGAAAGAAGTACGGTTTCGATAAAATCATCGCTGTGGTGTCCGAGCGCTATCTTTTGGCAATTATTAGCGTCCGCTATTCTGTAGAGGACCGAGCGTCTCTGGCGCGAGCAATGAAAACAACCATCTTTAGACTTTTCCGCGTCCTGAAAAACCGTTTCATAAATATCGCTGCGCTCGATGTGATATTCGTACTTGTTATCTTTAAGCCATTGCTCAATTTCATTTATCATGAAGCCGGGAAAGCCGGGATGCACCATGCAGACGAAAAGTGAAAATTCCACCGGAGCGCGCAGCTTTAAACGCGTCAGGGCGTCGAGCAACGTAAAGGAATCCTTGCCGCCTGATAGCGCCACCATTACCCGGTCTCCATTGTTTATCATATTGTAGTGCTCGATGGCGAGGCCAACGTTCCTATAAAGCGAATATTTAAAACCGGACATTTTGTTTTCACCTATAGTTTTCGTTATTATTTTTTTAACTTATAATACCATAAATGAAGGGGCGATTTCAATATTAAAATTGGCTTAATTTATTTTTTAAATAAATCTTTACATAGATTTTAATTTATGATAAAATTCATCCGTCCATGGATATATCATAATATACCTGAATGAAACCAACCTTATTCATCTGGACATGGTGATAATTTCACTAAAATATATAAGGAGGAGTTTATGCCTAAGATGGGTAAAAACAATCTCAACAATGGTAAGGCCGTAAAACCCGGTTTCTTTAAGAAGAACGGTTATTACGCCATAATTTTATTAAGTATAATGTTACTGATATTTATCGGTAACCCTCAGTTATCGACGATACAGGCTCAGGGAACCGCCCCCGCAGCTCCCGCGGTTGCACCCGCGGCTCCGGTTAATGTCGCCGCCCCCGCGGTTGCGCCCGAAGCCCAGAATGCTCTCGGAGTTCCAGCTGAAGTAAAAAAATCTGCGCACAAAAAAGA
>CAZJFS010000135.1:0-12286 GCA_964545075.1 uncultured bacterium
TCTTCCCTTAATTAAGCGGAGAGACTGAGATTTGAACTCAGGTACCCGTTTGACCAGGTAACTCGATTTCGAGTCGAGCGCTTTCGGCCACTCAGCCATCTCTCCGTATGGAAATTATATTATCAAAAGTAAGCGGAAAAGTCAAATATTTTCTTGGCGTTAAATAAGCGCTCTGATATAATGATATCCACGGACATTTTTTATATTTTGAAAAGAGGCTGAATTGATGAAAAAATATAGTTTTGCGGTTATTATCCTGATTTTCGCTTTTTTCGGCCTTTTGCCGGGCTCGCCGGCCTTTGCCGGAGCGGACCGCGGTTTTGAAAAACTCTGGAAGTCCTATGAAAATCTTGTAAACGCCGACAAGTACAAAAAGGCTGAAACGGTACTCGACGAAATTTATAACAAGGCGTTAAAATATGAAAATCACGCCATGGCGGCAAGAGTCTTCTTTTTGAGAACATTCCGCGAGCCGAAAGGTTTTTCTGACAAGATCTCAAAACTCGAAAAATACTCCCTGAACGCGCCGGGCGGGATGGGCCCCATAGCGAAAGCGTTTATCGCTAAATTATGCTGCTGCTTTTCAGGTGATTTCGGCGGCCGGCTTTATAACCGCAGGCCCGTTCCGGACGGCCGGACATTCAGCATCGAAACATGCAACGCCGCTTCGTTTTTCAAATACGTTCACGACATATACTCAAAATTGTTATCCGACGACGCGTGCAGGAATATTAAAATGTCTGAATATAAGGATATCCTGACGCCCGGAAACGTTTTCCCGTTCGGGGATAAAACGCTCTACGACATGTTCGTCTGGCAGACGCTGGATTTTTATTCGTCTAATATTGTTTTTTTCGCATATTCAACGGACGCCTTCGAGATCAATGCCAGTTCGTTCGCATTCGCTCCAGCGGATGAATTTCTGGCTTATGAAATAGGCATCGTTTCAGACAGGTCCATCAAGCTCTTGTCGATAAAACTCATTCAGAACGCCATGAAATATCATAAAATGAATAATAACACTGAAACCTTCATTGAAAGCGACATCAGACGCTTAAACCATTTAAAACATATATCGGGCGGAAATGTCTCTGAAACCTACCAAAAACGCCTGCGAGAGATAATAGACGGACATCCGGGTTCGGACCATACCACGGTGGCGCTCTTCTATCTGGCGCTCGAACGTTATAAGAACGAGGACCTCGCGGGCGCGATGAACCTGGCCGCCGAAGGCGTTAAAAAGTTTCCCAAATCGCAGGGAGCGAGTTTCTGCCGCGCGCTTATAAATAAGATCAACGAAAAAAGTTATTGCGCCAAGAACGAAGAATCCTTCCACTCCAGCCGCCACCCGGAGATATTACTCAAGTACAAAAATATTGAAAAGATCTATTTAAAGATCTTCAAATGTAACGACGACTTTAACGCGTATTTTGATTACGGCCGGCGCCGGGGCGACAATAAAAAATACGATATGCTGCGCGGGGAATCCGCTGAAATATTCGTTAAAACTAATAAAGAATCACTATATAAGACAATCGATCTCGAACCGGCGACCGACTACAAGCTCGCTGAAAAAACGATAGAACTTCCGCTTCTCGAACCGGGTTACTACAGATATTTCGCCAGCGTCAGACAAGATTTTTCGACCAGCGAGAATTCGATCCGGCAGGGTGTTTTTCACGTCAGCGATATCGCGATGTTGAACTGGAAAGGCGAACATTCCGTGGAAGGCGTGGCTGTCGATTCCGAATCGGGCGAGCCGCGAAAAGACGTCAGGGTAGATATGCATAAATGCAAATTCGCGACCAATGAAATACTCATATCAACCGGAATGGAGACTCTGCGCACGGACGCGGAAGGATATTTTTCACGCGATTTCGGTTATGAAGAATTCGGTTATTTAAGGTTTGAAGCGTCAGACGATATCGGTTCGAGATATCTGCAGGAAAGGTATTTTTCGACGTATTTTTTCCACGCCACGCGCCCGGAAAAGGTCTTTATTTTTACCGACCGGGCCATATACAGACCGGGCCAGCGAATAAACTTCAAGATAATTTCATGCCGCGCGGACCCCGGCAAGGACGGACCCGCGGCATCGGATACCGGCGAGATCGAAGTTAAATTTTACGGCCCCAACGACAGAGTGATCGAGACGGCGCGTTTAAAACCGAACGAATTCGGGTCGGCTTCAGGCTTTTTCACCGCGCCGGAAAACAAACTGAACGGGCAGATAAAAATCACGGCGTCGAACGGCAACGGTGGATATAAATCATGTTATTTCAGGATAGAAGAATACAAGCGGCCGCAATTTCGCGTAACGCTGGCCAAACCTGAAAAGCCGGTCGATATAAGCGAAAACCTATCCGTCAAAGGCGTCGTCGCGGCATATAACGACGTTCCGGTGCAGGAGGCCGTTGTAAAATACAGGGTCATATTAAAACCGGTCACGCGCGAAAACGAAGAGATCTATAAAAAATACGGAAAGAATATAAACAAAAATATTTCCAGGGAAGTTGCATCGGGAAGCCTGATCACGGATCATGGCGGAAAATTCGAAATTAAGGCGGATTCGACGCTTTTCAAAACTTTTCTGACCGATTGCGGCCTTGAATACGCAAATTGTTCGATCATAGCCGACGCCACCGACAAATCGGGCGAAACCAGATCGGCCGCCGTCGATTTCATTATAGGGACCAGGCCTTACGAAATATCCGTAAGCGCTCCGAAATGGACGAGCGAAAATGACACTTTCGAAATAAGAGTGGAAGCTAAAAACCTTTCCGGCTCAATAATAACCGCCGAATGCGAACTCGAGTTATACGAACTCGATCAGCCGCAAAAGCCTTTCAGAAAAGGATACGGCCTGGAACCCGGCGTAAAAATGATCGAAAGATACACCCGTGAATATGATAAAAAAGGAATCACCGGCGGTATTTATTCTTCATACGACCCCGCGCTGTGGCCGGCTAAAAAATTGATATCCGTTAAAAAGATCGGCGCGGGCGAAAACGGCCGGGCCGAAATAAAATTAGGGCGCGGAGTTTATAAAGCGGCGATCTATTCGAAGTATAAAGAAAAAAGATATTACGAACAGTCGGCGGCGCTCGTGGTATTTAATGAAAACAACCGCAAATTCAACGTCATGGTCCCGTCTTACTTCGCGCCTGAAAAAACGTCCATGGAACCCGGCAGCGTGTTCAGGGCTTTCTTGGGCACAGGCTACGAAGGCGGAATGGCGCTGATCCGGATAACGAAAGACGGCAGAACTATTAAAAGATACTGGACCAAAAAAGGCGACACGGCGCATCTTTTAAACTTCGCTGTCGGCCGGGAAATGCGCGGCGGTTTCACCGTAACGGCGGATCTTGTCCGTGAAAACCGCTGTTATAGTGAAAAAATAACCGTCGACGTGCCGTGGACCGATAAAAAACTGGATATCAGGCTTGAAACTTTTCGCGACAGGATCGAACCCGGCATAGCCGAAAAATGGAAATTGGCCGTTAAGCGCGCGGATAATTCCATCACCGGAGCCGTTGAATTGCTGGCTTCGATGTACGACGAATCGCTGGACGAATTCACGCCTCACGCATGGGAAAAATTATTCGACGAAATATTTAAAAAGGAAAATGACGACACGAACAGGTATTATACAAATTCAATAAAATTAAGCTCATATGATATGTATAAGCCTGACGGCGCCCTGAACAAGGACGATCGCACGGAAGATCTTTACTTCGAGGGCTATTTCGATGAAATATTCAGACACTCTTATTTACACGGGCTTACGCGCGGAAGGTTGATCTGTAATACCATCTCCGACGTCGGACCGGCCGATATATCAGCCGATCCCGATATAGCCGCGCGCCTTCAAGAGATGCATGAAAGAATGGCGGAAGGGTTCGATAGAAATCCTTCACCCGGAGAAATAAAAGATAAGATCATCAATAGCGGACCGGACGAAAGGCGCGGCATCGTTCACGCCGTCAGGAAAAACTTCAATGAAACCGCCTTTTTCATGCCTCATCTCAGATCGGAAAGCGGCGAAATAACCATAGAATTCACGCCGCCGGATTCGACCACGGGCTGGAAATTCATGGGACTCGCCCATGGAAAAGACCTTTCCACTGGTTACATTGAAAAGCACATAGCTTCACAAAAAAAATTAATGGTCGCGCCCCTGTTGCCGCGATTTTTAAGTTCGGGAACGACCGTCGAAACAGGCATTTGCGCGACAAATATTTCAAGCGATGATATCACGGGCGAAATATCGCTGGATATAGTTTCGGCCACCTGTGAAATCGATTTAAATGAAACATTCAAAAATTCAGGCCATACACAAAAAATGAATTTAAAACCCGGCCGTTCGGAAACATTCTACTTCAAAATGTTCGTGCCGGAAGGTTTTGACGCAGTAAAAATAAAAACGGCGGCCGTTTCACAAAAATACGGCGACGCCGAACAGCATTTAATTCCGGTCCTTTCATCGAAGATCACGCTCGTCGAATCGACGCCAATTTATTTAAAAGGTCCGTGCGACAAATCTTTCAAAATCGATAATATCAACGAAAGCTCCTCCCTCACAATACAGGCCGTTTCAAATCCCGCCTGGTATTCGGTCATGGCGCTTCCGTATCTTATCGAGTATCCGCACGGCTGCTGCGAACAGATATTCAATAAATATTACGCCAATAAAATAGCGCTGCATATAATCAAAACAAGACCGGAGATCGCCGGCGCGATAAGATCGTGGAGAGACGGCGGAACTTTGAATTCAGAACTCGAAAAAAACGCCGGATTGAAAAGCGTCACGCTCGAAGAAACCACGTGGGTCAACGCCTCCGAAAAAAAGGCCGATTCGCGCGCGACGCTCGTGAGGCTTTTAGACTCCGGAAGGCTCGAAGAACAAATAGAAGAAAATTTCAATAAATTCATAAACATGAGAAATTCCAACGGTTTATGGCCGTGGTTCCCCGGCATGGAAGATAATATTTACATAACGCTGCATATTTACGCCGGTTTCGGAAAATTAAACAAAATCGGCGTAAATGACGATTTCAAGTCCTACGCCGAATGGACTACGGACAGGCTTGACGAATGGGTCAAAAATTCATACGAAGACGCGATCAAAAATAAGGCGCCAAAAAAGGACCGCCTGAGCTGGATGATCGAAAAGTATTTATACGCCAGAAGTTTTTTCACGGGCAGATTTCCTTATAAACCTGAATTAAAGCCAATTATCGCGTATTATTTAGACCTGGCCATAAAACGATGGGCGGACGGTAAAAATTCACCCGAAAGCTCCGCAATCCTCGCTCTGACGCTTTTCAGAAACGGCGATACTAAAAACGCGCGAAAAATAATGGACGAACTGAAAAAAGCCGGAAGAATCGATAAAGACCGCGGAATGAGCTGGGATTATAAACGCGGATATATGAGGAACAAAATAGAAAGCCAGGCGGCGATCATTGAAGCGTTAGACGAAATATGCGGCGACTCCGAAGCCGTCGAACTGTCAAAACTCTGGCTGATCAATCAGAAGCGGGCGGCCGATTTCGACACGACCATCGCGACGGCCGACGCCATAACCGCCATACTTTTAAACGGCCGAAACAGCCTTGAAAACGGCGCGCGGCATGAAATAACCGTCGGAAATGAAAAGCTCGAACCTGATAAAACTGAAGCCGGAACGGGATTTTACGAAAAAAACATAGGATCGCCAAAGTTCGGACCCGGCGGCGGAACCGTCAGCGTAAAAATAATAAACGACGGAACTTTCTGGGGAAGCGTCCACCATAAATTCACCGCCGATTCAACTGAATTAAAAAGCCGCGGAACGGGCGACATAAATATAGTTAAAAAATTATACATCAACGACCGCGGCGAAACGCTCCATGAAATATCTGACAGATCGGCCGTTTTACCATCGCCGGGCGACACGGTCCGGGTCCGTCTTGAAATTTCAGCGGGGACCGATATGGACTTCGTTTTCGTCAAAGACATGTTTGCCGGCACTTTCGAGCCGGTGTCGGTCCTTTCCGGATATGAATACGGAAACGGTCTGGGATACTATGTCTCGATGAAGGACGCGTCGGCTAATTTTTTCATAGACCATCTTCCGGCCGGAGACCATCTCATCGAATACGACCTGCGCGTCCAGCGGCGCGGTTTCTATAGAAGCGAGGCGGCTTCGGTCGAGTGCATGTACGCGCCCGAATTCAAGGCGCATTCGGCGAGCTTTATATTTATAGTGAAATGAAAAATAATGCAACGTCTGTTATACCTTCAAGGTTATTGCGCCACATTATTTTTGGTGAATGATCGTAAATTATAAACCCTGACAATTATTATCAATCCGGCCGCAAGCGTCATTCCGTCAAAGGATGGACTATAAATAAAAAAACCGGGCCAGCATTTTAAGCCAGCCCGGTTTTTTTATTTTATTATATGTTTCTTTTGAAACTATTCTAAGGTTATCTATCGTTTTGTATCCTAGTTACCTTATCTTTTCTGTGTTATCCGCACTCTCCGTTCTTGTGATTAGAAAAGGTACGTCGCGCCCATAACGAATTTGAAATTATAACCGTATTCCTGATCGTTATAAAACGACACTGGAAGCGCCGCGTCTATTACAAGGTCGCGATTTATACGGGTTCTGATGCCGGGCGTGAAATCGAGTTTGGTGCCCATCGAGCCCCAGTTCTCGCCGTTTAATTCGAAACTGAGCGTCAGATCGTCGGATTTCGAAAAATCAACGCCGACGTTATAATAGAATTTGTCATCGACATAAAGCAGTTGACCGGCCGTCGACGATTTTGGATCGCCCGTTGAAACATAACCGAGGTTTATGTGAACGTTAGCCGAACTGAGTTTCTGTGACAGGCACGCGAAAACGTCATAATCGGCTTCGCCCGTCGCGCCCATGACATACATCGTCTTTTTATCCGCCGTCGGAAATTTAGCGCCCCAGCCTATAGCGAGCGACGTCGGCGACTCCACCTGCATGGGAAGCTTGTATTTCATTCTCATGCTGATATCGCCCATGCCGGAACCGCTGTCGTTCTGAGGATTCATCGACGAGCTGTTGATCTTCCAGGACTGTCCCGGAAATACGAAGCCCAATTCAAAGTTATCGAGAGCGCCGACGGTGACATTTATCGGAAAATAGAACTGCTGCGCGTATTCGTCGTTCAAAAACGATATTTTATTATCATTTTGCTTCGATATCTGGTTATAGACGATATGGCCGCCTATGTTGAATTGCCCTTTTTTGAGGGTGTACGCCGTCTGCGTGTAGAAAAGGCCGGTAGTGCCGAGAAGGCTCGATGACAAAACGCCTGGATAATATAATTTTTCATCGCGGGCCCTTATCTTTTTAACGTCCGAATCGTCCTCGCTATAAAGGTTTCCACCATATAACTCGTCGACGGAAAGCACTTCGGTGCCTTTGCCGTCCTTAGATTTCGATTTTGTTTTTGAATCAGCTTTTTTAGATTTATTTTTAGACGCGTCGGAAGCGGTCTTGGCATCTCCGCCAGTCGTATTTTCAGCTATAAGTATGGTGTCGGCGAGCATCTCGTCGGCGCTTTTATCCGCTGAAGTTTTATCGGCCGGAGTCGGCTTCACTTCGGGGTAAATTTTTTCCTTACCCTTCTTTTTAAATGTGTTATCAGTATTTTTGTTCATGATCTTTTTGATCATATCGTTTGAAAAGCCGGAATCGCGAAGCTGATCCTCCACGACGTCACCCGACGCTAAAACGGGCGGCGCGCAAAAAAAGATCACCCCAAGAGCGGCTGTTAAGATCCAAAAAGCGCTTTTTTTCAAGGCACGGCTTTTAGTCGGCATTTTCTTCCCTTTCCTTTACTTCGTCTATTAATTAATTTTCGCCAAATGATAAAACAAATGAAATTTTCACAATTAATTAACATGATTATCGGTAGGGAAATAAAAAAATTTATACCGCTCACCTTGAATTTTTTAACCGTTCTTGCCTTCCTTGAGGTCTTGCTGCATCCTTAAATTCAACCCTATCATGGATTCCAGGACAGATATCGCGCGTATCCTCGAAGGCTCGGCGTACCCCACGCTGAAATTGCTTCGAAATGCCCTGTACTGGGCCTCGCTCATCAACCTTATCATCTTAAGTTCATGCTTATGAAAATTCAGGGCCTTTTTAAGGTCCTCCATCGTCAGTTCTTTTTCTTCAGTATGTTTAGTTATAGCAATCACTTCTCCAATATAATTTTTTTCTTTTTATTTAAAACTCTTATATTTCAATATTTTATTTTTTTGCCTCGCTGCGATATCCAATACGGTTTTCCCTGAAAATTATTCAAAGTCGATCAAAGAGCCGTACTAAAAATGAAGGACATAATTATTATATTATTAATATGTGATTCTTTCAATACGAAAATAAAAAATTATCAAAAAATAATGAAAATTAACGATTTGAGGTTAATCTTTACCGCCATGAATTCCGATAATTAATTCATAGACAAAAAATCTTTCAAAAACGGAGGAATTCAAGAATGCAATGCCCACTCTGCAACACCACTATGGTCAAGAACAATGACAGCACTTTAAAGAACAATCACAACTCGCTTAAATGCACAAATTGCATGTTCGTAATATTTTATCGCGGTATCAGCGGTCTTGAACCGACACACATTTAATGCCGGGGCATATTTTCAGTAAATAACGGTTCCTGAAAAACTTTTATGCGAATCAGTGCAAACCGTTATCATTTACAGGGCAAAAATATTCAAACAATTTAAAATGCGTACGTTTAAAAAAGTCAACAACAAACTGGCGTTCTGGTTTTTAGTCATATTCACCGTTTTTCTGGCTATGCATTCGGGATGCGGCGGAACGGTTATCAATAACGACCGCCAGCTGGTATCATTAAAAGTCTCGCCTCAGACGCCTGAAATAAAAGCCGGAAGCAAACTCTGTTTCGCGGCGAGCGGCGTCGACGATCTCGGAGGCAGTCTTATCGTATCTCCCGCCTGGGAAGCGCACGATGGGACAATCGACTCCGCCGGCGTTTATATAGCGCCCAATTATCAAACAATAGACCGCGTTTCAGCGATCGTCGGAAAGATCTCCGGAACGGCCGTTATTTCAATAAAGCCGCAGCCGGAAGCCGTCACACTCGAAATTCACCCCGATACAAAATTTTTAACGGTCGGAGCGAACCAGAAATTTTACGTCGTCGGAAAAAATCAGTTCGGCGAGGAAGTTCCGGTTACCGTCACATGGTCGTGCCGCTTCGGAAACATAAATTCAAACGGCGAATATATCGCGCCGCTCCACCCCGAGCACGACGCCGTAATCGCTAAAACGATCTCAGCCACTGGCTCCATGCCCTTCGACATAACGCCGCGCGAAGCTTATAAAATTTTTATCGCGCCAAAAAGCATGCAGGTAAAAGCTTCCAACGGAGGCGTTTTTACGGCAAGCGTCTTCGACGTTTACGGAAACAAGATTGAAAACCTTTCATTAAGATATTCCGCCATGCGCGGCAAAATCGACAATAGCGGAAATTATCTGGCCAAAGCCGATACCGGTACCGACGAGATCGGCGTCACTTATAATTACATCACCGACAGCGCAAGCGTCGAGATAGTGCCTTAAAATTTTCATTAAAAATTTAATTTGTATAATTAAATAAAAAATGGTACCATTTGTATAATTATTATCATAGGATAAATTAACAATGTTATTATTAACATATTCAAGCAATCGAACGTTTGTATATCGATTCGCTTGAATTTTTTACTTTTTTATAGATTTTAATCAAGGAGATTTTATATATGAAAAAAAGATATTTTATGCTGATTTTAGCGGCCTGCTGCATTTTTATTTCACTTGCGATATCCGGATGCGGAGGAGGCGGGGGCGGTTCGGCTCTTGATCTGGGCGGCTCTGGCGGCCAGACTTCAAATATATCAGTTAAAATGAATATGCTTAATTATTCGGACGGATCGTCATTCGTTTCGATTCCGACCGGTATTACCGGCCGCGTGAATATAAGCGTTAAAAGCGTTAAAGCGAATAAAGAGGTCGCCAATAAAACCGTCGATTTCAACGCCGGATTCTTAACCTTCGACAATGAAATACCCGTCCACGACACTTATTCGGTGAGCGTCAGGGCCAACCTTCATTACAGAGCAAACGACACTTACGAAATAGTATGGGCCGGAACTTGTCCCGAGATCTACGTCTATTCAAATGAAGAAGCTTCGCAAAAATCGATCGCGAACGAGGCGCAGATAGGCCTTAAATTTTTAACGATCGAATTCGTTAAATTATATCCCGCTAAACTGGTTTTCGAACCTGAACTTCCGCTTACGGAACTCGTCAAGGGAACCATCATTCCGCCATTTAAAATAAAGGTTTTCGAACAGTTCGGAAACGTCCTTCCTACGGCGGCGGGCGATATATCGGTTTCACTGCATAGCGGTACGTTTAAAAACGGTATGGTAACCAAAAGCCTTTCAGCCGGCGTAGCGAAATTTGGTGAAATTTACGTATCGGAACTTGTCGCGGACAGCCTCGGACAAGCGAAACTTGAAGCGAATTATAGCGGGATCGTCGGATATAGCCAGCCTATGAAGGCCATCGGCGCGATCATTCCAAACGCTTCAGTGACGGGATATCTCAGCGACGCCACGGCCATTCCGGCCGCGGCGCCTTCAAATTCAACCGGAAAAGGGCCGGCATACGCGGTTAAAGCTCCAATCGTCGGAAAACAGGTTTTTTTGATCGCGGATAACGTCGAATATCAGACGGTAACGGATCTGAATGGATTTTATAAATTCGACATCAAATTATCGAATGATCTCGCGCCCGTAAAATTAACGGTTGATGGGCCGGCGGGTCCTATCGTTTCCAATATGAGCGCAACCAAAGGAAAAACTCAGATAGTAATAGTTAAAGTAGATGCCTCGGGCAACGTAAGACTTCAAAAAGCCGTTCTGGAAGGTAATTATTCATCGGCGCAGGATATCAACGTTATAGAAAAACTCGTCAGCGACGAGATAATTAAAATCAGGAGCTCGGCAACCGGCGTAACGGGTTTGAGCGGAAGAATAATTTCACCCGCTGACGGTTCGGGAGTATCCGGCGCTTCAATCATTGTTAATGAAAACGGAGAATCAACCGTTTCAGTAACGGGCGGCATATTCAATCTTTCGCCCCAGGCAGGTCTGAAAGCCGGAAACTATAATATCGTCGCCACAAAACCGGACTTCATAGACTCGGCTATCGCGGTTAACGTTACCGAGGACGACTACGGTTTCGGCTATGACGGATCGATCATTTTACTCACTGAAAAACCGACCACGCCTCCTGTTTTAACCAACCTTTCAGTTTCAGGAACTACGGGCGAAATAAACATAACTTACTCCATAGACGATCCTGAAAAATCTGATATCTGCGGCGTCGAAGTTTATTACTCGCTCGACGGCGGCCTCTCTTATTTCAATAAAGCCAGCGTTTCAGGCGATGTTTCAAATATGATAAGCGGGCCAGATAAAAAAATAACGTGGCATTCAACGGCTGATTTTTTATCAAAACAATCCAGCATAAGGCTCAAGCTCATACCATTCGACAGAAGAATTCAGGGCGCGCCGATTGAATCCAATACATTCGAAGTCGATAACCTCTCTCTCACCGATAACAAGATACCTTCCATCACAAGCGTTATCGCCAGCGGAAATTCAGGCGAGATACTGCTTAATTTCGATCTGGCTGACGGCGATAAAGACAGCTGCTCCATAGAATTATATTATTCCATCGATAACGGCGCATCAATTAAAAGAAGCATCAACCTCGTCGATATTTCCAAAAGGCACTTCCCGGGCACGAATTTAAGCGTCGTATGGGATTCATATAAAGATATCAAAACGAACCAGAAAAACGTAAAGGTAAGGCTCGTTCCAAACGATTCAAAGACTTCAGGGTCGTGGGGCGAATCGCAGGTATTCGAGCTTAATAATCTTATAAATACCCCGCCGGCCGTAAGCATGCTTAAGGTTTCAGGCTTAAAAGACAATATAACATTGACTTACGACATCATCGACCTGGATAATAATCTATGCACGGCCGAAGTATATTTTTCGACGGACGGAGTTTCGTTCAAACAGGCGCTCAACATAACCGGCGACACAAGGGAAATAGCGAGCGGAACGGGAAAGAAACTCGTATGGAACTCAAGATCGGATATTGCGGATAACTTTGAAAGCGTTATAATCAAGATCGTACCTTCGGACGAATATGGTTATGG